>JAAYOL010000033.1 GCA_012520395.1 Clostridiales bacterium
AGTCTATTTCAGCCCGCTCAGGGACGAAGCTCTGCCGCCCGACATCGGTGGACTTTGGCTCTGCGGCGGATACCCCGAGCTTTATGCCAGGAGACTGGCGCAGAACAAGAGTATGCTCCGGAGCATAAAAGCTGCTATCGATTCGGGCCTGCCCACCATAGCCGAGTGCGGGGGCTTTATGTACCTGCACGAGCGCCTTGCCGATTCCGTGGGGACAGGCCATGAGATGGTCGGCGTAATAAAGGGCGTGGCCTTCCCCACGGAGCAGCTTATCCGCTTCGGGTACCTGACGCTCACGGCGAAAAAGGATAACCTCTTATGCGAACAGGGCGGGAGCTTCCGCGTGCATGAGTTCCACTACTGGGACAGCACTGCCTGCGGTGAGGATTTCAGGGCGAAAAAAGCCGCGAAGGATATAGAATGGGACTGCGCTCACGCAAGCGGTTCCTTATACGCCGGATTTCCGCACCTCTACCTCTATGCCGCACCCGAGACGGGCGTGAATTTCGTTAATAAAGCCCGTAATTTTCAGAATAATAAGTCTATATAACATTTAGGTCGGCCGCTCACCTCGACTGCGGCAGCCGCCTGCGGGCGGTAATAAGGAGAATTATGGCAAAGGCAAAATCCATAATGATACAGGGCACAATGTCAAACGCGGGTAAAAGCCTGTTAACGGCAGGTCTTTGCAGGGTGTTCCGCCAAGATGGCTACTCAGTCGCGCCCTTCAAATCCCAGAACATGGCGCTCAACTCCTTTATCACTAAGGAGGGGCTGGAGATGGGCAGGGCGCAGGTAGTCCAGGCCGAGGCCTGCGGCATAGAGCCGAGCGTGCTTATGAACCCGGTGCTTTTAAAGCCTGTTACTAACATGGGCTCACAGGTCATAGTAAATGGTGAGGTCCTCGGCAACATGGGGGCTGCGGAGTATTACAAAATTAAGAAAAGAATCCTGCCGGAGATTATATCGGCCTACGAGACGCTCTCCTCGCAGTATGACATCATCGTTCTGGAGGGTGCGGGGAGCCCTGCAGAAATTAACCTTAAAGACGACGATATGGTCAACATGGGTATGGCGCGCATAGCAAGGTCGCCGGTTCTCCTCGCGGGCGATATTGACAGGGGCGGTGTTTTCGCCCAGCTCTACGGCACGCTTGAGCTGCTTGACAAGGAAGAACGGGAGATGGTCAAGGGCCTGATAATCAACAAGTTCCGCGGAGATGTGGAGATACTAAAGCCCGGGATTGAGCTTTTCAGGCAACGCTGCTCCACGCCCGTTTTGGGTGTCATGCCCTTTATAGACGTGGACATAGACGACGAGGACAGCCTGAGCGAAAGATTTGTCCGTTCCGGCGACACCGGCGTTTTAGATATAGCGGTTATCCGCCTTCCCAAAATATCGAACTTCACCGACTTCGCCGCCCTGGAGGCGACGGAGGGCGTATCCCTGAGATATGTGCGCAGACCCGCCGAGCTCGGCCATCCTGATATGATAATCCTGCCCGGAACCAAGAACACGATTTCAGACCTGCTCTGGCTTCGTCAAAGCGGACTGGAGGCGGCGATTAAGCAGCGCGCATCAAAAGGCTGCGTCATTTTTGGAATATGCGGCGGCTATCAAATGCTAGGGCAGAGAATTGACGACCCTCTGGAAACTGAAGGCGGGGGCAGTGTGGAGGGCCTCGGTCTGTTGCCAATAATGACCGAGTTTCATAATGAGAAGCGGCGGGTTCAGATTGGCGGCACAGTCTTACAGGCGGGGGGCGTGCTCGATGGCCTTTCCGGCAGGCGTGTGGAGGGCTATGAGATACACATGGGAAGAACAACTCATCTTGAGGAGGCTAGGCCTCTTTTGAAGCTTGACGACGGCTCTTTAGACGGCTGCTGGAATGCCGATGTTTACGGCTGCTATATGCACGGCTTCTTCGATTCTGAGGACTGCCGAAGGGGTATTGTGGTTTCACTCTGTAAAAGGCGCGGCATAGACCCGGAAAGCATAAGTGTTTTTGACATTAAAGAGTATAAGGAAAAGCAGTACGACCTGCTCGCCGATGCCGTAAGGATTAACCTCGACATGGAGAGTATATACCGTATTCTTAATGAGGGGCTATGAGAAAGAAAAGTGCCGCCGGGAAAACCCGGCGGCACTGCATTCAGATAGGTTACCTGCGAACGAGACTCATGTTGCCGACAAAGGTATGCTGTATGGGCTTCCATGTGACCTTCCTGAATATGGCGGCGACAGCAATCGGCACATATGTAAACATGAAAACGGGAAATGTAAACAGATACAGTACCTTTTTGGGCGCGCTGCAGTATATTTGCTTCCACTCGGTGATGATTGTAACAAGACCGAAGAAAAACAGCGATACATACACGTTTCTGACCGCAAACCAAATCTCAAGCAGGGCGGTTTTTACTAGCTCATCGTTTGCAATATACACACCGTAGCAGACGCTTGTTATGTTTATAATCAGCATGGACAGCGTCAGCAGGGTCGC
>JAAYOL010000158.1 GCA_012520395.1 Clostridiales bacterium
ATAAGCATTTTTATTGATTGCTGGAGTTTCACAATCGGTGGAATCTCCTAATTATAATTACTTTCAAATCACCCTACTTATCCTCTAAAACCCCTTACCAATTTCATACTATACTAAATCTAAATGCCCCGCTATTATCCCCACAGACCTGGAAACATCAAAATGTTCCTCCAGATAACGCCTTCCCTTTTGCCCCATCTTAGTTCTCATAACTCTATCTTCACATAGAACCCTTACCTGTTCCTTAAATCCTTCCCTATCACCTGAATAGGCCCATAGACCACATTGAGTTTCGTTCAGAAGCACCCTGATGTCAGAAGCGTTATCTGTTGCCGCCAGGATAGGTAATGCCATGTCCATATATGCCAGTGTCCGGGAAGGATAGTTCGGTATGGTAAATCGCTTGTCCAGGCAAACTAATCCTACATCACACTCAAACATTAGACGATCATAATCTGCCTTAGGTAAATGTCTAAGAAGAGACAGATTATTTAATTGCAACTGTTTAACTTTTGCTTCTATTCTATCCCTTTCAGTTCCATCTCCAACGATTACAAAATAGGCCTGCTTGTAGTCACGTAGTTCATATATGCAATCAACCAGAAAATCTATACCCTGTGGAATTCCCAGATTTCCACCAAACACAAAAACAATTTTATCCGTAGGTATTCCTAGCTTTTCCCGTATCTCATATGAACACTGGGTTGAGTTATGTGGCATAACCTTAATGGTATTCGGAAACAGCTCCACCTTGCCTTCATCTATTTCCGGGTTGTTTTTTAAAACATAAGCTACATTGGCGGGAGACATACAACCTATATAATCCGAAATGGTATAAATCTTCTGTTCCTTTTTTCTAAAATATCTATAAATAAGACTTCCAGGTTTCATAAGCCCCATATCAACTGCGTTTTGTGGGAAAATATCTTTTAACATCAGATAGGTACGGCTGTCATGTTTGTCTTTGAAGTGTCTAACAACTTTTTCAAAGGTAATCGGCGGGGTTGCATACATCAGCATATCAAAATGAACACCTTTAAAATATCTGTTTATCGCAGCCAGATACTGTCTTTCAATACTTATTGTAGAAATACCCTTTTCAATAAAATTGGTTTTGGTAATATTGCCGGTTCTTACCAATAAAATATGTATGTTATCCTTTCTAATCAATTTAGTAGGAAGATTGGCTCTTTTTTCCCGGGGAGAAACCACGTACATGTTAATTCCTGTACTTGCAAGCTCTCTGACCAGATCGGTATAAATGCCCCCTTGCTCTATATCTTCCATGCTCGATAACGTCAAAAACAGAATATTCAAAATATCACCTTTGTGACGAACTATGCCGTTCATCCTTTTCGTATATTATTTATAATATACCTGCATAGTTTCGTAATTTCGATACATCATATCCACCAACTCCGCCCAGGAAGGCGGATTATACCCTGTAGCCCCCCTAAACCGGGAAGAATCAAGTGACCGGTCATTAAAAACATCATCAAATGGCTTAATCTCTATTTCCTTGGAATAACGTTTGGCAACCAGTTTTAATAGGTCATACTTGGAAATAGGCTCAGCGGATACATGATATAACCCGCTTAACTGGGGATTAGGAAGAACATACTCCTTTATAACCCGGGCAAATTCTACGGTAGGAATCCCGGAGTAAATAGCCCGAGTAAATCCGTTTATCGTACCTTCCTGGGCAAGAAACCATTCAATCAATCCCAGCTTGCCTTTTAGCTCATGCCCAATTATTGAAGTCCGCAAGGTAATACAGTGAGGATACTCTACCTCCCCCAGGAATTTAGATCTTCCATAAAGGTCGGTAGCATCGGATGGGTCGGCTTCGGTGTAATTACCCTTACTCCCATTAAAAACGCAATCCGTACTAACCTGAATCATCCTGGCACCTGCGGTACGGCAGACTAAAGATACCCGGTGAGGGAGCAATGAATTGGAGGTAATAGCTGATAATGGGTCGTTTGCCAGGGGTAATTGTTTAACCAAACCTATACAATTAATAACGATATCCGGTTGAATAGATGCCAGAGCCCGAATAACGGTATCAAAATTATCTGCATCAACGTTTATCCTGATTTTCTTCCTTAAATCAGGTGAAAACCACTGCTCAAAGTGCTTGCCGCTGCGTGCGGTAGCATAGACATCCAAATCGCTACATTTTGATAGCTCATAGAAGAGGCCATGACCTATCATGCCTGTCCCCCCGAGAATAAGCAGTTTCTTCCTCTCCATTGTTCTTCTCCCCTTTTAAGTTAGTCTTTATTCCATACCGTCCGATTCACATAATCCGTATAACTTAATATAATCCGTACCACTTTTTCCGAAACATTAGGCATACTATAATCTTTAACTCGGTATAAAGCTCGTTCATTACCCCGTGGTTGAGCCTCTAAAATACTCAAGGCTTGCATAACCCGGTTAATTTCCAGGCCAGTCATTATGACTGCTGCTTCTTCCATACCTTCTGGACGCTCGTGGGCTTCACGAATATTTAAAGCCGGGAAGTTTAAAATAGAAGATTCCTCAGTGATTGTACCACTATCGGATAACACCACATAAGCGTTTTCTTGCAGCTTGACATAATCTAAAAAACCCAGTGGCTTAAGAAGTTCTACCTTAGCATCTAATTCAACTTCTTTATCCATGAACCTTTTTCTGGTTCGAGGATGAGTAGATACAATTATTCTCTTATTATAATGTCTGGCCAAAGTATTAAGAATGTTTACCAGTTTCATTAGGTTTTTATCCGAATCTACGTTTTCTTCACGATGGGCACTGACCAGAAAATAATCATATTTACTAAGTTCCAGCCTATCTAGGATATTCGAATCATCAATCTGTTCCTTATAAAAAGATAATACCTCAAACATGGGACTACCCGTTTTAATAATCCTATCCGCCGGAATACCCTCTCTCAACAAGTACTCCCGTGCTATATCGCTATAAGGAAGGTTAATATCACTTACATGGTCAACAATAGAACGATTAGTCTCCTCCGGTACTCGTTGATCAAAACAGCGATTACCTGCTTCCATGTGAAAAATGGGAATCTTACGCCTTTTAGCAGGTATTACAGACAGGCAGCTATTGGTATCACCTAGTACCAACAAGGCGTCAGGTCTTTGTTCCTCTAAAATCGGATCTACATTAATAATGATATTACCAATAGTTCCCGCCAATGAAACCCCGGCTACTCCTAAATAATAATCTGGCTTTCTTAAGCCCAAGTCCTTAAAAAATACTTCATTTAATTCATAATCATAATTC
>JAAYOL010000001.1 GCA_012520395.1 Clostridiales bacterium
CAAGTGCGATGATTATGTCCCTTATCGTAATATCGAGAAAGAACGCCTACCTCTGCCTTTCTTTAAAGGGACTTAAGCCGGACCGGGAGGCTCTGGCCCAGATAACCTCAATCGGAATCCCGGTCATGATAGAGCGTGTAGTCATGCGCGTTGGCATGGTTGCGTATTCAAAAATGATAGCCAGCCTCGGCACAGTAATGCTCGCCACTCATCAGATTTGCTCAAACGTGATGCAGTTCTCCTTCGTGATCATAGAGGGGTGTCAGGTCTCGGTTACCTCTCTTATCGGTCAGAGTATCGGAAAAAAGCGCTCGGATATGGCGCAGGCATACAGTATCCGATGTCGCAGGGCGGGTATGAGTCTGGCGGTGGTTACCGGTCTGATATTTTTCTTTGGGGCTAGGCTGCTGATATCGCTGTACCTGGATGCCAATGACCCCGACAGGGACATTGTGCTGGAAAACGGAGTACGGATTCTCAGGCTGCTCGCCCTCTACCAGCCATTTCAGGCCTCGCAGTTTATTCTCGGCGGAGTTCTGCGGGGCGCCGGAGACACCAAGGCCACGGCGATAATATATCTTATAACCGTAATGATAGTCCGACCCGCCACGGCAGCTCTCTTTATATACGTATTCGAATGGGGGCTTTTGGGCGGCTGGCTGTCAATGGGCTTTGATCAGTTTCTGCGGTACCTGCTTGTGCTATTGCGCTTTAACTCGGGCAAATGGATATACGCAGTAAAAATGAGGGAATAAACAGCCTGTATCGTAATCACGTATCCCGGAGCTCTATGCTCCGGGGTTTTTTGCTTTCTTTTACTTGCGATAAAGACAAATTTTTCCCTAAAACAAGCGGGAAAAATCCCAGATTATTACATCAACTTGTGCTTTTTATACATGCAAACTGAACAAATATTCCAAAACGGAGTTCTTTTTCTTATTTGAGTGAACAGAATACAATAAAAAATACAAAAAGCTAAAACCATAGAAAAAGGCAGTTTTTTTGTATTGAAAGCGTAATTTTTTTATGATAATATTACGCCAAATATAATAATGGAAAGAGGTCAGGGCATGGAAGAAAAGCTGTTTTATAACCAGTACTACGACCAGCCTCAGCGCGACATTTACTTTTTCCAGTTTGTGCAGGAGATAAAGAAGCATAATCTGCTCTGGCGCGATAATATGACTCTTATTATACTGCTTAGCGGCGAGGTCGAGATTACTGTTCATGGAAATGTAACGACTATGAAAGAGGATGATGTATTTCTCATCAATCCAAATTACGAATATTCCACAATGGCTCAAAAGCGGGATTGCTTTGCGTCCGTCGTCGTGTTTGATCCGGTAATTTTCAGGCGGAACACAGATAATTTTGACGCGCTTTTGTTTGACTGTCGGACTACCGATGAGACGCGGTATGAGGACAGGTTCAACAGAATACGGGGCCTCACAGCATATCTTATGAAGCGCGGCATGACGGATGAAAACCTCTTGGATATAGAGGGAGCCTACTATCTTTTTGCCTCCATGCTCATCAGGGACTTCCCCCCTGATTATTTTAAGTCCGGCCTGGGGGAGCAGCGGCTTTATACATTCGATAATATCCTTGAGTACATAAGAAGCAATTATAAGAGCAATATAACCCTGCAGGATGTTGCGAAGGTGGGCAACTATAACCCGGCCTATATATCACACCTGTTTAAGTCCAAGGTAAGAGTAGGATTTCACGACTGCGTAACGCGCCTGCGCCTCAGAAGCGCTGTCGCCGACCTGAACCACACCGATAAGTCTATGGTCCAGGTCGCCCTTGACAACGGTTTTCCTAACGCCAAGTCTTTCTACAAGAGCTTCAGGGAGATGTATCAAAAGACGCCCTTCCAATACAAAAAGCAGATAATGAGCGGCGAATTTTCAGAGCTTCGCTTCTCCACTCCCGAGCAGCAGCACTCCCAGCAGCGCGCAAGCGAGATGGGCATACCCTATCCCAACGACATAGTGGAAAAGAAGGTAAAGGAATACATGGACAGAATGTGTCTGATTTAGTTAATATTGGTTATTATATGCATAAAAGCGCCCTCGGGGCGCTTTTATATTTAGCCCACGGAAAACTGAACGGTATTCATACGAATTATGTATTTTTTTTCGAGGAATCAGAACATCAATAATTTTTACTCGACATTATGTTGCCAGATGGGTTATACTCTATATCGTGAAACTATTTGCCCTGTGGAGCAATTCTGCCCCCAGACCTTAAAACTATGACAGCGGCACAGGTATTCAAGGCGAGGCGGTAATTACCATGAACCGAATGCGCCAACCTGGGCCTATTATTATTAAGACTGTCCGCAATCGGGCAAAGGGAGGTTTTCGATGAAGCAAACGGTGGTGCACTGCGGTTTTCTTTCTCAGTCCCCTGTGGAATATACGGGTGAATATATTTATAAGGTAATCGGAGTAAAGGAACAGTGTGGAACTAAATCCTTTCTACTGGAGCACGATGGATGGGTAAAGATGGCCGGCCGGGAAAAATACGTTGCCGGGCGCATGAAAAATGAGATTTGGGGCAGAGTTGAGGAGCGGGAGATCGACGAAACCGGGCAGACCCTGTGTTCGCGGGATATCGGCTTTGTCCGGATTGAGCTTGACAAAAAAGAGCAATAGGCTAAAATTGTTATGGCGGCTGTCGGCCTGAGCCCGGCAGCCGTTTTTACTGCTTAAGCGCCGAATAACGGGCTTGAAGTCATAATTAAGCGGCTGAATTCAAGCACACTTTCACAGTGACCATCTCCTTTTATGGTCATTTTATGCGAAAGGAATAGTGATGATATGAACTGGCTTGAGGTAACTGTAAACGCTGGAAAGGGCGATATAGACGGACTGTGCACCCTGCTTGAGGAGCTGGGAGCCGGGGGTCTGGTAATCGAGGACGAGTCAGATTTTGAGAGCTTTTTGGAGAAAAACCGGGAATACTGGGACTATGTTGACGAGGACCTTCGCGCCGGTAAAATTGGTGTCAGCAGGGTGAAATTCTACCTGCCGGGCGATGAAGAGGGACGCGCCAGGCTCGGCGAAATCCGGGAGGGGATAGATAAAGCGGGCTTTTCTGTTAGCGTCGCCGAGCTGCGTGATGAGGACTGGGCCAACAACTGGCAGAAATACTACCGACCGATGGAGGTGGGCGAAAGGCTAATAGTGGTGCCCGAATGGGAAGCTGCGCCTGTGCATGAGGGGCGTGCTGCGCTCCGCTTAAACCCCGGGATGATATTCGGCACCGGCTCACACCCCACCACCAGGATGTGTCTGAAGGAAATCGAAAAAAGCGCGGCGCCCGGGCACAAGGTCCTTGACCTCGGCTGCGGAAGCGGGATACTGGCCATAGCCTCCCTCATTCTGGGCTGCGAAAGCGCCCTCGGCTGCGATATTGACCCCAAGGCACCCGACACCGCCCGGAAAAACGCGGCCTTGAACGGTCTTGGAGAGGACAGATTCACAGTATATTCGGGGGATGCGCTGAAGGAAGGCCGGCTCAGGAGCATTATAGGCTCAGGCAAGTATGACCTCATCTGCGCGAACATAGTGGCGGACGTGATAATCGCGCTTTCAAACGACGTGACAAGGTGGCTTGCGCCAGAGGGGCTGTTTATCTGCTCCGGCATCATTGAAGGGCGGCAGGATGAGGTTAAAGCAGCGATAGTAAGAAGCGGGCTTCGAATAATCGAAACCCGCAATGAAGAAGATTGGTACTGCTTTACAGCTTGCCTGCCGTGTCTCTGACATCTCTGGCCTCGGCCCTGTTCTTTAGCTGTCTGGCCACGGGGAACAGGACTCCTCCTACACCGTTGCCGAGGGTCATAACCACCAGATAAAGGAGTGTTTTGGCACCCCACATATTGGCCACGGAGAAGTAGAACATGTTCGCGATGCAGTGCTCAAAGCCGCAGAGGATGAAGACCGGTACGCAAGTAAATATTCCAATGTATCTGCCAAAATCATTAGAATTAATTCTGAAATTATCCACCGCTATGTACATGAGTATTCCGCAGAAAATGGAGAGAATAAAGATGCTCAGAAGATTGTCGTTTAGCTTTGCCGTGCAAAGCGCTGCGGCCTTTTCGGCTATGCCCGACACGCGCGTGGCACGGATTAAGTAACCGACGCCACCGGCTCCAACCAGATTGCCCAACCAGACGCTGCCCAGGAACAGGAGATAGGAGGACTTGTTCTCAAAGAGATAGGGGACCTTGCCAGTGAAAAGATTGAAGCCGTTTACGCATATAGTAAAAAGGCCCAAAGCGAAGAGAATAGCGCCTGCTATGCGGTTGTCGAGAGACAGATATATTGTACCCCCGATTCCTATACAGGCCCCGCCGATAATTGAATAAACAAAAGAGCTGAGTTTTTTCAAAAAAAGACCTCCCTTATTGCATCGCACGTTTTTTTATAGTTCATTATATAATATTAACCCCTTAATTAATAAAAGTTTAGTATTATATTTCGATATTTTACACTAGGTAATGATTATTTCAATACCTGCTATAACAATATATTATTTTTTCAAAATTGTTGCCATTGGCAGGAAATCTCTATACAATATGGAGTATTGTGCCGAATTTAGACGCCAGGGCGTTGCTAAGGAGATAAAATGGAAATGAAACTGTCTGCACCCTGTCTTTTTGGACTGGAGGGTCTTGTGTCAGACGAGCTGAAAAGGCTTAAAGCGGAAAATGTGCAGGCCGAAAACGGACGGGTTCTGTTTAGCGGCGGTGTTGAGTTTATCGCAAAGGCAAATATCAGCCTTGCCTGTGCAGAGCGTGTCCAGATACTTGTCGGTGAATTTGACGCGCAGTCCTTCGATGCGCTTTTCGAGGGGACAAAGGCGCTGCCGTGGGAAAACTTCATCCCCAAGGACGGGGCCTTCCCCGTCAAGGGTCATTCGCTGAATTCAAAGCTTTTCTCAGTACCGGACTGCCAGGCAATAGTTAAGAAAGCCGTGGTTGAGCGGCTTAAAAGCAAATACGGCATTTCGTGGTTCGGGGAGACGGGCGCAAAATACCAAATAAGCTTTATGATAATGAAGGACAAAGCCTCCCTCTACCTCGATACCAGCGGGGCGGGACTCCATAAGCGTGGTTACAGGCCGGTGGGCAACGCAGCCCCCCTGCGTGAGACCCTGGCCGCCGCAATGGTCAGGCTCTCTCGTTACCGCGGCAGAGAGGAGTTCAACGACCCCTTCTGCGGCTCGGGCACCATACCCATAGAAGCAGCGCTCGCCGCGAAAAACCGCGCACCCGGAATTTTCCGCCGCTTTGAGGCGGAGAATTGGCCGCTGGTTCCAAAGGCGGTTTGGGACGCTGAGCGCGAGGCTGCAAAGGCCAGGGAGTTCAGCGGAGAGTACCGTATCTGGGGCGGCGACACAGACGCGAAAAGTATAGAGACGGCACTTGCAAATGCGCGCCGCGCGGGGGTCTCGGATATTATAACCTTCGAAACCGCCGATGCTCGAAATTTCCGTCGTGAAACAAGGGCCGGGCTTATCGTGACGAACCCGCCCTATGGTGAGCGCATAATGGAAAAAGAGGAGGCGGAGGAGCTTTACAGGGCCTTTGGCAGAGCCTTTCGGGCCCTTGATGGCTGGAAGCTCTATCTTCTGTCCTCGCACACCGAGTTTGAGCGCACCTTCGGCAAGACTGCCGACAAGAAGAGGAAGCTGTATAACGGCATGATAAAATGCGATTTATTTATGTATTTATAGGCGGTGGGCGGCATGAAGCATCTGTTTGTTATTAATCCCGTGGCCGGCGGCATCGACCAGACGGACACGGTCAGCCGCCTTATCCGCGGCGCAATGGAAAAAAAGAGGCCGAACGAGCCTTACGAAATATATGTGACTAAAGGTCCCATGGACGCCTGCGAGGCAATCAAGGCGCGCGCCATAGACGGGGCACCGCTTCGCGTCTACGCCTGCGGCGGCGACGGGACGCTCAACGAATGTGTAAATGGGGCAGCGGGGAGGCCAAACGTGGCGCTCACCCACTATCCTATGGGCACGGGCAACGACTTCTGCAGGATTTTCGGTGCGGGGGCGGAGCGCTTTAAAAATTTTGAGCTGCTAATCGACGGGGAGGAGAGCGGGCTTGACCTCATTAGCTGCAACGGACGTTACAGCATAAACATATGCTCCGTTGGTATTGACGCGCGCATAGGCACCGACGTACATAAGTACTCGCACCTTCCCTTTATTTCCGGACACCGTGCATATATTTTCTCAACTTTGGTAAACTTTATTAAGGGTATCAGCAGACCCCTTAGGATAAGGCTGGACGATACGGTGCTTGAGGGGGATTTCTCACTTATCTGCGTCTGCAACGGACGATACTATGGCGGGGGCTTTAACCCCATGCCGGACGCCGAGCCCGACGACGGAATGCTTGACTTTCTCATAATTAAAAAGGTTTCACGTCTGGCTTTTGTAAAGCTCATCGGAAAGTTCAAAAACGGCAGGTACAAGGAATTGCCCGAGGAGTATGTGACCTACCGCCGCGGGCGCGCCCTGCGGGTAGAAAGCTCAGAAAAAATTATTATTAACATTGATGGGGAAATGCAGGAGGGGAATTTTGCCGATTTTATTGTTGAACCCTCGACTTTGAGCTTCTTTTATCCCCCGGATACGCATTGGTAACAAAAATTTTACAAAAATTATTGATTTTTTTTGAAAAAACCCCTTGAAAAATTAAGTCACATAGCTTATCATTACAATTGCGTTAGCACTCCGGCATCAAGAGTGCTAACGCAATTAAAACAATTACAATAATTAAATATCAGGAGGTATATGCATGAAACTCGTACCATTGGCAGACAGAGTTATCGTAAAACAGGTGGAGGCCGAGGAAACCACCAAGAGCGGCATTATACTGAGCAGCTCAGCCCAGGAAAAGCCGCAGGTGTTTGAGGTCATCGCCGTCGGTCCCGGCGGCATTGTTGACGGACACGACGTTGAAATGACGGTAGAGGTCGGCGATAAGGTGATAACCGGCAAGTATTCCGGAACCCAGGTTAAGATTGACGGAACCGAGCTTACTATTGTTCGCCAGGCTGATATTCTGGCAATTGTCGAGTAAGGCTTACTTCTAACATAGGCGGATTTTGAGAGAAACATTATCAGGAGGTAATTATAAATATGGCAAAACAGCTTAAGTATAACGAAGATGCCCGCCGTGCGCTTGAGCGCGGGATAAACCAGCTCGCGGATACTGTAAAGATTACGATAGGACCCAAGGGACGCAACGTAGTGCTCGATAAGAAGTACGGCTCGCCCCTTATCACCAACGACGGTGTGACAATAGCAAAGGAAATCGAGCTTGAGGATGCGTTTGAGAATATGGGCGCAAGCCTCGTCAAGGAAGTGGCAACGAAGACCAACGACGTAGCCGGCGACGGAACGACGACCGCAACGCTCCTGGCACAGGTCATGGTCCGCGAGGGCATGAAGAACGTCGCAGCCGGGGCTAACCCCATGGTCATGCGCCGCGGCATACAGAAGGCTGTTGAGGCGGCTGTAGAATCCATCAAGGCCAGCTCCCAGCCTGTAAGCGGCACAGAGGACATCGCCCGTGTCGGCACCGTTTCCTCCGGCGACGAGATTATCGGAAAGCTCATAGCCGAGGCAATGGATAAGGTATCCCAGAACGGTGTCATCACTGTTGAGGAGTCCAAGACGGCCGAGACATACAGCGAGGTAGTCGAGGGCATGCAGTTTGACCGCGGCTACATTACCCCCTATATGATAACAGACAGCGATAAGATGGAGGCCGTCCTCGACGATCCCTACATCCTCATCACCGACAAGAAGATTAGCAATATTCAGGATCTGCTGCCCATCCTTGAGCAGATAGTCAAGGAAGGCCGCAAGCTGCTCATTATCGCGGAAGACGTGGAGGGCGAAGCCCTTGCGACCATCATCCTCAACAAGCTCCGCGGCACCTTTACCTGCGTTTGCGTAAAGGCTCCCGGATTCGGCGACAGACGCAAGGATATGCTTCAGGACATCGCTATTCTCACCAAGGCGCAGGTCATATCCTCCGATCTCGGCATGGAGCTCAAGGATGCCAATATCTCCATGCTCGGAACAGCACGTCAGGTCAAGGTCGGCAAGGAGAACACCATCATAGTTGACGGTGCGGGAGACACAAATGAAATCAAGGCCAGGGTAGCCCAGATAACCAAGCAGATTGAAATCACAACTTCTGAATACGACAGAGAGAAGCTGCAGGAGCGCCTTGCAAAGCTCTCCGGCGGCGTCGCGGTCATTAAGGTCGGCGCGGCCACCGAGACCGAGATGAAGGAGAAGAAGCTCAGAATCGAAGACGCCCTGAACGCGACACGCGCAGCGGTCGAAGAGGGAATAGTGGCCGGTGGCGGCACCGTCTATGTAACGGCCGCTCTCGCCGTTGAAAAGACTATTGACAGCTTCGAGGGCGACGAGAAGACCGGCGTTAAGATAGTCGCCGCCGCCCTTCAGGAGCCCATCCGCCAGATTGCAATCAATGCGGGGCTTGAGGGCTCTGTTATTCTCGACAAGGTAAGAAGCTCCGGCGACAAGAACTACGGCTTCGATGCCTCCAAGGAAGTGTACTGCAACATGATTGATGCGGGCATAGTAGACCCCACAAAGGTCTGCCGCAGCGCTCTTGAGAATGCGGCCTCCGTAGCGTCCATGGTCCTGACCACCGAGGCCCTGGTAGCCGACAAACCCGCTCCCGCAGCTCCGGCAGTACCTCCGACCGGCGACATGGGAATGTATTAATAGCGGACTCATCGCTTTATAAACTATCGCAACCAAAAAGGGCTGCAGCAATTGCTGCAGCCCTTTTGCGCGGGTAGCTTTTTGGCCAAATGATATACGTACCCAGAGTGGAGATAATCCAAATAATCAGTACTCTATACCCTCTCTCGCGGTGATGCCCCGGTCGAAGGGGTGCTTTTTTTTGACCATCTCGGTCACATAATCGGCCTCGTCCAGAAGCCACTGCACAGGCTTGTGCCCGGTTATCACAAGCTCGACATTCTCAGGCCGCTCAAAGACAAGACGCCTGAAAAGCTCCGTATCAACAAGTCCTTTGCGAAGTGCGTCCATCCCCTCGTCGAGTATGAGCATATCGCAGTTGCAGCTGAATACTAGGGAGGAAGCGGAACTTAGATTTGAGTTGTGGATAAGGGTCGTCTCCTCCTTCTCCGATTCGCTCATCACAAACGACAGCGCCTTCCCCGCCTTGCCGCGTAAAAGCATTATGTTCGGAAGCAGGCCAATCGAGGCCTCCTCACCCGAGGGAGTGTTTTTAAGGAACTGAACTATGACAACCTTTTTGCCACATCCCGCGGCGCGAATAGCTAAGCCCAGGGCGGCTGTCGTCTTGCCCTTGCCGTTTCCGTAGTAAACGTGCATCATTTTTTCAGGCCCTCGCTTTCATTATTTGGGAAAGGGCTTCCAGAAGCTTAAGGTTTTCATCGTGTGTGCGGACTGCAATCCGGTAATAGCCTTTGCCAAGCCCCCTGTAATTTGAGCAGTCGCGGATTAGAAAGCCCCTCTCGCGGCAAAGGCGCCCAAGCTCAGGCACCGGGCTGCGGAAGAATATGAAGTTGGCGCCGCTTCCGATTACCCTTATGCCACAGCGCTCAAGGCCCTCGATCAGAAAGACCCTCTCCTCGCCTATGAGCTTAAGAGAGCGCTCAAGGTACTCGCTGTCGTCGAGAACCGCTATGCCCGCGGCGGAGGCGACCGAGGATACGCACCAGGGCTGACCCGCCCTCTCCAAAGCTTCAATCAGCCCTAAATCAGAGTTCAGACAGTAGCCGAGACGGAGGCCCGCCATCCCATAGAGCTTTGTAAAGGCCCCGAGTATGACAAGGTTCGGATTCTCTGTCAAAAATGGGCGCAGAGAACGGGCATCCGGGTCGTCCAGAAAGCCGTTGAAGCACTCGTCGAGGACAAGCAGTACGCCCATCTCGCGGCAGCGTGCAAGGATGCGGAGCAAAAGCTCCTGCTCTATGAGCTGTGCCGTGGGGTTATTCGGGTTGCAGAGAAATATTATGTCAATATCGTCCCTTATCTCGTCTAAAAGACTGTCGGTGAGGACGAAATCATTCTCCGGCGAAAGATAGTGAAAATCTATGTCGCAGCCGACAGAGCGCAGCGCAAGCTCGTATTCGGCAAAGCCGGGTGCGAGCAAAAGCGCATGCTTCGGACCTGTGGCCGCTGCGATACGGAAGATGACCTCGGCTGCGCCGGCGGCGCAGAAAATGCTCTCTGGTGCTACGTCAAGATGCCCGCCGAGGGTCTCCCTGAGCCTTCTCGAAAGCGGGTCGGGATAGCGGTCTGCCGTATCAAGCGATTCAATAACCGCCCTTTTTGCCGATTCGGGCAGGCCGAGCGGGTTGCAGTTGGCGGAGAAGTCCACAGGCTCCCTGCCGAAATCACGAACAAAACCTTCGACGTCGCCGCCGTGTATTAAAGACATAGTAAAAGACTCCCTCTGATAAGTGTGCAAAGCAAAAGTGCAAGGCCTGCGGAGCAGTACATTAGTCTGCCCATAAGCAGTATGTCGCCCGGCTCTATGGGGCGCAGCGCGTCCCCAATCGTGGGCTTGTGCACCTGCTTTCCAAAATATATGTTGTCCCCTCCAAGCTGCACCCCGAGGGCGCCCGCCGCAGCTGACTCCGTCTGCGCCGAGTTCGGGCTCGTATGGTTACCCCGGTCCCTTCTGAAAATACCGAGGGCATTTTTGGCGTTAAGCCCTGCCAGAAATGCCGCCGGCACCATAAGCAGGCCTGAGATGCGTGAGGGGAGATAGTTGAGTATATCATCAAGCCTCGCAGCCGCCCTGCCGAAATACAGGTAGCGGTCGTTTTTATAGCCCACCATGCTGTCCATTGTGTTCACAGCCTTGTAGAAAACACCGAGCGCTCCGCCGCCTATCGCCATGAAAAGCAGGGGGGCAATCACACCGTCACTGGTGTTTTCGGCCATGGTCTCGACCGTGGCCCGGGCTATGCCCTCCTCGTCAAGCTGCGTTGTATCGCGCCCGACTATGTAGCCGACAGCGCGCCTCGCAGCGGGCAGGTCGGGCTTAATCAGCTCTTTATATACGCCAAGACCGGCCTCGCGCAGACAGCGTGCGGCAAGGCACTGCCAACATATGAGCGCCTCGGGCACAAGACGGGCGAGCGGGTGCAGCAGTCCCAGAAAATACAGCGCCGCCCAGACCGGGAATGCGGAGAAGGACAGGACAAGCGTGACCAGAAGAAGGCCGCCCCAGAGCTCCCCGCCCGGGGTCTGGGGCAGGGCGCGGCGTATGAGCCTTTCAAACACGTCTATTAGCTTGCCTATTCCTACCACTATATGCGGAATTCCAGCCGGGTCTCCGAACAAAATGTCAAGTATATAGGCTATAAGCAGGGCGAAAAGAGTTAACATAATGCCAGTTCCTTTAGGTATAAACGGTTAATAAGCCGCGGTTTTCCGCACTCGTCAAAGCCGTCGAAGGTGAAACGAAAGCCCTCGCCGTGGTCGGCGCGGCAGTCGAAATAGTCACAGTGCGGCTCTGAAAATCCGCTGGTAACGGTCATTATAGTGCCGCCGTGCGCGACAATTATAAGCCTTTCCTCACCGAGCGAGACGGCGTCTGAAACAGCGTTTATGAAGGCCTCCGACGTTCTCTCGATAAACTCGGCACGGCTCTCCCCGCCGGGACATCTTCCACTGCAGCCGCCTTCAACCCACTCGATATAGTCCGGGTCGTCTGCGAGCTCTGCGTAGTTTTTGCCCTCAAAGCTGCCGAAATTCATTTCGGCCAGCCCATCATAGACTTTTTGCAGGGCGTTAGGGAACAGAGTCTCTGCCGTCTGTCTCGCGCGCAGGCGGGGACTGACAGCGACTCGGCTAACACAGGGGAAGCTGCCGAGAGATTTAAGCTGCTCCATCCCTTCGTCGCTGACGGGCTCGTCGGTTACGCCGATGTAGCGGCGTTCCAGATTGCTCTTTGTCTTTCCGTGGCGCAATAAAATAATTTCCATGGCACTAACCCTTTATAATCTGCGCCAGACCGCACTGTATGCGCACAACGCTCTTTGCCTCAGCGGCAAGGCGGATAAGAAGCCGCCCGACAGCCTCACGCTTTTCGCGCTCAGCCCTGTCAAGCGGAACAATCCCACAGCTTATGTCGTTGCAGATGACTACTTCCTTCTTCAAAAGCTCGTCGAAATAGCGCTCGGAGTCTGCATCCGTATTAATCAGCTCGTGCAGATTATAAAGAACCGGCGCGCCGCCGTATATATCTTCCGAGATATCGGCATCGGTATAGCCGAGTTCGTTTTTTACATATTCGCGCTTGCCCGAGGCAAGGCCGCCGAAAACAAGTATCATAGCTTCACACCTTAGCTAGGTTATTTTGCAAGACTAATGACAGTAAGTCCCGCAAGCATCATTATCTCCGCAATACACAAAAACCATCCGGACAGGTCGCCGCTCATGCCGCCAAACTGCTTTTTTGAGATGAAAAACAGTAGCAGTAGGGCCAGGGCGGATAGTATTACCGACGTAAGGCCGGCGAGGGGATTAACGACCGTCATCAGCGAAATGGACAGGAGTGCAAAGGTTATCAGCACAAATACTGTAACCCCCTTGTCGGAGCTGTCCTTAAAAGACCGCAGCAGCCCCTTATCCGTAGCGGAGGGGAAAAATATCGCCGAAAGCCCGCTCAGTGAGCGGGACAAAACAGGTATAAGAACCAGCACCGGGAAGCTGCGCATATCAAGGCTTAGCTCACAGCAGAGCGCAAAATAAATCAGAAAGTATGCGCTGAGCGAAATGGCGGCAAAGGCGCCTATGTGCGGGTCCTTCATAATGCGGCGCTTCTTTTCCGGCTCGGCACGGCTGGCCAGAGCGTCGGATACGTCGCAAAAGCCCTCAAGGTGAACACCGCCCGAGACTGCGGCGGGTATGAGTGTAAGCCCTGCGGCCCTGATAATAAAGCCGAAATTCAAGGCTGTGCAGACAAGAGTCCACAGCCATATAAAGAGTCCTATAAAAGCGCCCACAAGAGGAAAGCCGCAGAACAAATAGCGCATGTTCTCCTCGCTCCACCTAAGCTGCGGCACGGGAATGCGCGAGAACATCGAAATGCCGAGAACAACGCCCCTGAGAATTTTCAGCTTGCTCACCTCTTTAAAGCGACGGGTATGCCGCATACGACCTCTATGACAGTGTCAAAACGCCTTGCCAGTTCCCTGTTTATGAGGGCCAGCGTGCGGATATAGGCAAGAGTGCTCTCATCATAGTCTAGGCCGTCGGAAAAAACCTCGTTTGTGACGACTACAAGGTCGCTCGACTGCTCCGACAGTGCCTCAACGCCGCGCATAATGGCTTCGAAGGCGCCTTTTTCCGAGTCCCCTTCGTAGAAAAGCTCGTTCGCCGTAAGGTTTCCCAGGCACTCCAGCAGCACGGCGCCCTTTGTGGGCAGGCTTAGCCCCGCGAGGTCCGTATAGTGCTCCACAGTGCAAAAGCCCCGGTCGCGCCGGGCCTTGCGATGCTTTTCTATGCGGGCGAGGCTGTCCTCTCCGTAGGGCATCATGGTGGCGATATAGTACTTTGTCCCCTCAAGGGCGGAAAACAGCTCCTCAGCATACTCACTCTTGCCGGAGGCGCCGCCGCCGATGACCAATGTGCGCATTAAAAGCCCCCCTGCGGTGTATACGCTTCAATGCCCGTGTCGTCAAAGGTGCACATGCCGTGGTAAACCGACAGCGACATGTCAAGGAGCGGAAGCAGGGCAACTGCCCCTGTGCCCTCACCGAGGCGCAGGCCTGCCGTTATAGGTGCTGTAAGCCCGAGGGCGTCTAAAACTGCCATGCTCGCCGGCTCGGCGGAGACGTGGCTTGCAAAAATCGCGCATATTGAGTTGGGACAAATCCTTTTGGCTATCAGGGCCGAAACGGCACTTATAAAGCCGTCGACAATAATGGGCACCCTGTAAATAGCACCTCCGAGAAAGGTGCCTGTCATCGCCGCTATGTCAAAGCCGCCGACCTTCATTAGCACATCAACGGAGTCGGAAGGGTCGGGGCGGTTTATTTCAATGGCCCGCTCTATGGCGGATATCTTACGCCTTAGTCCCTCGTCGGAAAGCCCTGCCCCGCGCCCTGTGACCTCGGGCACGGGCCTGTCCAGAAGCACGGAGGCCACGGCGCTGGAAGAAGTGGTGTTCCCAATGCCCATCTCACCGGTAGCTATTATTCCATAGCCCTTGTCTTTATACTCCTTTACAAGCTCCACACCCGCAATTATGGCCTTCAGCGCGTCCTCCCTCGTCATGGCGGGTCCCATGGCGATGTTCCCGGTTCCGGCCGCTATGCGACGGCGCAGAACGCGCTCGTCCTCCACGGGGTTGAACATTCCCATATCAACAGGGACAACGTCGCAGTTTGCGACAGAGGCCATGCGGCACACGGAGGTGTCGCCCTTGGCGAGGTTTCCGGCGACCACGGCGGTAACCTCGGGGCCGGTCTGAGTTACCCCTTCCTCGACTACGCCGTTATCGGCACAATAGACAAAAACCGCACGCTTTCCAAGGTGCACATCTTCTGTTCCTGTGAGCGCAGCAATCCTGACGATGTAATCCTCCAGGAGCCCCAGGCCTCCGATAGGCTTTGCCAGCGAGTTCCAGTGCGACCATGATGCACGTGCAGCGGCTCCGTCGGCCGGCCAGACAGAGCCCACGAGATTATAAAATTCCGATATTTCCATATTTGCACCAGCGTTTCATAAAAGTTACTTTTTAGTATATCAACCATACAGTGGCTTGTCAACGCAATATAAATTCGCATTTTTGGAATATTTTACAGTTTCCGATGTCCCTGCAATTCCGTTGCGCAAGCTATATATTGGCATAATAACTTGTTGAATTTTACTGAGAAAGATGATAAAATAACCGCGAAATGCTTACTTTTTCGCACGTAGCCCGTTCCGGGCGGTGCGTTTAACTGAGGGCATATACGGCAACACATAAGAGAGGTACAGTGGATGAATAGGGTGAAAATCACATTGCTGCCAATTGCGCTTTTGCTTATCGGCATTATCTTTGCCGGCTGCAATAAGGCCCCCGCGCCGTCCCCCACAGCGGGGCCGGATTCGGGCATAACGGTAGTCGATATGATGGGCAGAGAAGTGAAGCTGGAGGCCCCGGCGACCAGGGTAGTCGCCCTTGCCGCTGCCGACTGTGAGATACTCTACGCCCTGGGCGCAGGCGACACACTGATAGGGCGCGGAGCCTACTGCGATTACCCCGAGCAGGTACTTGAGGTGCAGGCTGTGGAGTCCGGCAGTGAAACCAATATTGAGCAGATAATCGCCCTTGAGCCGCAGGTTGTTATTATGAGCACCATGGCGCAAAGCAGCGAGCAGGTGCAGGCCCTTGAGAGGGCCGGAGTCAAGGTGATAGAAACCAATGCCCATGATATAAACGGCACCTATGAGGCAATTAAGCTCATCGGCTCAGTCACAGGCAGAGACGACGAGGCCGAGGCGCTGGTGGCTGAAATGAAGGCCAGCTTTGACGAACTGATATCAAAGGCAGACCCAAACTCCGGCAAGACCATTTACTTTGAGGTATCCCCCCTGCAGCACGACTTGTGGACCGCGGGCAGCGGAACCTTTATGGACGAGATAGCAAACATGCTGGGCCTGACGAACATTTTTGCGGATGTCAAGGACTGGGGCATGATTTCCGAGGAGCAGGTCCTGGAGAGGAACCCTGACTATATCGTCTCCACCTCCATGTCCTATGGCGCGGTGGAGGAGATAGCCGGACGCAAGGGCTGGCAGGATGTGACCGCCGTCAAGAACGGGAAGATTCTCAACACCTATAACAACGAGACGACGCGGCCGGGTCCGAGGCTTGTGGACGGTGCGCGAATGATTTACGAGCTGGCTTACGGAGACTAGAATAATAATTTAAGACGCGGGGGACATATGTCCACCCCGCGTTTTAAGATAATTTACATTCGCCTGAGGGCGTGTTGTACAGGATGGCGGCAGGGCAGGGATATGAAAAAAAGAGAGGGCTTTTCGCCAATTGCATACCTTTTAATGACGCTCGCGGTGCTTTTGACGCTGATCTTCTGTGTCTGTGCGGGTAGCGTCAGCGTGCCTGTAAAGGACACCGTTACGCTTATATGGAAGGCGATAATCGGCGCAGAGCTGCCGGATACCGCCTATAAATCGATAATACTGAATGTAAGGCTGCCGCGCGTCATCTGCGTCGGATTTGTAGGCGCGTCTTTGTCAATCTGCGGGGCGGCGATGCAGGGCCTGCTCCGAAACCCCCTTGCCGACGGCAGCACGCTCGGCGTGTCCTCCGGCGCTTCCATAGGCGCTATACTCGCCATAGCCTTCGGCGTTTCCATACCCGGATTTGAGGAAGGCGGACCCATGCTCATGGCGATAGTGTTTGCCTTCCTTGCGCTTATGATTATACTGGCGCTGGCCTACAGGCTGGATTATTCGCTGTCCACCAACACCATTATACTCATAGGGGTTATCTTTACCATGTTCGCCGGCAGCATTATAAGTCTGATGGTCACCTTTGCGGGCGATCAGGTAAAGACCATAATGTTCTGGACCATGGGCTCGCTCTCCGGCAGCAGCTATACCAATGCAATTACAATTGGGGCGGCCTTCGCCATCTGCGCTGCGGTGCTGCTCAGCTTCTCGCGTGAGCTAAACGCCTTTGCCATTGGTGAGGACAACGCGAGGAATATCGGGGTGAACGTGCGCCGCGTAAAGCTCATCGTGCTTGTGGCAATTTCGGCGCTCATAGGCGTATCCGTTTCAATTGGCGGCACGATAGGCTTTGTGGGCCTTGTAATACCGCATATGACCAGAATTATAACCGGCCCGAACCACAGAAGGCTGCTTCCGGCCTCGATTTTTGCGGGTGCTGTGTTCCTGATGCTGGCAGACCTTCTCAGCCGGGTCATACTAAGCCCCCTGGAGCTGCCCATAGGGGTTGTGACCTCCTTTGTCGGGTCAATAACATTTGTATATATCTTCTACTCGTCGAGAAGGGGGAGAGGATGATGCTTGAAACAAGAAACCTCTCCGTGAGGTACGGAAATCTCACTATTCTGGACGATGTGAGCTTTTCCGTGGGCGAAAGACAATGGATAATGATAGTAGGGCCCAACGGCGCCGGCAAAAGCACGATAGTCAACGCCGTTTCACGCGGCGCGCCCTATACCGGTCAGGTGCTCCTGGATGGCCGGGACATAAAGAAATACAAATCCACGGAGCTTGCGCGAAAGCTGGGAATTCTGGCACAAAGCTCAAACGTCAACTACTCCTTCTCCGTCGAGGAGGTTGTGAAGCTCGGGCGCTATGCCTATTCCGGCGGCCTGCTGTCCTCAAAATCGGCTGATGATGAGGCGTTTGTTGAAAGGGCGCTGGAGCTGACGGGTCTGAGGGACTTAAGAAACCAATCGGTGCTCACGCTCTCCGGCGGTGAAAAGCAGCGCACCTTCCTTGCGCAGGTTCTGGCGCAGGACCCCGAACTGCTCATCCTTGATGAGCCGACAAATCACCTCGACCTTGTTTTTCAGAAGCAGACCTTCGCCCTCATTAACAGCTGGATAGAGCAAACCGGGCGCTCGGTCGTGTCCGTCGTCCATGATCTCAGCCTCGCCAAAGCCTACGGAACCCACGCCCTGCTCCTGAACAGGGGGCGGCTGGTTGCCTCGGGTCCTGTGCGCGAGGTGCTGACCAGAGAAAATCTCACCTCCGTCTATGGGATGGACGTGCACGACTGGATGAGAGAAATGCTATCGCAGTGGGAGGAAGACGATGATAATTCACCGTTTCAGTAACGGCGACACGGTTGAAATACGGGGCGATGCAATAATTGTATGCTTTTCGGGCAAAAGGAGTGTGCTCGGCACCGCCCCCTTAAACGGCGGCAGAAGGGACGAGCTGAGGTGGATATTCAACCACGGCGGCGAGACCTCCGGCGAGATGAAGGCGCCGACATACGAGGGGCATGTCGCTAAAATAGCAGAGGAGCTGGGGCTAGAACCTGAATTCTCCTCCGGCCTTAGCACCGCGGCATATGTGAAAAATACGTCGATGAAGACGCAGACCTTTGAGGACATCACGGTAACCGCCCTTGTGACCGGGGGGGTGGACATAAATGCCGGCAGAGTAGGCGAGCAGGCCCTCTGGCATGAGCGGGAAGACGGGTTTGTCTTCGTTGCAGGCACGATAAACATTATGCTTTTTATAGACGCACAGCTGAGCGAGGGGGCGCTTGCGCGTGCCCTTGTCACCTGTACTGAGGCGAAAACTGCCGCCCTTCAGGAGCTTCTGGTGCCAAGCTGTTACTCCGGGGGACTGGCGACCGGCTCCGGCACGGACGGCACGATAATAGTTTCCAATCCCCAGTCCTCAGTGAAGCTGACGGAGGCGGGCAAGCATTTCAAGCTCGGGGAGCTTATCGGCAAAACGGTCATGGCGGCCGCCAAGGAGGCGCTTTTCCTGGAGACGGGGCTGTGCCCGGAGCGGCAGATGGATATTTTGGCGCGTATGGGCCGATTCGGAATGACGGAGGCTGCCCTTATCGAAAGGCTTGAAGAAACAGGGGAAAGCTTTGAAGACTTCGCCGAAAGGCTTGAGAGCATAAGGCGCGACAGGGCGCTGGTGACAAAGACCTCCTGCTTGGCCCATATACTGGACCAGCTTTCGTGGGGGATGATAAGAGGAGAGGACGCCCTTGGAGCGGCCTCTGTACTGCTGGCGCTCATGGGAATGAGCCTGTGCCGAATACATAGGCATGATGACCTGCGGGAATTAATAGTTGATTCCTATATAGATGGCATATTGAAGCTGTTGCTATAAAAACAAGGCTCTCCACCAAAATGGTGGGGAGCCTTCAGCTATCCCGTATATATTCAGAAAAACATGGCGCCAGCCGCCTTGTCATTTCCGCGGCCTGCGCCTGGAAACGGACTTAATCATCCTCGCCGTTGTGGTCATAGGGGGCAAGACAAATTGCTTTACAGCCTTAACTCCCTGCCAAGGCGGGAGGCTTTACTAAAACTTACTCATCAGCTCCTGATACTGGGCCTCGGGCTTTACCCTGCCGACGACGGACAAGGACATGTTTTCCGGGCTGAGCACCTCAACTGCCAGACGCTGCACGTCGTCACGGGTTACCGCGTCATAGGCGGCGATGGTCTCCTCCGTGGAGGGGATGCGCCCATAGATAAGCTCGCACCTGGCCATCCTTGACATGCGCGTGTTGGTTGACTCAAGTCCCATCAGAATATTTGCCTTGACCTGCTCACGTGCGCGGTCAAGCTCCGTTTCGCTCACACCGGAATCCTTGATTTTCCCTAGCTCCCGGGCTATGACCTCTATGGCAGCGGCCTCGGAATCGGAGCTGAGGGCCGAGGTAAGGCAGTATAGTCCGGAGTCGTCCTGAGTCGACAGGAAGCTCCCTGCCGAATAGCACAGTCCCCGCTTCTCGCGCAGCTCCTGAAAGAGCCGGGAGGACATTCCGCCGCCGAAGATGTTGTTCAAAAGCTGCATGGCATAGCGGTCGGGGCTTACATTCGACACGCAGGGGAAGCCGAAGCACAGATGATTCTGCTCTATCCTCTTGCGCTTGATTGAAAGGCGGGGCCTGTACTTGGCAGAGGGCAGGCGTGCTCTGCGGCTTTTCGGCATCTCGCTGAAGCGGTCGTGTAAATACTTTACCTCGTCGTCGGTAAAGCTGCCGGATATGGCGACCACTATATCGCCTGAGCGGTATTTGCGGCTCATGAAATCGCGCAGGGTTTCGCCCGTCATTCGCTCAAGTGTCGTTTTTTTGCCCAGAATCGGCCGGGCGAGGGAGGAGCCGCGGTAGACCTCCGAGTAGAGTCGCTCGATTACAAGGTCCTCGGGCGTGTCCTCGTACATGCCGATTTCCTCCAGTATCACCCCGCGCTC
>JAAYOL010000034.1 GCA_012520395.1 Clostridiales bacterium
AAGACCGCGCTGGCGGACTGCCCCAGAGCGTCGGGCAGGCCCTTTTCAATAGCTACGGGCGTTGCCGCCGCCCCGTTCTTAACAAAAATTTTAAAATTAGCAGAGGGAAAATGTGCTAACATAGATGGAAGGGTATATGCGATAGAAAACGATTTTTTCGGCAGAACAGTTGACGTCGCGGGCCTTGTTGCGGGCGGCGACCTGATTTCGCAGCTCAGGGGCAGGAATCTGGGGGACAGGCTTCTAATTCCCGCCTCAATGCTCAGGCACGGCGGTGACATGTTCCTGGACGATGTGACCGTAAAGGAGGCCGAGGCGGCACTTGGAGTGCCCATAGTACCGATACAGAACGACGGATTTGAATTATTAAACGCAATATGCGATAACGAAACGAGGTGAGGCGGATGACCAAGCCGCTGGTAGCCATAGTAGGACGGCCCAATGTGGGCAAGTCGATGCTTTTTAATAAACTTGTGGGGACGCGCCTGTCTATTGTGGAGGACACACCAGGCGTTACAAGAGACAGGATATATGCAGACACCGACTGGAACGGCCGGAGCTTCACTCTGGTCGATACGGGCGGAATTGAGCCGAAAACGGACAGCGAAATACTTCAGTTTATCAGGCAGCAGGCCGAGATAGCAATAGAGACGGCAAATGTCATAGTTCTTGTGACCGATATAAAGACGGGTGTTACGGCAGCGGATATGGATGTGGCAAATATGCTTCTGCGCTCACAAAAGCCGGTTATTCTTGCCGTAAACAAAATGGACTCCACTGGTCCTGTAAACCCGGACATATACGAATTTTACAGCCTCGGACTCGGTGATCCGATTCCTGTCTCGGCTGTGCACGGCCACGGCACGGGCGATTTGCTCGATGCCTGCGTCGCGCTCTTTCCCCCGGAGGAAGCTGAGGAAGTTGACGATGACACCATAAAGGTCGCCGTAATTGGAAGGCCAAACATGGGGAAATCCTCGCTTGTGAACCTTATCCTCGGCGAGGAGCGTGTGATAGTCAGCGAGGTTGCAGGCACGACCAGGGACGCTGTGGACAGCTACTTTGAAAACGAGCACGGAAAGTATGTTTTCATAGACACCGCCGGCATAAGACGTAAGTCTCGGGTGGATGAAAAAATTGAGAAGTATAGTGTGATACGCGCTGAGATGGCCATTGACAGGTCAGATGTCTGTCTAATTATGCTGGACGCGCGCGACGGAGTTACCGAACAGGATACAAAGATAGCGGGTCTTGCCCATGAGAAGGGCAAGGCCAGCATAATTGTTGTTAATAAGTGGGACCTCATTGAAAAAGATGACAAGACAATGGACCGTATGCGCGATCAGATAAGGCGCGACCTCGCCTACATGTCCTATGCGCCCATTATCTTTATTTCCGCCGTCACAGGACAGAGGGTCGGGCGTATTTTTGAGCTTATCAACTTTGTAAACGACCAGAGCGCCATGCGCATAACTACGGGTATGCTTAACGACGTGCTGGCAGACGCCACGGCGAGAGTACAGCCGCCGACTGACAGGGGCAAGAGACTAAAGATATATTATATGACGCAGACGGGCGTAAAGCCGCCCAACTTCGTCGTGTTTGTCAACAGCAGGGAGCTTTTCCACTTTTCCTATCAGCGCTACCTTGAAAACCAGATACGCGCGGTTTTTGGCCTTGAGGGCACGCCGATAAGATTGATAGTGCGCCAGAAGGGCGACAAGGAATAGGAGACATACCTCTATGTGGCATGATTTTCACTTCTGGACACTTGTTTTGGAGTTTGCGGTAGCGGCCGTATTTGCGTATCTCTTAGGCGGTATAAACGGGGCCATTATCACATCGAAGTACTTCTATAAGAAGGACGTCAGGGATTATGGCAGCGGAAATGCGGGGCTGACAAACTTCTATCGCGTCTTTGGCAAATACGGGCTTGTGCTCGTCATAGCGATTGACATACTGAAAACGGTTATACCTGTATTATTTGCCGGCTGGCTGCTGGGACGATCGGATATGTGGCTTGAGGGCAGCGCCTTCGCGGGCTTTTTTGCTATGCTGGGCCATGCCTATCCGCTGTACTATGGGTTTAAGGGCGGCAAGGCGGTAATGGCCGGAGGCACTCTCGTCTGGTTTGTGGACTGGCGAATCGCTATCATCGTCTGGCTTGCCTTTGCGCTGGCAGTTTTACTTACAAGATATGTCTCGCTGGGCTCTGTCGCCGCGGGAGTTCTATACCCTGTCTCCATGGCGGCACTTGGTATCGACTATGGCTTTGCGCTGATTATGGTGACGCTCAGCGGCGCCCTGCTTATATTCAGGCATAAGGACAACATAAAACGTATTATAAAGGGAAATGAATCGAAACTACATTTCAGAAAATAAACTCCCGGAGGGGTATGCATTATGAAGGTATCTGTTTTGGAGAGCGGCGCCTGGGGAACGGCGCTGGCATCTAGCCTTGCAAGAAAGGGCGAGAGCGTCACTCTGCATTCCATATATGAAAATAGGTCGGATGAACTAAGAAGTCTCCGGGAGAACAAATATCTGCCCGGAGTAAGGCTTCCGGATAACCTTGAGTTCAGTGATACGCTCGCTGAAGCGGCCGAGGCGGATGTCGTAATTTTCGTAACGCCCTCCTTCGCCGTGCGTGAAACGGCAAAAAAGCTCAGGGGAATAGTGAGAGCCGACACCATACTTGTATCAGCTGCAAAGGGCATTGAGCCCGGCACCTCTCTGCGCCTGTCGCAGATAATAGAGGAGGAACTCGGAGACCCGGAGCGCATTGTTGCATTGTCCGGCCCCTCCCATGCCGAGGAGGTTGGCAGGGGCGTACCCACCGGCTGCGTTTCGGCCTCAAAAAACATTCGGGCTGCGGAGGTCGTTCAGGACCTGCTCATGAGCCCGGAGCTTCGAATTTACACTAGCGACGACATCATAGGCGTTGAGCTTTCCGGCTCCCTGAAGAACATAATAGCGCTTTGCGCCGGCATTTGCGACGGGCTCGGACTTGGCGATAATACGATAGCGCTTCTGATGACGAGGGGACTGTCTGAAATGGCAGAGCTGGGCAAGCTGCTCGGCGGCCGCAGGGAGACCTTTACAGGGCTTGCCGGCGTGGGAGATCTGATAGTGACCTGCACGTCAATGCATTCTCGAAACCGTCGTGCCGGGGTGCACATAGGACGCGGTATGAGCACCAGAGAGGCCATGGAGGCTGTCGGATCAGTTGTAGAGGGATATTATGTGGCCAAATCAGCAGTTGAGCTGGCCGACAAAACGGGGGCGCCGATGCCGATTATTAGAGAGGCGTATAAGATACTCTATGAAGGAAAATCTCCCGAGAGTGTGATCGCGGAGCTTATGTCAAGGGCAAAGAAAAGCGAGATTAGTGAGCTTCGCTAATTAAAAATAACGCGGGAGACGGATATATTTTTCGTCTCCTTTGTTAATATAATAACAAAGAAAAAGGTTATGCAGGGTGGATATTAGCATCTTTCATAAGTTGACAAAAAAATTGGGTTAGTATATACTTTAAAAGGAAAAAATGTGGTCACGGACAGCCGGGAGTCTGAAGCGGGCTTTCAGTACCCTGTTCCGGGACCGTTTAATTTTTGTGATTGGAGAAAGCGATATGTTAACTGCAATTGTCGGAACGAACTGGGGCGACGAGGGAAAAGGAAGGATGGTCGACCTTCTTTCATCCGGCTATGATATAGTCATCCGCTATCAGGGCGGCAATAATGCGGGGCACACAGTAATAAACGATAAGGGAAAGTTCATACTAAATCTGTTGCCGTCCGGAATTTTGAGAGAGAATACTGTAAACGTAATGGGCTGCGGTATGGTAATTGACATTGAGCATCTCTATAATGAGACTAAAAGGCTTACCGACAAGGGAATCTCAATTACCCCCGATAACCTTAAAATAAGTGAAAAGGCTATTATCTGCATGCCATACCACAGGCTTCTCGACAACCTCGAGGAAGACAGGCTCAGAGACAGGGCCTACGGTTCAACCAGACGCGGCATAGCGCCCGTATACGGCGACAAGTATATGAAGAAGTCCATAAGGATCATGGACCTTTTAAGTCCGGAGACCCTGGAGACAAAGGTGCGCAATATAGTTCAGTGGAAAAACCTGATGATTGAGGGCGGCTATGGGGCCGAGGCGGTGGACGCAGATGAGATGATCGCTTGGCTTCATGAGTTTGGAGACTGGCTTAAGCCATATATCAGTAACACTACGCTGTTCCTTGCAGACGCCGTCAGATCCGGCAAAAAGATAATGTTCGAAGCGCAGCTTGGCGCACTTAAGGATATCGACTTCGGCATAGTGCCCTATACCTCATCCTCATCAACAATAGCCGCCTACGCGCCCATCGGCGCCGGCATCCCCTTCGCAAAGCTTGACTCTGTAATAGGCATTACCAAGGCCTACTCCAGCGCGGTCGGAGAGGGGCCCTTTACTGCGGAGATGTTCGGCGAGGAAGCTGATAAGCTCCGTGAGGCGGGGGGCGAATACGGGGCGGCGACAGGCAGGCCGAGGAGGGTCGGTCCGCTTGACATAGTTGCAAGCAGATACGGTGTTCTGGTACAGGGCGCGACGGAAATAGCGCTCACAAAGCTGGATGTCCTGTCATATATGGATAAGATTCCGGTCTGCGTTGCCTATGAAATCGACGGGGAGAGGACTACCGACTTTCCGCTCGGAGACAGGCTCGATAGGGCAAAGCCGGTTATCGAGTATCTCGAAGGCTTTAAGACCGATATTTCAGGCTGCAGGAAGCAGGAGGATCTGCCTAAAGCGGCGCTGGATTATGTAAAATATGTAGAAAAGGCGATAGGCTGCCGGATAAAATATGTCTCCGTCGGCCCGAGCCGGGATCAATATATAGTAATGTAGAAATTAACCGCAGAAAAAAGCGGCGCTGTGTATTTATTAGCGCCGCTTTTTTGATACTAAACCAGATGGTATCTGACAGGGGAAAGCTCTTTCAAGAGCTATTGCCATAAACATTTTATACCTGTGATAATTTGTCTCGATTGATGAGAGGAAGTCAAAAATGAAAAAGCAAAGGGTTCTGGTGCTTGATTTCGGCGGACAGTACAAGCAGCTGATTGCCAGGAACATCCGTCGGTGGGGAGTCTATTCCTCGATTGAGCCGGGCGATATATCGATTGACAGGATTAGGGAGGAGCAGCCGATAGGAATCATACTCACCGGGGGGCCGAACAGCGTTTACTCCCCGCAGGCACCCAATTGCGATCCTGCGCTTTTTGGGCTTGGGATACCTATTCTGGGCATTTGCTATGGAATGCAGCTCATGTGCCACCTGCTCGGCGGAGAGGTCACACCCTGCGACGTAAGTGAATATGGGCAAACCGTCGTCGAAATCGATAACTCATCCCCTTTGTTCGAGGGGCTCGCCCGGTCTGAGACTGCGCTTATGAGTCATACGGACAGGGTTTCAAGGCTGCCTGAGGGGTTTGAAGGCATAGCCGAAACCAGGGACTGTGAATTTGCGGCGATTCAGAACAAAGAAAGGCAGCTCTACGGAGTCCAGTTCCACCCGGAGGTTGAACTGACACCGAACGGAAAAAAGCTTTTGTATAATTTTCTCTACAAAATTTGTGGTGCGGAAGGGGACTACTCGATGAAGGATTTTATAGAAAAACAGATTAAGGCCGTTAGAGAGCAGGTCGGCGAGGAGGAGAGGGTTCTGCTTGGCTTGTCCGGCGGGGTCGATTCCTCGGTTTGCGCCGCGCTTCTCTCAAGGGCGATACCCAACAGGCTGATATGCATATTTGTTGATCACGGCTTAATGCGAAAAAACGAGGGTGACGAGATTGAGGAAGTGTTCTCCAAGCAGGATGTCGTGTTCATAAGAGTGAATGCACAGGACAGGTTCCTTGAGAAGCTGAAAGGGGTCACTGACCCGGAGAAAAAGCGCAAGATTATCGGAGCAGAATTTGTCAAGGTCTTCGAGGAAGAGGCGAAGAAGTATGGGAAAATCAGGTTTCTGGCCCAGGGCACAATATATCCCGACGTAATCGAGTCGGGCGTAAACTCCGCAAATATAAAGAGCCATCACAACGTCGGCGGCCTGCCTGAAGACATGGACTTTAAGGAGCTGGTGGAGCCGCTTCGCAGCCTCTTTAAGGACGAGGTGAGGGCGGTGGGTCGTCAGCTCGGACTGCCCGATTCCATGGTCGACCGACAGCCCTTCCCCGGCCCAGGCCTCGCCATCCGCTGTATAGGCGAGGTGACAAAGGAAAGGCTTGACATCCTTCGCGAGGCGGACGCAATTTTCCGTGAAGAGGTGGAAAAGTCCGGGGAGAAGGTGCAACAGTATTTTGCCGTCCTGACCGGTATTCGCTCCGTCGGCGTGATGGGTGATGAGCGCACCTATGACTACACCGTGGCGCTGCGTGCGGTCAATACGACAGATTTTATGACCTGTGAGTACGCAAAGCTCCCGCATGAGCTGCTCGGCAGGGTATCCTCAAGAATAGCAAACGAGGTCAAGGGCGTAAACCGCGTTGTCTATGACATCACCGGCAAGCCACCCGCGACGATTGAGTGGGAGTGAGTTTTTTGTTACGGGGCAAGTCTCTTTTCCCTCTCAGGGGCAATTTCGCTTTCCCTCTAACACATAAATAAACAGCAAAAAACAGACCTTGGAATGAGTCATAAAACGACTTATACCAGGGTCCTTTTTTATCTCAATTTTATCCCTATTTAACTTCAAGCGGCTCTTTCCCAGCTCCGAAAAGAGGGGTTGTAAAGAGTTTATAGTGAAATAATATCACATTCTTTTTGAGCTCAAGTTGAAGTCAAAATGTAATAATGGAGCTTTAAAAGTAGCTAAAAAGAAGCTAAATCACATAAAAAATGAAACAAAAAGGGAAGAAATGATGAGATAGAACCTTTTTATTTTGAAAGTGACTTGGAGATGAAAAGAAGTCCTTATAACGAAAGAAAACGGGAGATAGTGATGATGTTAGACTTTTCTTTTTGAAGTCTATTTTGAATTAAAAAACGATATGAAAATTTATCGATAAAAACGTGTTTATAGAGTGCGGCGACGGAACTGTGGAGGGACAGTGAGTTTGCCCTTTTAGACTAAATAGAGGGATAATGAGTTTG
>JAAYOL010000035.1 GCA_012520395.1 Clostridiales bacterium
AGAACCTGGGAGGATATCCTCATACTTAAAGAAACACATATATAACGCGCAGGCCCCAAGTAAAAATTAAATAAGCTAAATAGATGAGTCCTGTATCCTTTCGGCTACAGGACCATTTTTGATTAAATTACCTGGCCGAGTGTTTATAGCTTAAGATGCTCCTCAAATAAGAGAGCACGAAAGCAGCACTTCGGCTCCCGGTCTTTATTATACACATTTGTGATGCTAGTTATCTGAATCTCCAAGGTTAATGTCGTTATTCTCAATTACGACCTCATTGGGGAAGGGCGCAGTATCCTGCTCAAAAAGGAAGGCAGTGTTGACAAAGCCCTTGATGTTAGCGCCGTCCTCAACGGCAATGGTGTTTGTATTTATGTCGCCAACGATAATCGCGTTTTGATGAAGATAGGCCCTGCTGCCCACATCGATATTACCCTTGACTTTTCCGTCAATATTGGAATTCTGAGCCTTCAGGTTTCCAAGCAGTACAGAGTCGTTGTGTATGTAGGCGCCGCCCTTTGAAATGACATTACCCTGGATGGACGAGCCTTCCAGCCTCGTGTTGTTGCATCTGAGGTTGCCGACAAGTACTCCGTGCATGGATACATCCTTTAGGACATCGACATTACCGCGCACCTTGCCCTTTATAGTCACGTCCGCAAGGGAGCGAATATCGCCAAAGACCACGGTGTTTTTAGAAATAATGGACATTTCCTTATCCGCCCTTTCGGGTGTGGAGCCGGGTGTATTGGGGCGGCTGAAATAGGCTGGCAGGTCTGAGGGATCATACTGATTAATAGGCGATGAGCGGACAACACGGGCAGACTTGCTAAAAGGGTTTGCAGAGTTGTTATAGTCGCTCTGCTGTGATGAGCCCTGCCCTGCTGAAAAATCCTCAAAGGCGGACTGAGGTTCCGGATTTGGAAAAGTATTTGCTCTTTTATACTCAGCTGGTTTGACGTTGAACTCAGCGAATACATCCTCGTAATTATCGGCGATACTCCGATTGAAGGAGGCGAACTTCTTTTCCTCATCGGAAGTTGCTTCAGTATTCTGTTTAGAATCGGGGCGAGCCTGGGCTCCTCCGTTGAGCAATTCTCTGAGTGCTTGATAAAAGTTCTCCTTAAGACCCATTTGAATTCTCCTGTCCTTATTAATTAGTATAGGTTAAGCATAAATGCTATACATAACTTTGAGATAGTCCGTCTGACTGCATATTACGTTTTAACGACAGCCAGGAAAGTGCCCGGTCCTTAATTGTCGCAGGTGTCGCCGTCGGTCTGCGGGTCCTCGTATTTGGCAAGCTGCTGCTTAATTTCGTCCAGCTGAAAGCCGATAGAGGTCTGTAACGCTTCCTTAAATTCTTCTAATTGAGCATCCATCGTGGCGCTGGTCTGCTCAGTGATACCCGAGGTCTGGTTATCTATGTATGAATATAAATCCTGATAGAATCCGTTTAGCTGCGCCACGGTCGAGTAATACAGGCCGTCAATATTATATCCAATATCCTCATTAAGGCCTTCTAACTGCTCTGAAACATAGGATTCTACCTCGGCCTTAAAAGCGGTCCTCTCGGCCTTTAACGAATCATTCACTATCCTGCGAACCACCGCAGTCACTTTCTCCGGGAGAGTTTCACTGAACGTGTATATCGTCGTTTCCATTTCTTCAATCTTTTTACTGTTCTCGGTACATTTCACGCTAGTAAAAATTGCAAATGCGGTCGGGAGAAGAATAAGAATCAGAAAAACCGTCACAATCAGCTGTTTAAAAAACTTAACACTGCCAAAATACATTCTTTTCACCTCGAAATGATATTGACCGTAAAGAAGCGGCTCGCGTACCTACGACATTATAACTAAATATGTCTTATAATTCTATGATTATACTACACAATTTCAAAAAAAGAAAGGGATTAGACAATACTTTTCATACTAATTTAAGAACAGGTCGCGTGCTATTGCATGAGTCGTCCGGCGCCGAAACAGTTTCGCTCCCATTCCGGCGCCACCTGCTGCGTTTTCCGGGCGAACCGGGCTCTCCGAGCGCACCGGGCTCTTTTCAATTTGACTTCCCCGGGGTCAGGCTTGCCCTGCAAGGGCCTGCGCGCATTACAGGGTACGTCACCTGCCCCGGCAATAGCGCTACTCGTCGAGCTTGAGAACTGCCATGAAGGCCTCCTGAGGCACCTCTACGGAGCCAAGGCTGCGCATACGCTTTTTATATCCCCACGCAGCAGGCCGCGCGGGGGCCCCGTTTATATGATTTGACATCCTCGGGCGGAATTAATCCGCCCTGCTGCGGCAAGGTTTGCTTCGCAAACGCTTGTGCGCCGCGAAAGCGGCGTCCCGCCTGCGGCGGG
>JAAYOL010000036.1 GCA_012520395.1 Clostridiales bacterium
ATTGAGACGGGCACAGTTGTTTCAAGAATCCTGACCGAATACAGAAGCAGCGAGGATGCGAAGGAGGCACTTAATGCCATAAATGAGAAGCGCAAGCCTCAATATAAGGGTAGATAGCTATTATTGGATACAAGAGTCACGCGAAAACATCTATGCAGTAAACCCCATTTGTATATGTAGGAGAACAACCGCAATGAATATAAAATTAGGAGGGAAAATGATGTTAAAACGCAGAAAACTGGTATTTTGGCTACTGATTATCGCACTGTCAATTCCTATTGTATTGTCTGGTTGCTCAAATGGCACAACCCCAACGGCAACTCCGGCGACGAGTCCAACCCCGGCAGTCGAAGACCCGACTCCTACGGAAAGCTCAGGGGGCACCGATTTAAAAGATCTCAATCTACCCGATTTCATATCTTTTGCTTCGTATGATGTGGGATCTGCGACATTTGCACAGGTAGCCGGACTGTGCGAAGGAGTTATGAATGTTACAGGCATAAAAACCAGACAGATAGTATCAGGCACCGATTTCGGAAGAATGATACCGGTGCGTTCCGGCCAGGTACATTTCTTCCTTGGAACGTCAAATACTGTTGAGCTTGCCAGCACAGGCAAAAGCCCTTTTAATACAAGCGATTGGGGACCGCAGGCTTTCAGGCAAGTCTGGAGCTCCTTATCAAGCGGTGGAATCGGTGTCTATGTTTTGGAAAAGTCAGATATCAATACAATCGCGGACCTTAAGGGAAAAAGAGTTACCTACATAACTGGCAATGACTCCGCCAATCTCGTGGGAGAGGCAATTCTGGCCTATGCCGGCCTCACATGGGATGATGTTGAAAAGTGTATATGTTCAAGCCCTTCGGACGCTTATACTGCCCTGTCGGAGGGAAGAGCCGATTGCTACTGGGGCGGCGCGACCGCTGCGACTTTGTTTGAAATGGATCAGACTATGGGGTTAAGGCTTGTTGAATTTGACCGCGACGACCAGGAAGCCTGGGGAAGGCTCAGGAACTTCGCGGCCACCTTCTACCCCAAGGAGGGCACTGTCGGGGTTGATATGAGTGAAGATAATCCGAAATGCGTACTGGGCTTCGTGGCCCCCGTAGTAATGACCTACGCCCAGCTCGACGATGACATAGCATACGCCGTTACCAAGGCAATAGACATCAGCTACGATGCCTATAAGGATATAAATGTGGAGCTGGTGGGCTGGAGAGCCGACCTCGCCCTTGTGCCGGAGGCGTTGGTAGTTCCATTCCATGATGGGGCCATCAAATATTTGAAGGAAGCCGGCTACTGGAACGACGAGCTGCAGGCTAAGCAGGACGCCCTGCTTGAAAAAGAAGCCAAACTGCAGGAGCTGTGGAACAGCGCTCTCACCAAGGCCAGCGAGCAGAAGATAAAATCTGCCGACTTTGCCGCCTTCTGGGATCAGGTTCGAAAGGATGCGGGCTATTAATATATTAAAATAGACGCGCGGCCACTGGAAACAGCCGGACGGTTCCCGCCTGAAGTCTCTTGCCCTGTGGGAATCGTCCGGTTGGGGCAGCACAAATAAAGATGGAGAAGTGTTTAAATGAAAAAGCTGATTGGTGTCAATATACTGCCGGAGGGACAAGAAAGATTAACGAAGTTCTGGCGAATACTGCTGAAGTCATTCACGGTAATTGGAATTCTACTCGCCATAAATCAGGTGTTTAACCTCGGCATTTTCGGATTCCGCCCCATCATCTCCGCCTTCCTGTACTATGAGTTCGCTATATTTTTACCGTTTGTTTATATTATAAATCCGAAGACCCGAAAAATAGCATGGTATGACGTAGCACTTGCAATAATTGCGTTTGTCATATGCATATATTTTGGTCTAACCGCGCTGAAGAGCTCTTTGCTGGCCTGGGAGTGGTTTGCACCGCTGCTTCCGACGGTCTGTGCCGTTATCCTTTGGGCACTTTTGATAGAAGCAATGAGAAGGGCAGCCGGAAAAGTATTGACAATAGTATGTCTGATTTTTTCTCTATTGCCGCTAATAACAGGCCACCTTCCTGGGTTTTTAAATGGCGCGCAGTATGCTTTTCTTGACCTTGCGAAAATGCATATCATTAGCGCAAACAGTATTTTTGGGATGCCAATGCAGGTTTTTGGAAAACTACTTATAGGGTTTATGGTATTTGGAATTGTTATGAAGGTCTCGGGCTGTGGGGACTTTTTCCTAAATCTGTCGCTTGCGCTGCTTGGCAAATCGCCGGGCGGCCCCGCCAAAGTCGCCTGCGTATCTAGCGGCCTGCTTGGAAGCATGAGCGGCAGCGTCCTTACCAATGTCATGACGACCGGTTCCATGACGATTCCTGCGATGATTAAAACCGGCTACGACCCAAAGTATGCTGCAGCGATAGAGGCCTGCTCTTCAACCGGGGCAACCATTATGCCGCCTATCATGGGCGCAGCCGCTTTTATCATGGCTACATTTATCGGGGTTCCATACGCAACGATAATTTTTGCCGCATTGATTCCTGCTATCCTCTATTACTGGGGAATATATGTGCAGATAGACTGTTACGCCAGACGGAAGGGAATGAAGGGCGTGGTGGAGGACGGGACCCCGGTGCCCTCGCTGTGGAAAACAATCAAGGAAGGTTGGTACTTTATATTTGCGTTTGTACTTTTGTGTTACCTGCTGATTGTGCTTCGCTATGAAGCTTGGGCCCCGTACTTCACCTCTGTGGCTCTGCTCCTGCTTGCATGTATAAGAAAAGAGACCAGACTCAACAAGCAGAGGCTGCTGGATCTTATTCAGGAAATTGGCGAAACGCTTTCCGGCCTGATAGCGACGATTGCGGGCGTCGGCCTTATTCTGGGGGCGCTCTCAATTACCGGCATTGCGCTGGCTTTCTCCCGGGAGCTTGTGGCCCTTGTGGGGAACAACGCGCTTCTAATTCTAATAGCGGGGGCGCTTACCAGCTTTATACTCGGAATGGGCATGACGGCAACCGCCTGCTATATCTTCCTTTCAGTCGTTATGGCGCCTGCGATAGTCACAATGGGCTTCAATGTGCTTGCTACCCATCTGTTTATCTTCTACTGGGGAATGATTTCATATATTACCCCTCCGCTCGCACTGGCGGTTTTCGGAGCCTGCGGAATCTCCAAATCAGATCCCTGGAAAACGGGCTGGCTTGCCGTGCGTATGGGTATAGTCGCATATCTCATACCGTTCTTCTTCATCTACGACCCTTCTCTTATTGGTCAGGGGCCAATTTTGAATGTATTATATACGGCTATTACGGCATTAATTGGAGTATGGCTACTGTCATCTGGATTGGAGGGGTATATAAGTAAAGCTGGTACAGTTCATAATTGGTGGATAAGGATACTTGTTATTGCAGGGGGTTTTCTGATGTTTATGCCCGGATGGATTACAGACCTTGCGGGCGTTGCTTTGGCAGTTCTCGCATTTATCATAGTCAGAAAGCAAAACAGAGCAAGCCAGATGGTAGAAGCCTAGTTCTCTCTAGAAGTCCCTGCGGCGCAGAATTTCCTGATGTCAAAACGGGATTTAGGCGCTGGAGGGACAATTTTTGAAAAAATGACCAAATTGGAGCAGGGAGATGATATAATATGGATAATCCGTACACTGGGCTGAAGGTGCTGGAACTAGAGGGATCTGCCGGAATGTACTGTGGCAAAATTCTCTCTTTTATGGGTGCCGAGGTAATAAAAGTTGAAAGTCGCAAGGGAGAAAATTGCCGGAAAAAGGGCCCCTTCAAGCCGGGCGTAGACGATATGGAAAATAGCCTGTCGTACGCGTACTTCAACACGGGCAAGAAAAGCATAACCTTGCACATTAGCAGCAGCGAAGGGCAGGAAATATTCAAAAAGCTTGTGAAAGAATCCGATGTTGTCATAGAATCGTTTGCGCCCGGTCAGATGAAAAGCTGGGGTCTTGATTACGGGGCGCTGAAGGAAATACAGCCTGGTCTTATAATGCTGTCGATTACGCCCTTCGGGCAAAGCGGGCCCCACAGCGGCTGGAGGGCATCCTCGGACCTTGTAGTAAATGCCATGGGCGGTCCGCTGGCCGATGTGGGAATAGAAGGGAAGGCCCCGCTCCATCTGGGTGGGGATATATTCACGGCTATGACGGGGATGTACGGACTTTTTGCCATTCAGGCCGCCTACCACAACAGAATCCATACGAATGAGGGAGCGCATATAGACCTATCTCAGCAGGAATGCTTCCTGACCTGGAAAAACCAGTCACTTGGGTTTACACAGGTCGACGGAAAAAGCCCCGGACGCAGGAAGCCGGATGCCGTACGTCAGGGACTTGTAAACTGCATTGACGGCTTTGCCTTTGTAATGATTGGCGGTAAGTGGAAGGAGGTGCTTGAGTGGTTCTCGGATACGGGGCAGGACGTTTCGGTGTTCGATGACCCGGTATACGGGCAGCACGCCGTCGAGGTTCTCACAAGATGGGACGCCGTTTTACTTGAGCGCTTCAATATCTTAGGCTCCAATTATACGAAAAGAGAATTTATGCTCGAGGGACAAAGAAGAAGAATACCGGTCGGAGTCCTGGAGTCCCCGGACAGCCTCCTTGAAAATGATCAGCTCAGAGCAAGGGGCTACTTCGTAGAGCTGGAGCATCACGTACTGGGAAGGCTAATATATCCGGGTGCGCCTGTCAAAATGACCGGGTGCAGGCAGGTGACGGATGTACCGGCACCTCTATTCGGAGAGCATAATAAGGAAGTCTACTATAAGCTGGGATATTCAGAGGGACAGCTTGCGGATTTCCGGCTGAAAAATGTAATATGAAAAGAAGAAAGCGAAGTGCTGATATGGACAAACTTCCTCTTAGCGATATAACAATACTTGACCTTACCTGGGTTATCGCGGGACCGATGGCGACAAGGCTGCTCTGCGATTTGGGCGCGTGGGTGATTAAGGTGGAGTCGAGAAAGAGCTTTGACGTCCTGAGGTCTGGCTGCCGCAGGAAGGGAAACAACGACCCGCGAAAAGAGGGGGGATGGGCCTTCAACGACCTCAACCGCGGGAAAACGCACATTACACTAAACCTGAAATCGGAAAAGGGCCGCGAAGTGTTCGAGGAACTCGTGAAGATATCGGACGTAGTCGTCAGCAATTTCGGCGCTGCGGCTTTTAAAAAACTGCGGCTTACATATGAAGACCTCAAGGAGATAAACCCAAAAATAATCGTAATGAACGCCTCCGGCCTGGGGGATTGGGGCCCTTACAGCTCCTTTGTGACCTTCGCCCCGATTCTCCAGTCTATGACCGGCATTGAAAGCCTCGTCGGATACGAGGGGGCCGACTCGCCTTTGGGCTCCTTCCCGCCTGTGGCAGATTATATGGGCTCTCTGGCAGTGTGCAACTATCTGATGGCTGCGCTGGAATACAGGAGGAAAACAGGTAAGGGGCAGTTTCTGGATTTAAGCCAGGGCGAGGCGGCGGTCTCCTACCTGGGTCACATTCTGCTCGACTGGCAGGTAAACAGGGTGAAAAGGGGACTGAAGGGCAACCATCATTATGCGCAAGGCGCGGCGCCCCACAATGTTTATAAGTGCCTTGGGGACCATGAGTGGTGCGCCATATCCGTGGCCTCCGATGAGGAGTGGGAGGCTTTTGCGAAGACGGTTGACCCCCTAGGAGAGTGGACAAAGGACGAGAAATTCTCGTCCGCCAGAGCAAGAGTCGCCAACGAAAGGGAGTTGGACGAAAGGGTAAGCCTTTGGACGGGGCAGAAAACGGCAAACGAGGTTGGCGAGTTTCTTCAGGCGGCGGGCGTGTCCGGAGCGCCGGTTCAGAACTCGGAAACTGTGCTCTACAAAGACGAACACTTAAAGGAGCGCGGGTTTTTCAATAAAATCGTATTTCCTCCGTCGGACATAGTTCCCGACAGCTTCATAGTAAACGGACTGCCGTTTCTCATAAACGGCTGCCGATTCAGCGACGATTCCGAACCCGCTCCCGAAATGGGACTACATACTGAGTATGTGGTCCAGAACATACTCGGCAAGTCTGAACAGTGGTATAACGAAGCGGCTGCGGCGGATGCCTTTGTATAAAAAACAGGAGGGGCTATGGCCCCTCCCGTAAAATGGAGTTCAATCGTCACGAAGCATTGTGAGATTATAGAGCTGTATGCGGTTTCGTACATTCGTTTTCTGATAAATATTTGAAATATGCTTTTTAAGTGTCGATGGACTGATAAAAAGCTGTTGGCAGATATCCTGATCATCCACATCCTTAAACATCAGAGTCAAAACTTCATGCTCTCTTTTGGTAAGGCTGTACTGAGCAGAAATTTTATGGATATTAGTGGTCACTATGTTATTGGTAACCTGAAATCCGGGTTCGCCTAAGAGCTGAGAAAACCTGAGGGCCAGATGCTCTTTTATCAAATTTAATATGTAAACGTCGCGCCGGGAGAAATCCTGATCAGTTTTGGGCCTGAACAGGGCGCAGACTCCCAGCAGCCTGTCATCCTGAATCAGAACCATTTTCATGGCGTGGTGTATGTTTTGCGGAACGTAGACATTCCTGTAAAGCTCAGACTCTTGAAAATCCCCAACGCAATCCAAGTCGGAATGGCGAAAGACATTGCTCCAGGGAGCATACAAATACTCTGACCAGAAGCAGTCGTATTTTGTTACGTCGAAGTCTTCATTTATGGTCCCGGTGCCGCAGCAGCTGCAGCATATTCTGGCATAGGGATGGTGCCGCCCCGCTTCCCGCCGAACCCTGTAAACCCTGCTCTCGGTATGGGGAATCAGCACCTTTATCTGCTGGAGAAATGTTAGGCAGAGTGTGGAGAAATCATCGATTCGGTTTAGCCTGTAAATGAGCTGCAGAATAAATATCCAATCATTTGCGGCGAGTTTAACCTGCATATGAAGCTCTCCTTTGTCTGGAATGTATCCGATTGTTAATTATAACATATTTTAAAAATTTTTTAAAGTCGATTAGATTTAATATTTTTGGAGGTATTGTAATGCTGAGTGAACGGGAGAAGGAGCTTTTTGATAAGCTGGAGCTTGATTATCCGGCGGTAGCGGTAAAATTCTGTTTTTCTGAGCCTCAAAATGCGGAGCGAATCGATAAGAAGCTCTCATTTTGTCAATTTATTAAAGAAGCTCAGGATACCGGCAGAAAATTTTACATTACAAAGGAAGACGATGACTGTTTCGGTAAAATGGTACTGGGTATGATTGAAAAACCGCCCTTTGCCGCCAGCGGGCAGGCCGGCTATGATTTTGGCGTTTACCGGACTCAGGCCCCAAACGCCAGACTCTACGATATGATACCTACATTGGTGCGCGGGTCTGTTAACTATGTTCTGTTCTCGCCGGTTTCAATCTGCGATTATGACCCGGATATTATAATAACAGTTGCAAACACGACGAAATCCGATATAATTATGAGGGCAACCAGTTATATTTCCGGGGATTTATGGGAGTCCAAAAGCTCCTGCGTACTGAGCTGTGCGTGGTTGTATGCATATACCTATCTCAGCGGCAAGGTGAACTTCGTTATTACTGGAATGCACCATGGCTTGAAGCGCAGGAAGGTATATCCCGCGGGGCTCCATATTATTGCCATCCCCTATCAGAAGCTGTACGAGGTTCTGAAATCCCTTGACGAGATGGATTGGGAGCTTATTGCTATGAAAGAGGATGATGAGAGCAAGCAAGCCCTCAAGGCGAAAATGGACGAATGGAACAGAATGGATCCCGACTTCGCCTTGCATAAATAGTCGCACAGGGAAGGCAACGGGGGCTCCTCTGATCTGATTATTCGTAGTTATGACTTCGGGCGGGCACGGCGCACAATCGCCGCTCTGTCCATGGTCAGCCATTATACTACATAAGGAGTGGTCGCGATATGAAAGTATTGATAGTGGGCGGCGTGGCAGGAGGAGCCTCCGCTGCGGCAAGACTGAGAAGGCTTGACGAAGGCTGTGAGATCATAGTTTTCGAAAGAGGAGAGCACATATCTTACGCAAACTGTGGCCTTCCGTATTATATAGGCGGAGTGATAACAGAAAAAAGCGAGCTGCTGCTTCAAACCCCTCAGAGCTTCAAGGCGAGGTTCAATGTGGATGTGCGCGTTAAAAACGAGGTTATCGCCATTGACCCTGAGCTTAAAAGCATAACGGTGAGGGACCTGATTAAGGGCGTTACATACAGCGAAACCTATGATAAGCTCATTCTGTCAATGGGTGCAAAGCCGGTTATGCCCCCGATAGAGGGGATTGAATCGGAAAGGGTCTTCAGTCTGAGGGACATACCGGACACATTTAGAATCAAGAATTACATTGAAAATAATAAGCCCTCCTCCGCTTTGGTCGCCGGAGGAGGTTACATAGGTATAGAGATGGCTGAAAACCTGAGGGAATTGGGTATGGACGTAAATATAATGGTACGCTCCAACCAGATTTTCAAGCCCCTGGATTACGACCTGGCCCGTTGTGTGCAAAACTATATGTCCGACAAGGGCGTAGGAATATTATTGAACAGCGCAACTAGAAAAATCGAAGACAATGGACGTCTCACTGTAACGCTGAGCGACAGGACAATAGAAACGGACATGCTCATAATGGCGACGGGGGTGACCCCTGAAACGGAGTTGGCGAGGGATGCGGGAATAGAGCTCGACAGCAGAGGCGCCATAGTTGTAGACAGCCGCATGAGGACGAACAAAAACGATATTTATGCGGTCGGAGATGCGGTGGAGGTAAGAGATTTCGTAACGGGAGAGGCCACGTTTGTCCCGCTGGCAGGTCCGGCAAACAAGCAGGGCAGGATTGCGGCCGACAATATTTGCGGCATACCAAGTGAGTACACTGGTACACAGGGTACCGCGATACTCAAGGTTTTTGATATGACCGTGGCGACCACCGGCCTTAATGAGCGTACCGCAAAAGCCGCAGGTATAGATTTTGATAAAACCTGCATATATTCAAACTCGCACGCCGATTACTACCCCGGCGCCACGAGGATGCTAATAAAAGTGCTGTGGGATAAGAAAACCGAGAAAATTATCGGCGCCCAGATTGCCGGCTTCGACGGGGTGGACAAGCGCATGGACGTGCTCGCTACCGCCATCAGGTTCGGTGCAAAAGTCACTGACCTGACACGGATGGAGCTCTGCTACGCACCTCCCTATGGTTCGGCAAAGGATCCGGTCAACATGATTGGATTTGTCGCCGAGAATATAGTAAGCGGAAAGATGAAGCAGTTTTTCTGGGACGATGTTGCCACGCTTCAGAATGACGAAAATGCCCTACTTCTTGATGTGAGAACAAATTCGGAGGTCCATAGAGGAGTAATAGAGGGCTCAATGCATATTCCTCTCCATCACCTTCGTGAAAACATAGAAAGGCTACCCAACTCAAAGCGCTTGTATGTCTACTGTGACAGCGGCCTCAGAAGCTATATTGCCTGCCGGATTCTATCCAACCTGGGGTATGATACCTATAATCTGGCAGGGGGATACAGGCTCTATCAGACGGTGGTCAGGCAGGGAACAACTGTGGAAAGCAGCTGTCCAAAGTGTGGTTCTTAAATACACCGCCATAGCCGCCGGCAGTTTGGCGGCAATGTGCCGCTCCTGCGTTTCCCGGGGCAATCCCTGCATGATGAGAAAAGGCCGGCGGCTATACCCGATGTAGGGACGGGCAAATTTGAAAGGGCATCTGAAACGGCAAACCCGTTTCAGATGCCCTCTATTTTATGAGTGTTTAATCTATCAATTCTACCAGACCACGAGTGTCCAGAATAGGCTCGACAAACAAAATCCCCTTCCCGGTCTCATGCAGCTGCAAGTCCTTTGTCAACGCCTGTACCACTTTGTCAACCAAGCTGTCCGGCAACAGAATGATTACAAGCTCCTTCTCCGGCTCAATTTCCACACCAAACAAGTTTGTGGCCAGCTCTGCGCCGGCACCGCGTCCGTGTAGAATTGTTCCGCCCCGAACCCCCGCCTTCAGTGCGATATCCATAACATCACTTGACAAACCACGGTCAACAATCACTGTCAGCTTCTTGAACATACACTGTCCCTCCAGACATTGGGCGTTATTTGTGACGACTTGCTCATGATTAGTTTCCTGCCCCGGGAGCCCCACCACACTTATGATGGGCGTGGTGTAGGCAATACCATTGCCGGGCTTCGACAGATGGAGCACTTCGTCGAAATAGTCCAAAATCTCCTCTGATTTTTCCTCTTTCAGCAAAAAGTGTATAACGTCTTTTCTTTGGCTCTTTATACCAAGCAAGTTCAAAAGCGTACCGCTTATCGTCCCTTTTGCGATGATTGCCATTCCGCCCAGGATACCTTTTTCTTTGATAAATCGGGCACACTTATGGCTTTGATTCTCACTGAGGACTAACGTAAGCAACTGAAAATTATTTTTCATGAACACCTCCGGTATTGGAAAGCTTAGCTTTTGATGTCCTGTTTGTTTTTAGATGATAGAGTGCGCCCAACAGCTCAATTGCAATAATTGGCATCATGGCAACTATGGCAATCATGCCAAACCCGTCAGCCACCAGATCCGCTGAAGGAACCTGGGCAGCTATCCCCTGCACAAAGGCAAGGGAAAATGTCGCGGTCATAGGGCCGGAGGCAACGCCGCCGGCATCAAAGGCCATGCCAACGAACAGCTCAGGTACAAAAAAGGCCAAAATCACAGCCATGCCGAAGCCGGGCAACAAATACATCCACAGCTTAAGGTTCGGCAGAAGGATTCGCAGGGCTGACATGAAGATAGACAGCCCCACCGCAACAGACAGGAAAACGAGAACCAGGGTGCGGTTGACAGACCCTCCCGTCACATCCTCAACCTGATGGGTTAGAACGTGCACTGCAGGCTCCGCCAATACAGTCGTCAGCCCGAGCAGGAGCGCTACAAGCAGGACCGGAACCTTTGAGCTCATTGAAGCAAGCTGTATTCCTATCTCTGTGCCAACTGCCATAAAGCCGCCGTTTACGCCCAGCAGAAAAATAACCAGTCCTAAAAATGTCAGCAGCAGGCCCCGGGAGATATCAATTACACGGTTTTTCTTCTGTTTAAAAGAAAATATTTGAAAGAGTATATAGACTATTATTATTGGCAATAGCGAGAGCAGTGATTCCCACGCAAGCGGCAGCAGCTTGGAGCCATAGACATCTAGTAGCTTAGAGCTAGTAATGACCTGCTCTGGCAGTGTGCCATCCAGCTTGTCTATGCCGAAAATCAGACCCGTAATCAGGACACCCAGGATGGCGCCCGTAGATGCAAAGCCAACAAGTCCGAAGCTATCCGCTTCGCCGGACTTGCTGTCCGATTTCATTGCTGAGATACCGGCGGCCATGGCGAGCATAAAGGGTACGGCAATGGCACCTGTCGTCGCCCCCGAGGCATCAAATGCAATGGCAATAAAATCAAAAGATGAGAAGACAGATAAAATGAAGATCAGAATATAGGCGGCAGAAAACACATACTTAAGACGGATGCCCTTAAATATGCGCAGCATCCCCAAGGTCATCATGACCGCAATTCCGATTGAGACGACAATTACCATCAACAAATGCCCGAATTGGCCTGAGGTTACACTGTCTACCTGGCCTGCAAGAATGTGGAGATCAGGCTCTGCATAGGAGATGAAGAAGCCTAGAACCAGGCAAATAGAAAGGACTGCAGCATAGCTCTTTGAGTGAACCAATGTGTTCCCGATGCCGTGTCCGATGGGCTCCAGCCCCTGGTCTATACCGAACAGAAAGATGGTTAAGCCGATGATGACCAGCGCTGAACCCAACAGGAAGGCATACAATAAAGAGGAATCCAATGGACTTATCGTAAAATGGAGTGCCAATACGATTATCGTAATTGGCAATACCGAAGTTAGCACTTCTTTAAGTTTATTTTTCAACGCATCCAAGCAAACACCTCTTTATTATAAATTATTGATTTTAACAGGGTGAACTCTTTAACTATAACTGTTTTTTCCCATGTTGTCAATCTTACATTGAACTTGCTCAAAATTCCGCTATCAAAAAAGGATACTCCGAAAAGAAGTATCCTTTTATCAACAACGCCGCACGAAGGCATCATTTTAAGACCTCTTTTATCACCATCGGCACAATATGAGAGGCATTGAGATAGAAGGCCTGAACAGGCTGTATGCTCTGTAGCAACTCGTCATAAAACGCATCTTTATAATGCTCTATAATCTCGTCATCGGTTTTCCCCTGAAGATGACCGCTTATAATAAAATCCTTCAAGGACTCGGCAGTGCTGAGGGCCCTTTTTATAAATTCCCGGCAAGAATCGCCACGCAGCAGGCCGAAGTGGGGTATGTGCAGAAGGTCTATATCCATGTCAAGCAGGCGCCTCATGTAATTTATAGACGCCTCATAGCTCACCAGAAAGCCGGGAGCGACAGAATGCTCATCCGCACAGGCGCCCAGGGTTTCGCATGAAATGAGCATCCTGTTTTGGGGTACGTAAAAGGATATGCAGCATTTCGTATGCCCCACGGCTTCAATTACCTGCAAACTGATGTCGCCCAAGTCTATAACATCCCCATCGCGCACAGTTATATCCACACCGAGGTCACCCAGTTTGTCCCCAATGCTTTCAGCTCCGTAATGCCCGGCGGCGCTTCCGTTCAGTTCACTGATTACAGATATGGCAGAGGGCTTGGAAAGGATTTTAGCCGCATATTCGCTCGCTATGACTTTTAAGCCCTTATAGGCAAGGCGGCAGCGACCGGTGCCGGAGGCATGGTCGTAATGTGAGTGTGTAAGCAATATGAAGTCCAGGGGGCGGGCACCCAGAACCGCCCTTATGTTTTCAATCATTTTATCCGCGCAGAAGGCAAAACCGGAATCCACCAACACCGCCTTCTTCTTTGTTGTAATAAGAAAAGCTTCGCTGCCCGAGATGGGGCTTACCCTGCTTATCCGCATAAGCTCGTCCTGATAATAGTCGTCTGCTGTCCTATCGAAAGTCATAGCTTGCTCCTTTACTGATTCGCCAGAAAATGCAATATTTCACCGGCGGAAATGACACACAGCAATTACACCACAAATCGGCACATAATTCAAGGCATATCGCCGGGACAGCACCGGAAGGAAAAGCCGTAATAATATTTTATGCGATTTATAGCTTTTCTTACTCAAAGATGTTATAATGTGGAAAAGCCAAGCTGCTTTGAGACCAAAACTTTCTAGAAGGGGTGTAAAACGTGAAAATTGAAAGGACTTTTATCATGCTTAAGCCGGACTGCATTGAAAGGGGCTTGATTGGCAAAGTGATTTCAAGAATAGAAGATAAAGGCTACACGATAAGCGATATGAAAATGCAAACGCTTGACGAGGCCTTTATTCAGGAGCATTATGCACACCTCAAAAACCGCCCCTTTTTCCCTGAACTGTCGGAATATATGACTTCGGGACCTGTTATCGGCCTGATTGTGGAGGGAGAGAACGCCATAAGGGGTATGCGGATAATTACAGGCGCGACAAGGTTTGAGGACGGCACGGCGGGAACAATACGCGGCGACTACGCCTACTGCAGCACAAAGAACGTCGTCCACGCCTCGGATTCGCCCGAGAACGCCGAAATTGAAATCAACCGTTTTTTCGGTGACAGGCGCCTGCCTTTATTCAGATAAAATTTGGGGAGTCTCATTGCCGAGACTCCCCAATTCAGACCATAGACAAAGCCCTGCGGTTCGCTTCCGCAGGGCTTATTGATTTAAGCTGTCTGGGTTAAAGAGGTTCGTGTGCGGCTGTGGACATCGTACAGCTTGTCATAATTCGGGTTTCCCACGGTATCCATAAGATAGGCTGATTCGTCGGCGCCATCGGCTCTGTTTCGGTTTAACATCTTGATAAAGGTCTCGGCTCTGTGCTTTCCCGCCCCGTGCCCGTAATAGAGGTCTCCGCCAAGATCAATGACGTTTTCGCCCTGCCATTCGGGTGTTTCGGGATTTACATCGGGGTTTTTAAAGTAGCGGCGGTCACCGGGGAGATAGATAGACGCACTGCGCATAAGCCCAACTTCCCGAATAAGGGTCTCGATGCGGTGCCAGTTCATCAAATATATGTTGCTGAACAGCTCGTCAAAGGCCTCGTCACCAAAGACCTCAAGCAGCGCCTTGTAATAGATGATAAGCATGGCGGTGGCGCACTCCGTGCCATACTTATGACTGTTTTTGTAAATATCTCTTACCGCATCAGAGGGCTTCACCCTCTCCTTGAGTGCAAAGCCGCCGTCCGGCATCCTGACCCAGTAATCCGTGTTGCAGAATGACTCACGAAAGACCTTGAAGGCCAGACGGCTTCTGTAAAGCGCCTCCGAGGCCTTTACTATTTCGCTGCGAAGCTTAAGCTCGAAATCAAGTCTATCCTCAGAGGAAAATTTGTGTCCGTCCTCATCGGAGAGCAGTATGCGGAGGATTTTGCTCTCGGTGGTATCTTCCGGATATAGCCTTACAAGCGTTGCAGTATCGGCAGGCTTATTGTCAATCAAAATCATTATACAGCCTCCCATTCCGATTTGGCGATGCTGACCTGCTGCGCCAGATCTCCATGCAGCCACTGCTGCCACATACGCCTGTCTCGGCCTCTGATTTTTGCCGAAAAGGACGACAGAAGCCTGCGCTCATCATTAGGAGCCTTGCGATAATTAAGGAGCGTAAGGACCTCGTCCTTTGTTAGCGGCTCAAGAGGCTTGCCGCTTTTTGGCGAGATGCGTTTTCCGAGGTAGCGGGCCTCGTCGTCAACGACCAAAGGCTCCGGCTCGGAGGTCTGCTGAAAGTGCTGCCCCGTAAAGAGCAGATAGGGGCTGTTCTCATTCAGCCAGGAGATAAAATTCTCGTAAAGAGCCTGCCTTGCGCCGTAACTGTTCTCTGAAGCGGGCAGGTGCAGGAGCTTGCAGGCCAGCTCGTAATCCCTCTCGTCGGGCGAGAGAAGATACCTGGCTGTCAGCCTTAAGGAATCCGGGTCATGGGCCTCAAAGAAGCTCCATACAAGATCGTGGATGAAAAGCCCCTTCCTGTTTCTCCTGAAAATCAGGTCACATACTTGCGGAAGTATAGATGTATACTTATATTTTTTGATTAGCAGAGCAGCGCAGGCATCGATTACCGCATCATAGGCGTCGTACTGCTCCTGCGGCCCGTCCCAGTCGATGCCTGTCTCCAGCATCCATTTAAGAGTCTCAAACTCAGCCGGGCTGCTATTTTGCGGTCTCTGGCCAGGCTTTCCGGCCCTCAACGTACATATTCTGATGGCCTCAAGATTTCGCGGGCTCAATCCCGTCAGGCTCATAGATTCAATCTCTGGCATAAGTATGAACAATGTGGGGAAGAGGAGACTGGTTTCGTTTACCAGCCTTAAAGCCCTGCCTTTATCCTTAGCCGCAAGGGCACGAAACACATGTTTCAGGCGCTCGGCTCCGTGCCCCAGCCACAGGCTGTCAAGATAGCCTAAAGCATTTCTGTTCATTGGCGTTAATCTCCTTATATGGTATCACTATATGTTATTAAAAACTTCGCTTTATGTTCTTCATAAAGGATACCGACAAATGCACATGGGCGCAGCCTGTCGGCCGCGCCCATGTGCATTTCAAAAAATCTGTTTCCCGCCAAAAGCCTCTTTTAAACTCCCGCCACGCATGGCGGGGGAAAACCAAATCTGTCATGTAAATCCTTTGTCTGAAAAGCCCTTTTGGCTTTAGACAGTTAAACGGGCGCAGCCTATTTG
>JAAYOL010000037.1 GCA_012520395.1 Clostridiales bacterium
ATATAGGCACGCGCTTAAAAATTCTCTGATTCCGGTTATTACGACAATCGGAATGCAGGTGCGTGTTATTGTTGGCGGCTCCCTTATAGTTGAGCAGCTCTTCAACATTGCGGGAATCGGTACGCTTCTGGTCAGCGCTGTCAGCGCCCGTGACTACATGGTCATTCAGGGTTGCGTATTTTTGATTTCACTATTTACCGTTGCATGCAACTTTGTTGTAGACGTTCTATATGGGCTGGTCGACCCGCGTATTCGAAAGTCTTGGAGGTAATGTATATGTCGGGAATAGCTCAAAAAACAAAGAAAAAGCTCGTGAACAGCAGGTTCCGGCGCGTATTCCTGGGTAAGGATATCCTGACCACTATTTGCTTCGCCATTATTATAATCTTTGTCGTGGCTGCTCTTTTTGCTCCTTACCTTACCGACTATACGCCGTATGAGCAGAATCTGATGAAGATGAACAAGGGGCCCTCGGCAGGGAATCTGCTCGGCACTGACCAGCTTGGGCGCGACCTTCTGACCCGGCTTATTTTCGGTGCGAGAGTTTCTCTCATAACCGGCCTTATGTCAAGCCTTTGGGCGGCTCTGGGCGGCACGATTCTGGGGCTCATATCCGGATATTTCGGGGGAGCCGTCAATACTGTGATCATGCGTTTTACGGATACGATGCTCTCAATTCCGCCGCTGATTTTTACAATGGTCCTGGCCTCGTTTGCCAGCGGAAAGCTTATCGGCATCAGCCTTGTCATCGGACTGTCCATCTTGCCGGGCTATATTCGTATAGTTAACGGTCTTGTTATCAGCCTGCGCGAAAATGATTATATAACTGCCGCGAACCTTATCGGTCAAAACAAATTTGTTATAATGGTCAGGCATCTGCTGCCTAACTGCTTTGCATCCCTGATCGTAATTTTTACCATGAATCTTGGAACCGCAATTATGCTGGAAGCCACCCTCAGCTATCTGGGTGTCGGAATCACTCCTCCGACGCCGGCCTGGGGCGTAATGGTCGCCGACGGATACAAATTCCTTCTCAATGTTCCGCGGCTGGCAATACTCCCGGGTGTTTGTATTATGCTGACTGTTATTTCGTTCAATATTGTAGGCGACGGCCTTCGTGATGCTCTGGATCCGCGCTTAAGGGGGAAACTGTAATATGAGCGAACCCAATAAACTCCTTGAAGTTAAAAATCTACGTACCTCGTTTTTTACCAGCGAAAACGAGGTAAAGGCCGTTAACGACGTGTCTTACTACATCAATGAGGGAGAAATTGTTGCAGTCGTCGGAGAGAGCGGCTGCGGCAAATCCGTAACTCAGATGTCCGTGATGCAGCTCGTTCAGACCCCGCCGGGCAAGATTTTGGGCGGCGAGGTGCTGTTTGAGGGCAAAAATCTGCTCGATTACAAATCAAAATCAAAGGAAATGCAGGCTATACGCGGCGCGAAGATAGCGATGATTTTTCAGGAGCCGATGACCAGCCTGAATCCTGTATATACAGTAGGCAGCCAGATAACCGAGGTCATAAGACGCCATAAGAAGTGCACAAAGAAAGAGGCCTGGGAGATTGGCGTTAGGGCACTCGGAGATGTCGGAATTCCGGACCCTGAGGCACGAATGAAGAACTACCCCTTCGAAATGAGCGGTGGTATGCGTCAGCGTGCTCTGATAGCTATTGCGGTTGCCTGCAACTCGCGGCTTATAATTGCCGACGAGCCTACAACGGCTCTTGACGTAACAACCCAGGCGCAGGTAATGGAGCTTCTGCTGCATATTGTCGATACAATGAATACCTCGCTTTTAATCGTTACGCATAACCTCGGACTTGTTTCCCGTTATGCTCAGCGAATCTATGTTATGTATGCAGGGCGGATAGTTGAAAGCGGCACCACCGAAGACCTTCTGACCCGCCCTGCTCATCCATACACAATGGGCCTTTTGAAATCCGTGCCGAAGCTTGAGGAGAGGCAGGGGGAGAAGCTCATACCCATTGAGGGCGCTCCTCCGAACCTTGCGAAGCTTCCTGAGTACTGCTCATTTTATCCACGCTGTCCTTACGCGACCGAGGAGTGCAAAGCAAAGCCTGCGCCGGAGCTGCGCAGCGTTGACGGAAAGCTGCACTTTAAGGCCTGCCATCTTGAGACAATTCCAGAGGAGGGAAGATAATGCTTACGAATAAGTCCGAAACTTTGCTTCAGGTTGAAGGACTCAAGGTTTATTTTCCCACAAAAAACAAGGTAAACGGCGAGCCCGTGGTTGTTAAAGCCGTAGACGACATCAGCTTTACTGTAAAAGAGGGCGAAACCTTTGGTCTTGTTGGCGAAAGCGGCTGCGGAAAGACAACGGCTGGTAAGGCGATACTTAGGGTACTAAATCCGACAGACGGCAAGGTAATTTACAAGGGCCGCGACATCGCAAAGATGCCAATGCGCGAGATTAAGACTATACGCCGTGAGCTGCAGCTTATCTTCCAGGATCCCTACTCCTCTCTTGACCCGCGCCAGTCGGTATATTCAATACTGAAGGAAGCGATAGTCTGTGACCGCAAGCGCCACAGCGCGTCCGAGATACAAGAGCGTGTAGAGGATCTTCTGCGGCATGTTGAACTGGATCTCAGTATGAGCGACCGTTACCCGCACGAAATGAGCGGAGGTCAGAGGCAACGCCTCGGAATAGCCCGCGCCCTTGCCTGCAACCCGAAGCTAATAGTGTGCGACGAGCCGGTATCCGCTCTTGACGTTTCAATCCAGGCACAGATAATAAATCTTTTTGAGGAACTCCAGAGCAAACTCGGTCTAACATATATTTTTATAGCCCACGACCTTGCCGTTGTGCGCCACATAGCCAGCCGAATAGGCATAATGTACCTCGGAAATGTGGTTGAGCTTATGGAATCCCGCGAATTATTCAATAACTCTCAGCACCCTTATACAAAGGCGCTGCTTTCTGCCGTGCCCACGGTCGATTACTACGAGGAAAAGAACAGAAAACGTATTCTTCTTGAGGGAGAGGTTCCAAGCCCGCTGCGCGTGCCGAAGGGTTGCCCGTTCAATCCTCGTTGCCCGAAAGCCACGGCTATATGTAGAGAGCAAAAACCGGAGCTGAGAGAGACAAGCTCAAACCATTTTACGGCCTGCCACAATATATAAGTAAACTTTCTAACCGGGGGTGAACGCATTGAGATTTCTAATGGGAATAGATAACGGAGGGACCTACGCAAAGGCGGCACTCTTCGATGAAAAGGGCCGGCAAATCGCGGTTTCGTCAAGGCTGGTTCCGAACGAGCACCCGAAGCCGGGCTACTCGGAGAGGGATATGTCTAAGCTTTGGGAAGCCAATCGGGAGGCTATCCGCGAAACGCTCAGAAAATCCGGCGTTCCACCCGCGCAAATTGCAGGAATCTCCTTCTCCGGACACGGAAAAGGCCTTTATCTGTTAAATAGTGACGGAAGTCCCTCCCGAAACGGCATACTGTCGACTGACAACCGTGCCTTTGAGTACGTTGAAAAATGGAACCGGGATGGCACCGCCGAAAGGGTAAGGGAAAAGACCCTGCAGCCCATCCTGGCCTGCCAGCCCGTCAGCCTTCTCAGATGGCTAAAAGATAACGAGCCCGAAGCCTATAAACAATCCTCCATGGTACTCTCAGTTAACGATTATATAAGGTACTGCCTTACCGGAGAGGCATACGGTGAGATTACAACCTTCTCCGGCGGTAACCTTCTGAATATGGAAACAGGCACCTATGATAGGGAGCTGATGGCTTTATTCGGCATTGAGGAGGCGTTCGACAAGCTTAAGCCGCTCAAGGCGCCCGCGCAGCTCTGCGGCTGTGTAACGAAAGGTGCAGCAGAGGAGACCGGGCTTATGGAGGGCACTCCCGTTTCCGCCGGAATGTTCGATATAGACGCCTGCGGCATAGCCTCGGGGCTGTCTGACGGGGACAAAATGTGCATGATTGCCGGCACTTGGAGCATAAACGAATTTATCGCAAGAGAGCCGGTACTGAACAGTCCCACTTCTCTGAATTCTATTTTCTGCATTCCGGGATACTACCTTATTGA
>JAAYOL010000038.1 GCA_012520395.1 Clostridiales bacterium
AGACAGGTACCGCAAGCTCAACGAAAGGCATGGCAAAAAGCAGTTTATCGTGCCCTATCTCATGTCCTCGCATCCCGGCAGTACGCTAAAGGACGCGGTCTCTCTGGCCGAATACCTTAACAGGGCCGGAATACGCCCCGAGCAGGTGCAGGACTTCTACCCCACCCCGGGGACGCTTTCAACCTGCATGTATTACACTGGACTGGACCCGCGTACAATGAAGCCGGTATATACGGCAAAAACCTTTCACGAAAAGGCGCTCCAGCGCGCAATGCTACAGTGGTTCCGCCCTGAAAAGCAAAAGCTGGTTCTGGAGGCCCTTGAAAAGACAGGCCGGCAGGACCTGATAGGCCATGGAAAGAACTGTCTTATCAGGCCCCCACGCGCCAGAGGCGCAGACGCCCGCAAGCTCTCCCCTCAGGACCGTAAAAAGACGTCTACGTCAAGAAAAAAAGGAAGAAAAAATTTACGGCGGAGGTAAATCTCCGCCGTAAATTTGCAAATACATTGTACTTATGCCTTAAGATCTTTTAAGCATTCTGCACAGATATTCTTGCCTTTGTAGGTGCTGACATTCTTTGCGCTGTCACAAAAGATGCAGGCCGGTTCATATTTTCTCAATATGATTGAAGACTCTTCAACATAAATCTCCAATGCGTCCTTCTCTGCGATGTCCAGTGTGCGGCGCAGCTCAATCGGCAATACAATACGCCCGAGCTCGTCAACCTTCCTGACAATTCCTGTCGATTTCATACTCATATCCTCCGTTTTTTTAAGGAATTTGCTTTCCTTCTCATCAGATTCTGACTAAATTATATCAGTTTTCAATTTTTTGTCAAGTGTATTTGTAATATTATCCCTAAAATTCAATTTTTTTAAAATAAATAGTTCAACATTTGGGGATTTGTGACAAAAATTGCTATTATTACAATATCACGCTGTCGAATAAGGCCGAGATATGTCGGGCATCTGTGCCACAGCAGCCCCCAAGAACTGATGCACCCAGGGATTTGATCCGGGCCATCTGAGATGAAAATTCTTCCGGCGGCAAGCTAAAAACGGGTCTCCCGTCGACATTTTTCGGCACACCTGCGTTAGGCTTTACAATGAGGGGGATTTTCGCCACCGCGCTCATCTCCAGTACAAGCCTCCCGATTAGCTCAAAATCGCCACAGCAGTTTATACCAAAGGCGCTGACGCCCATCTCCTGCGCTATTTTAAGCAGGTCTATAAATTTTTCGCCGTACAGGGATACTCCTGCCGCATTGCAGGTGAAGCTGAGGAACACGCTCTTTGCTGACACAGACTTTATTGCGGAAACGGCAACTCGCGCCTCCTCGCCGGACATCTGTGTCTCCACGGCGAAGAGGTCTACCCCCGCCTGCTCCAAGGCACCAGCCTGCTCTCTATATATCTCGAAGAGCTCCTCTTCCTCCATGTCGCCGTAAGGCTCCAAGGGCTCGCCCGTCGGCGCTATGTCGCCTGCCACCATTGCCTTTCCCGATGCGGCCTTTCGCGACAGCTCGACCAGGCGCAGGTTGTACTCGCGCACCTTTTCTCCGCGTCCATACTTCCCAAGGGCAAACCGGTTAGCGCCGAAGGTCGGCGCGTATATGATATCCGAGCCCGCCCGGACATAGCTTCGCTGAAGCTCTATCAGGCTATCCGGGTTTTCCAGTATCCATTCTTCCATGCAGCTGCCCGGAGCGCAGCCTCGCTTTTGCAGCTCGGTTCCCATGGCTCCGTCTAGTATCAGCGGCAGTTTGTTAAAAAGCTCCATCTTAAGGCTCCCAATCCTTGCAGGGCTTACATCTTCTCCGGCGCAGTGACCCCAAGAATGTCAAGACTGTTCGCTATGACCATCCTTGTAGTATCGGCAAGTTTAAGTCTCGCGAGCAGCAGCTCCGGCTCCTCGCCCTTTATTCGGTTAGAATTATAAAAACGGTGAAAACGGGCGGCCAGCTCGATTACATAGCGGTTAATGCGCGACGGGTCGTAGTCTCGGGCGGCCAGCCTTATCTCCTCCGGAAGCAGGGATATCTGCTTTATCAGCTCGCGCTCATAGTCGGAGCTTAGTTTGGATACATCTATTTCCTCAACTCTCGGTACCACATTGCCCTCCGCGGCCAGTGTGGCGACAAGGCTTGATATTCTCGCGTGGGCGTACTGGACGTAATATACGGGGTTTTCGCTGTCCTGACGTATGGCAAGTCCCATATCAAACTCAAGGTGGGTATCGGGCTTGGCATTGAAGAAAAAGCGGCAGGCATCCACCGATATTTCATCCAGCAGATCGTTAAGCGTAATTGCCTTGCCTGTTCGCTTCGAGACCTTTATCGTCTCTCCGTCGCGCGTCAAGCGCACCATCTGCATTATAAGGAAGTCAAGCTTCGAGCTGTCGATACCCAGAGCCGGCGCGGTCATGGAGGCCTTAAAGCGTATTGCATGACCGTGGTGGTCGGCTCCCCAGACATCTATAACGCGGTCAAAGCCACGCTCTATGAATTTGTGCCTGTGGTATGCTATATCAACGGCATAATAGGTGTAAAAGCCGTTGGCGCGGCGCAGAACCTCGTCCTTATCCGCACCAAAGTCGGTGTTGCGAAGCCAAAGGGCACCCTCCTTTTCGTAGGTGTAACCATTGTCAGTCAAGAGCTTTACAGTTTCCTCAACATAGCCGCTTTTGTGCAGGTCGCTCTCAAGGAAGAAGCGGTCAAAGCGTATGCGGTAGCGCTCCAGATGCTTTTCCATGAGTGCTATATTGTGGGGCAGTGCGAAATTTACAAAGGCCTCGCGTCGCGTCTGCTCATCCTCATTTACATATTTGTCGCCGTATTTATCAAAGAGCATCTGGGCAAGCTCCCTTATGTCGTCGCCGTGATACCCGTCCTCGGGGAACTGAACGGCCTGCTCGCCCAGGGCCAGCTGCAGATACCGCGCCTCTATCGAACGCCCAAACAGCTCTACCTGATTGCCCGCGTCATTGACATAAAATTCACGCCAGACCTCGTGGCCGGCGCGGTCTAAAATCGCGGCGAGAGTATCGCCCAAAACTCCGCCCCTTGCGTTTCCTATCGTCATAGGCCCGGTGGGGTTGGCTGAAACAAATTCGACCATAACGCGCTCGCCGGCTGCGGTATCGGCCCGCCCGTAATCCGCACCCTCCGCTTCAACCGCGGAAAGCACCTCGGCATACCATCTGTCGGACAGGCGGAAGTTAATAAACCCCGCCCCGGCTACCTCGGCGTTCGTAAAATAGCTTCCCTCCAGCTCAAGCTCCTTGGCCAGCTCGTCGGCTATCCTGCGCGGCGGCATTCTCATGCTCTTTGCAGCGGCCATGGCATAGGAGCAGGCGTAGTCTCCCAGCGCGGCGTCCTTCGGTATCTCTATTGTGCCGCCGAGCTGGACGCCCGGAGGCAGCGCACCCTTTTGTGCCGCCCTCTCATAAGCTGCCATCACCAGAGAGTCTATTTGTTCCTTTGCCTTTTGAATGAGATTTGCCATCTTTTGTACCCTACGCCTCCCGTATGTTTATCTTAAACTCGTTTTTGCCCAGCACTACGCTGTCCAGGTCCACGGCATAGGACAGTTCAATATCGCCGCCGTTCTCGCCGAGTCCTGACTTTATTCTATGCGTGTTTACGCCCATTGTCGCCGCGCCGTAAGGAGTTTCGTAGAAGAAAAAATGCTTTTTTCCGTCTTCAAACATCATTTGAGAATTGATGTTGCCCTCGCGTGTGAGCATTACCTTGTCCCGGTCGACACGAAATGTCGTCTTTGTACCCTCGAGCCCGGTCAGCTCACTCTCCATATAAGTAAACTCACAGGCGGAATCGGAGAACGTATAGGTGCCGTCCGTAACAAGCTCGTAAATGTCGTTCTCTCCCTCGCTGGACTGAAATCCCTTTATTGAAATTATAACGTCTTTTTCCTTCATAATCTTTTCCCTCATAATTAGTAGCTACGCATTATACCGCACTTTTGCCTGTTTGTCAAAAACTGTTTAAATCAACCTTCGAGACCTCGCCCCGCACGTCCTGGTTCAGAAAAAGTGAGGCCGCGTTTGAAAAGCCCTCTATGCTGTCGGTGACAAAATATCGATGGGCGGCGCGGCGCCCTTTTTCAGCCGAAATGTCGTTTTTCTTAAGAAGCTGCTCGACATAGGCGGCAGTCTCGGCCCCCGGGCTAACGAGAGTGACCCCTTCGCCCATATAGTCTCCTATAACATCTCCAATGAGTGGGTAATGGGTACAGCCTAAGATAAGTGTGTCCACTTTACGCGCCTTTATCGGAGCTAAGTATTCGCTTACCGCTGTCTCTATCATTATATCGCCCCTGCTTATCCTCCCATTTTCAACAAGGGGAACCAGAAGCGGGCAGGCGGCGGAGAATATCTCGGCCTCCGGCAGTCTTTGGAGTATCAGCTTGTCATAGGCCCCGCTGTTTATCGAGGCCACAGTTCCTATAAGCCCTATTCTTTTGTTTTTCGTGACCTGTACGGCCCTCTCCACGGCCGGGCGGACTACACCCACTATCGGGATGTCATAGTCCTTTTCTATCTCGCCGAGCGCCGTCGTGCTGACGGTTCCGCAGGCTATTACAATGGCCTTTATATCAAAGCTCGTCAGGAAGGCTATATCCTGTCTGGCGTATTTAATAATAGTCTCTCTGGAGCGTCCGCCGTAAGGCACGCGCCCCGTATCCCCCAGGTAGATTATGTCCTCGTTCGGGAGTGTCTCCATGAGCTTCTGAACGGCTGTGAGCCCTCCGAGACCCGAATCGAAAACACCGATGGGACGGTTATCCAAGGCTTTCCCTCCTTGTTTTTTGCTTGCCCGGACATAGGAAAGCAAATTTATGTGATATATCCGAAAAGCGGTTATATCATACAATATTAGTCAAGGTAATACAAGTCATATTTGAATGCTTATTTGCCTTCTTTTCATCTGTTTAAAAAATTTTATGTAGAATTTTTTTGGGCTATGCGCTATAATATATTGATATAAGGAGTCAATAAAAACACTCAACTTATCCTATTGTAAGGAGGGCTCGTTATGAACATTGAATTAACAGCAAAGGAATTTCGCCGTCTGCTCGATATGGCGTATATCGGTAACTGGATACTCAATTCAACGCGCGGGAACGACCGCATCAGCGATTACGACGAGGTGGAGTCAAAGCTGTTTGCACAGTGCATCAAATACGGGATGCATGCCCTTTATGAGATAAAGGATGGGGAGGTCCTGCCTTCGAGAGCCTTTTCGGAGGGGGGCATACACGAGGCTATAATGGATTACGAGGATACGGTATTCTACGAAATCTTAGCGGAGGAGCTGGCCCGTCGGGATATGAACTTTGCGCCTATCAGCCAGGAGAACTTTGACGAGCTTGCTAACCGCATTGACGAATATATTGAGGAATTTGAACGCAATGGTGTTGAGAATATTTCTCTGAACTGATTTAACAGTCCTGCCCTCGCGGCAGACCATTTAAACTATCGAAAAACATTTGTCCGGTAAGACCGGCGCCGCAAAAATTACTGGGGCATGTAAACACCGAAATGACGGATTTTGTTTTGCTACTAACAGCACTGTCCCCAGCTCTCTTGGCCGCCAGTTTGGTGTTCCTTTGTCTCCCAGAGCCTGCCTTTGGCGGGCTCTTAGTATTGCCCGGAAATACTATATCTCCCGCGTTTTCTGCAAGCTTCGAAAAATATCTTGCAAATTCCTAGTTTTTTTATTTACTTTACAAATGTAATACATTATAATGTAATAATGTTTGGCCTTTGCTTTTCTTAAAGGCTAAAACTATTAATTTTTATTGCACCTGTATTCTGGCGCAATGAAGAGGGAAAAAGCGCCGCATAGACCGACTTATTATATCAGCTATATTCCTATCCCTCAAACTTATTCGCCGGATTAGATTTTAGGAGGTAATTTTTTTGAACAAGCTTGCGAAAATTTATGACCAGGTAGTCAGGCGTGACCCGAATGAGCCGGAATTTCACCAGGCTGTAAAGGAGGTCCTTGAATCCCTTGAGCCAGTCGCGGAGAAATACCCGCAGTTTCTTGAGGCCGGCATATTCGAGAGAATAGTTGAGCCCGAGAGAACCATCATATTCAGAATTCCCTGGGTCACCGACAAGGGAGAGGTGGCTGTTAACAGGGGTTACAGGGTTCAGTTCAACAGCGCAATCGGACCCTATAAGGGCGGAGTGAGGTTTCACCCCTCAGTCAACCTGAGCATTATTAAGTTCCTCGGCTTTGAGCAGACCTTCAAAAACTCTCTTACGGGCCTCCCCATGGGCGGCGGCAAGGGCGGCACCGATTTCGACCCGAAGGGTAAGTCGGATGGTGAGATTATGCGCTTTTGCCAGAGCTTTATGATTGAGCTTTCCAAGCACATAGGCCCGGACACCGACGTACCAGCCGGTGACATCGGCGTGGGTGCCCGTGAGATTGGCTATATGTACGGAATGTATAAGAGGCTGAGAAATGAGTTTACCGGCGTTCTGACGGGTAAGGGCCTGACCTATGGCGGCAGCCTCGGCAGGACACAGGCAACCGGCTACGGGGTCTGCTACTTTATGGAGGAGGCCGTAAGGACAATCAAGGGCAGGTCCTTCAATGGCTCTACGGTGATTATTTCCGGCTCGGGCAATGTTGCCACATATGCCGCCGATAAGGCTCTGCAGCTTGGTTCAAAGGTAGTTGCCATGTCTGACTCCTCCGGCTACATATATGACGAAAATGGCATCGATCTGGCGACGGTAAAGAAAATTAAAGAGGTAGAGCGCAAAAGAATCAGCGAGTATGTAAAATACCATCCCGAGGCCCGGTACACCGATGGCTGCTCCGGCATCTGGACCGTCAAGTGCGATATTGCCCTCCCCTGCGCAACTCAAAACGAGCTGAACGGCGATTCGGCAAGGGCCCTTGTCAAAAACGGCTGCTGGGCAGTCGGTGAGGGCGCAAATATGCCCTGCACACCAGAGGCTGTTGAAATCTTCCTTGAAAACAAGCTCGTTTATGCCCCCGGCAAGGCCTCAAACGCCGGTGGAGTTGCCTGCTCCGGACTCGAGATGTCGCAGAACTCGCTCAGGCTCTCCTGGACCTTTGAGGAGGTCGACCAGAAGCTCAAGGACATAATGGTGAACATCTACAAGACAGCAAGCGCCGCAGCCAAGGAATTCGGTCATGAGAATAATCTCGTAGTAGGTGCGAACATAGCCGGCTTTATGAAGGTAGCCAACGCCATGCTGGCCCACGGTGTTTCCTACTGAGTTAATATAGCTGACAAGCTGTGAGGGGACGGTTAACCGTCCCCTCAGTTTATTTTATAATTGCTAAAAGAATACCGTAAATTACTGAGGCTGAGATTCCAAAAACGAGGACGGGACCTGCTATCACGAACATCTTAGCGCTCATTCCGCTAACATAGCCTTCGCTCTTAAACTCGATTGCGGGTGAGACTATTGAGTTTGCAAAGCCGGTTATCGGCACTAAGGTGCCTGCACCTGAAAACTTTGCCATCCGGTCATAGACACCCAAGCCCGTCAGCAGCGCGCCGAGAAAGACGAGTACTACCGACGTGGCGCTCCCCGCCTCGTCCGCTCCAAGCTCGTAAAACTTAAATAGATTCAGTATCCCCTGTCCGATTACGCATATAAGCCCTCCGCTTAAAAATGCCTTGAGCACATTCCCTACCATGTTGGTGTTTGGAGACTTCTTTTTGATGTATTCTCCATATTCCTTATTTGTCATTTTCATTTCTTCCGCCTCCTTCAGCGCTATTTTTTGAGGAAAACGGAAATATTATTCAAGCAATATCCTAGCGCAGCTTCTCATACCTAAGACCCGTGAAACGATTTAAGAGCCGCACGAATTGCCGTGCGGCTCCTTTATCATGATAATTATACTAATTCGATTATCGCCATTTCGGCTGCATCGCCCCTGCGGGGTCCGATACGCGTAATACGGGTGTAGCCGCCGTTGCGCTCGGCATACTTAGGAGCGATTTCGGTGAAAACCTTGGTGACGACATCCTCTTTTGTGATAAACGCCAGCGCCTGACGGCGGGAGGCGAGAGTGTTCGCCTTTCCAAGTGTAATCATTTTCTCGGTAAGAGGCGCAACCTCCTTAGCTCTCGTTACGGTTGTTTCCATGCGGCCGTTCTCGAGAAGCGCAGTGACCTGCTGCCTGAGCATGGCCATGCGCTGGTCGGTTGTCTTTCCGAGTTTCCGTGTTCCGGGCATTTTATTCTCCTCCTCGTAAAGAGTTAATTGTTATCATCGCTAGCAAGGGTAAGACCCATCATGGCCAGCTTATTTACGACCTCTTCAAGAGACTTGCGGCCCAGGTTTCTGACCTTCATCATCTCGCTCTCGGTCTTGCTTATGAGATCCTCAACCGTGTTGATATTGGCGCGCTTGAGGCAGTTGAAGCTGCGTACAGACAGATCCATTTCCTCAATGGTCATTTCCAGTACCTTATCGCGCTGCGTCTCAGCCTTCTCAACGACAGTGGAACGGCTGCCGACGCTTTCGCTCAGGTCAGTGAACAGTGCGATATGGTCGCAGAGAATCTTTGCGCCAAGCGATATTGCATCTCTTGCCGTAATGGTCTTGTTTGTCCAGACCTCAATTGTGAGCTTGTCAAAGTCCGTCATGTGCCCGACGCGCGTGTTTTCAACCGTGTAGTTGACCTTTAAGACCGGAGTATAGACGGAATCAACCGGAATCACCCCGATGACCGCCTGCTGGGGCTTGTTGCGCTCTGCGGGGACGTATCCGCGCCCTCTGCCAAGCGTAAGCTCCATGTTGAGTGTCGCGTCCGGGCCAAGCGTAGCTATATGGAGATCGGGGTTTAATATCTCAACCTCGCTGTCCGTCTTGATATCGCCCGCCTTGACCTCGCACTCACCGCTGGCTTCAATATAAACTGTTTTTACTTCCTCGCTATGAAGCCTTGCGATTATACCTTTTACGTTAAGCACTATCTCTGTAACGTCTTCTTTGACACCTGGGATCGTGGAAAACTCATGTGATATACCCGCAATCTTTATCGTTGTGACAGCGGTTCCGGGCAGAGAGGATAAAAGTATCCTTCTAAGTGAGTTTCCCAAAGTGGTGCCATACCCACGCTCGAGCGGCTCAACAACATACTTGCCATAGGACTCGTCGCCGGGGGTTTCAAAACATTCAATACGCGGCTTTTCTATTTCTACCATAAATCTGATACCCTCCTCCTGTGCGCTCAATTAAGATGCGCATATTATTCCAGCTTACCAACAATGAGGGCTGTATTTTACTTAGAATAATACTCGACGATGAGGTGCTCCTGGATGGGCAGGTCAATATCGTTCTTCTCGGGAAGAGCTACGACCTTTGCAACCATCGCGTTTCTGTCAAAGTCAAGCCACTTTGGAGGCTGGCGGAAGGAGTTCGCCTCTATGACCGCTTTTATCTTCTCAAGGCTCTTGGAGGAGTCCTTGAGGCTTATAATCTCACCCTGTTTCACGAGGTAGGAAGGAATGTTTACCTTCTTACCGTTTACGGTGAAGTGGCCGTGGCGGACAAGCTGTCTGGCCTCGGCGCGGGACATAGCAAAGCCGAGCCTGTAGACAACGTTGTCAAGACGGCTCTCAAGGATGGACAACAGGTTTTCACCAGTCTGGCCCTTTTTCTTGGAAGCGAGCTCAAAGTAGCCTTCGAACTGTCTTTCCAGAACGCCGTAATATCTCTTTGCCTTCTGCTTCTCACGGAGCTGTGTGCCATATTCGGAGACCTTGGATCTTCTCCCCTGGCCATGCTGTCCGGGAGCATAGGGGCGGCGAACGACGGCGCACTTATCGGTATAGCATCTGTCGCCCTTCAGAAAGAGCTTCTGGCCCTCCCTGCGGCAAAGGCGGCATACTGCGTCTGTATATCTTGCCATACTACATTTCCTCCTTAAACGCGGCGTCTCTTAGGCGGACGGCAGCCATTGTGCGGAATTGGTGTTACGTCTTTTATCATGGTTACCTCAAGGCCTACGGACTGGAGAGCGCGGATTGCAGCTTCGCGTCCGGCTCCGGGACCCTTAACAAAGACCTCGACGGTCTTCAGCCCATGCTCCATGGCGGCCCTTGCCGCAGTCTCGGCGGCTGTCTGAGCCGCAAAGGGCGTGGACTTTCTGCTGCCGCGGAAGCCCATACCGCCGGCGGATGCCCAGGATATGGCGTTGCCATTGGTGTCGGCTATTGTCACCATCGTGTTGTTAAACGAGGAACGGATATGCACCGTGCCCTTTTCAATATTCTTGCGTTCGCGGCGCTTTGTTCTGACGCGCTGCTTTGCGTTCTTTGAAACTGCCATTTACATATCCCTCCCTTACTTCTTCTTGTTGGCAATAGTCCTCTTCGGACCCTTGCGTGTGCGCGCGTTTGTCTTGCTGCGCTGACCTCTTACAGGAAGTCCCTTCCTGTGGCGAAGCCCTCTGTAGCTGCCTATCTCGTTAAGTCTCTTTATATCGAGCGCAACAGTCCTTCTCAGGTCGCCCTCAACAACATAGTTCTTATCGATGAACTCGCGCAGCCGAGCCTCTTCCTCTTCGGTCAGATCTTTTACTCTGGTGTCGGGATTGATACCCGTCGCCGCGAGTATGTCCTTTGCTCTTTTCTGGCCAATGCCGAAAACGTAGGTGAGACCTATCTCAATCCTCTTGTCCCTCGGCAAATCAACGCCGGAAATTCTCGCCATACTTGTTAATCATTCCTTTCGTTTAAGTTAAAACGATTGATTGTTCACCGGGCTGCGACTCCTGCAGCTCCGGGGTTCCGGTTTGGCCGCGTAACCACAGCATACACATTCAAATCTGCTTTTATCCCGAACCTCGGGCGGACGACTGTGCAATAAACCGGGTCGTTTAATACGGGTTTAAATGTGTACGCTGTGGTTAGTTACGCGGCGCTTGGGGGTGTTCACGCCGAGATGTCCGGATTGGGATCAAGCTTTCGTCGGGCGAGACGCTCTCAGTCTGAAAAGTATCTGTTCCAGACAAATTACGGCGCCGGACAAAATCTCTCCGCTAAAACCGGAAGCTAACGGAATGTGAACTGAATCTATTAACCTTGCCTCTGTTTGTGCTTCGGATTATCGCAAATTACCATGACCTTGCCCTTGCGCCTAATAATCTTACACTTTTCGCACATGGGCTTGACTGAGGGTCTGACTTTCATTCTAACAACCTCCATGTTTAGGTGTCTTTACGGAAACAGGTCTGCCCCGCCTCCGACTACTTACTTCTCCACGTTATACGGCCACGAGTCAGGTCGTATGGCGACATCTGTACTGTCACCTTATCTCCGGGCAATATGCGGATGAAATTCATCCTGAGCTTTCCGGAAATGTGTGCGAGTATAGTATGTCCGTTGCCGATATCAACCGTGAACATCGTGTTGGGCAACGATTCGATAACCCTGCCCTCCAGCTCGATCACATCGTCTTTTGCCAAACGTATGTTCCTCCCTTGTCATTTCCTGCGCCAGCTTTGAAGGCAGCCAGCGTATTTCTTAATTCCTTGTTTGAAACCTTGCCTCCGTTTTTTATCTTCCAGGCGGTTTCGGCATCGCTTTCAGCCACGAAGCGAACATGCATTATGTTCTTCCGCTTCGGCTTTTCCAGCTTCCTGCCTTTCCCGTCCGCCAAAAGCACGCTCCTGGCGTCCCTGTCCAAAACAAAAAACAGCTCTCCTTTGTCTCTCCCGGCAAGGGAAATCACTATATGGGATTTTTCGATTTCCATCAGCATATCCCGTCGACCACCGTCAGTATTTCCGGTTCGCCGTTTGTGATAAGAACCGTGTTCTCATAGTGTGCCGAGGGCTTACCGTCCGCCGTTACCACAGTCCATCCGTCATTTAATAGCCGTATGTCGGCCTTCCCCATGTTTATCATAGGTTCTATAGCCAAGGTCATGCCTGGAATGAGCCGCGGGCCGTGGCCCGGTTTTCCGAAGTTGGGTACCTGGGGATCCTCGTGGAGCTTTGCGCCCACGCCGTGTCCCACGTATTCTCTAATTACGGAATATCCGAAGGATTCTGCATATGCCTGGATAGCGTGGGAGATGTCCGACACGCGGTAGCCGGGACGCGCAAGCTTGAGGCCCTCAAAAAAGCTTTGACGGGTGACCTCGATGAGCTTTTCAGCGCTTTCATCTGCCGCTCCCGCTACAAACGTCGCGGCGCAGTCTCCATGAAAACCTCCCAGGAATGCTCCCACATCGACGCTGACAATGTCGCCCTCTTTGATCATACGGCTGCCAGGTATCCCATGTATCACCTCATCGTTAATGGAGATGCAAATGCTCCTTGGATAGCCGTTGTAGTTCAAAAAAGAAGGTACCGCCCCCTGCTTGACTATAAAGTCATGCACAGCTCTGTCGATTTCATAAGTGTGTACGCCGGGCGCTGTCATTTCCCCTGCCAAGGCACGGGCAGCCGCTGCAACAGCGCAGGCACGGCGCATCAGCTCTATCTCTTTTACAGATTTGATCTGAATCACTATAACTTCTCCAAAACTTCCTGCACCTGAGCATTTGTTTCCTCAGGGCTGCGGGAGCCATCCACCACAAAGAGCCTTCCCCTCTGTTTGTAAAAATCTACAAGGGGCTCGGTCTCCTCGTGATAAACCTTTAATCTCATCCTGACCGTTTCAGGGTCATCGTCCTTGCGTCTTGTGAGCTCGCCGCCACATTCATCGCAGATGTTCTCCGCTTTGGGCGGCCGGGTTATGACGTGATAGCTGGCGCCGCAGTCTATGCATGTACGGCGACCGGCCATACGCTGTTCAATCAGCTCATCGGGCAGGTCAAGCAGTATGGCGGCGTCTATTTCGACTCCCGCCTTTTCCAAAGCCTCCGCCTGGGGGATTGTTCTCGGCACTCCGTCAAGGATGAAGCCGTTTTCACAGTCCTTTTGCGACAGGCGCTCCCTGACGATACCTATTATGACCTCGTCCGGGACAAGCCTCCCCGATGAAATATACTTTTGGGCTTCCAGTCCTGTCGGCGTGCCTTCCTTTATGGCGGCGCGAAGAATGTTGCCCGTCGAAATCGCAGGTAATCCCCGCTCTTTCGTAAGAAAATCAACCTGTGTGCCCTTTCCGGCACCGGGTGCTCCAAGTAGAATAAGGTTCATATAGCACTTTGCACTTCCCTTAATTTATTCCAAGAAGCCCTTGTAGTGACGCATAAGCATCTGCGCTTCCATGCCTTTGACCGTTTCAAGCGCAACTCCTACAACAATGACTATGGATGTGCCGCCGAGTGCTATACCGGTGAGTTTTGTCACATTGCTGAAAATAAGAGGCAATATAGCAATTATACCCAAATAAATGGCGCCGAACAGCGTTATCTTTCCAAGCACCTTTGCAATAAACTCGGAGGTCGGTCTTCCCGCACGGAAGCCGGGAATGAAGCCGCCGTTTTTCTTCAGGTTGTTGGAGACCTCGATCGGATTAAATTGAATTGTGGAATAGAAGTAGCTGAAGCCGATAATCAGCAGGAAGTATATTAAAATGTAGAAAATTGATGATGTGTCTATCGCGTTTAAGAATCTGTGCCAGAAGGAGCCTTCCGCCGGAGCCGGGAAAAAGTTTGCTATTGTGGCCGGCAGCATGGCGATGGACTGGGCAAAGATAATCGGGATTACGCCCGACATATTCACCTTTATCGGCAGATGCGTGCTCTGTCCACCATACATTTTACGCCCGACAACACGTTTTGAGTACTGTACGGGAATCCTTCTCTCGGCGTTCGTGACGAACACGATGAGTGCGACAATGGCGATGACGCCGATTATGATTCCGATGAAGGCCAGCCAGCTTAAATCTCCTCTGATAAGACCCGATACCATGTTCGAGGCATTCGAGGGGAAGCGTGAAACGATTCCCACAAACAGAATGATGGAGATGCCGTTGCCGATGCCGAATTCGGTAATCTGCTCGCCAAGCCACATGAGCAGGGCAGAGCCTGCCGTAAAGCTGATGACTATTACGCATGCTTCCCAAATGCCGCTGGAGGAAAGGAAGCCGTTATTCGCTATCAGATAGTAATAAGCAAGACCCTGCAGCAGGGAGATTCCTACCGTGGCATAACGCGTGATGCTGGCAATCTTCTTTTGGCCCTCTTCTCCGCCCTCCTTCTGGAGTCTTTCCAGAGCGGGGATTGCAATGGTCAGCAGGTTCATAATAATCGAGGCGTTAATATATGGCTGTATTGAGAGCGCAAAAATCGTCGCCTGCGAGAATGCGTTACCCGACATGACATTGTACAATCCAAGCACGGTATTGGAGAGGCTGTCGAAGTACTGCGCGAGCAGCGCAGTGTTGATGAAAGGAACGGGTACGGCGTTGCCTATACGGTAAAGCAGGATGATGAAAAGCGTAAATACAATTTTCTTTCTCTGCTCTTCTATTTTCCATGCGTTGCGAAAGGTCTGGAACACCTTATACCACCTCCGCCTTCCCGCCTGCGGCCTCTATCTTTTGTTTAGCCGTCTCGGAGAATGCGGAAGCCTTGACCGTCAACTTCTTCTCGAGGTTGCCGTTGCCAAGAATCTTGACGCCGTACTGGCATTTTGAGAGGATACCTGCAGCCAGAAGCTCCTCGGCTCCTACGACCGAATTGTTTTCGAAGCGATTGAGCACCGATACGTTCACGGCCTCGAGCGGTTTTGCGAAAATGTTGTTGAAGCCTCTTTTGGGAATGCGCCTTGCAAGAGGCATCTGTCCGCCTTCAAAGCCGATCCTGACTCCGCCGCCGCTACGGGAATTCTGGCCCTTATGGCCGCGGCCGGCAGTTTTGCCGTTGCCGGAAGCGATTCCTCTTCCCTTGCGCTTGGCTTCACGTATTGAGCCTTTAGCCGGAGCAAGTTCATGTAATTTCATGCCTGCACCTCCTATTCTTCCGTAACTTTGAGCAGATAGCCAATCTTCGCTATCTTGCCCCTAGTCTGAGCATTATCGGGCTGCACGGTTTCATCACCTATTCTCTTCAGCCCGAGAGATTCAGCAGTTGCGATGTGCTTATCAAGCCTGCCATTCAAGCTTTTAATAAGCGTAATTTTAAGGTTTGCCATGTCTAGCCCTCCTATCCCTGGATTTCGCCGGGATTCTTCCCTCTGATTTTAGCTACCTGCTCGGCGTCTCTCAGGGTCTTTAGTCCCACCATTGTGGCGGCAACCACGTTCTGCGGGTTGTTTGAACGCAGGCACTTGGTCCTTATGTCCTTGATACCGGCAGCCTCAACGACTGCACGGACAGGGCCGCCGGCGATAACGCCTGTACCGGGAGCAGCCGGCTTGAGAAGGACCCTGCCGGCTCCGAAATTGCCTATAACCTCATGCGGTATTGTGGTTCCCGAGAGAGTTATGCTCACTACGTTTTTCTTGGCATCGTCTATGCCCTTGCGTATGGCTTCCGAAATTTCGGAGGCCTTGCCAAGGCCGTAGCCGACTCTGCCTTTTCCGTCGCCGACGACGCAAAGCGCGGCGAATTTGAAGATGCGGCCGCCCTTAACGGTCTTGGATACACGGTTCAGAGAAACGACCTTTTCAGTGAACTCGGACTGTGCTTCCTCGCGTCTGTCTCTATTATAAGCCATCGTTTTATCTCCTCCCCTTTAAAATACGAGTCCGCCCTCGCGGGCTCCCTCGGCTAAACTCTGAACACGGCCGTGGAAAATATAGCCACCGCGGTCGAACACTACGGTTGTAATGTCCTTCTCCTTGGCGCGTTCGGCTATCATCAGGCCGACCTTCTTGGCAGCTTCGCGGTTTCCGCCGCTGCCCTCAAAGCCCTTCTCGATGGAGGAGGCGGCGCAGATGGTAACCCCGTTTACATCGTCGATAATCTGGGCGTAGATATTCGCGCCGCTTCTGAAAACATTGAGTCTCGGTCTCTCAGGCGTACCCGAGATCTTCGCACGGACCCTTTTGTGGCGTACTAAGCGCTGTTTGTTCGTATCCGGTCTTTTAATCATTTAGGCACACCTCCCTTTACTTTTTAGCTCCGGTCTTTCCTTCCTTGCGGCGGACGACCTCGTTAGCGTATTTGATGCCCTTGCCCTTATAAGGCTCGGGGGGTCTTTTGCTTCTGATGTCCGCGGCAAACTGTCCGACAAGCTGCTTGTCTATGCCGCTGACAATAATTTTGTTCGGGTTGGGCACATCGACCTGTATCCCCTCGACTTCGTCTACTATAACGTGGTGCGAAAAGCCGAGGTTCATAACAATCTGCTTGCCCTGCTTCTGAACCCTGTAGCCAACGCCGTTGACCTCAAGTTCCTTGCTGTACCCCTGTGTCACACCTACTACCATGTTGTTTATGAGGGTGCGTGTCAGGCCGTGCAGCGAGCGGTGGGGCTTTGCGTCCGTAGGACGACTTACGTTAATCACGCCGTCCTGAATATCCACCTTAACCTCCGGGTTAAGTGTTCTGGTGAGAGTGCCCTTCGGGCCCTTGACGGTTATAACCGAGCCGTCAAGCTTTACTTCCACACCGGAGGGAATAGTGATGGGGGCTCTTCCAATTCTCGACATCTTTTAGCTCCTCCCCCTTACCACACAAACGCAAGGACTTCTCCGCCGACATGCTCTGCGCGAGCCTTTCTGTCGGTCATGACGCCCTTGGATGTTGAAATTATAGCAATGCCAAGTCCCCTGAGTACTCTCGGGAGTTCATCGGCTCCTGCATAGACGCGAAGGCCGGGCTTTGATACCCTGCGAAGGCCGGAAATGACCTTTTCCTTGCCGTTATTGTACTTGAGCGTGATGCGGATGATCCCCTGGGTGCCGTCATTGATTATCTGGAAGTTCTTAATGTAGCCTTCCTCAAGAAGAATTTCGGCTATTGCCTTTTTCATGTTGGAGGCGGGGATATCAACGGTATCGTGCTTTGCAGAGTTAGCGTTTCTGATTCTGGTCAGCATATCCGCTATTGGATCGGTAATCTGCATTAAATAGTCCTCCTTAATAGAGTTACAGCCAAGGCTGTTTTCGTGGCGAGGTTTCAAAGTTTTACAATGACCTTTCGCCATCAGATTTATGTTTTTATTATCCCGCCGCAATTAAAACGGCGGCTTTGCGCAGCGGCTAGGGAAAATTCGTTTAGACATGTCGAGTGCGGCGAAGCTGTGTTAAGATAACGCAAGCCGCCGAGACAAAGTATAAACGATTTTACCAGCTTGCCTTTCTTACGCCCGGAATCTGGCCCCTATATGCCAGCTCACGGAAGCAAATACGGCAGATGCCGTAATCTCTGAGATAGGCGTGCGGACGGCCGCATATCTTGCAGCGGTTGTACCTGCGGGTAGAGAACTTCGGCTCTCTCTGCTGCTTAAGGATCATAGATTTTTTAGCCATTTCTCTCCTCCTTTATGCCTGGGCGAAGGGAGCGCCCATAAGGGCTAAGAGCTCTCTTGCCTCTTCATCGGTCTTCGCGGTGGTGCAGATTACTATATCCATGCCGCGTATCTTATCAATCTTGTCGTAATCGATTTCGGGGAATATGAGCTGCTCTCTAACTCCCATGGCGTAGTTGCCTCTGCCGTCGAAGGACTTCGGGCTGATGCCGCGGAAGTCGCGTACACGGGGAAGCGCTACGTTAAACAGTCTGTCCAGAAACTCCCACATTTTATCCTGGCGAAGGGTAACTCTCACTCCGACGGGCATTCCCTCTCTGAGCTTGAAGTTCGCAACGGACTTCTTAGCCCTGGTCACAACGGCCTTCTGGCCGGTGATGGCGGAGATTTCCTTTACCACGGAGTCAAGCGCCTTAGCATTGTCCCTAGCATCGCCGCAGCCAACATTGACTACAATCTTATCAAGGCGGGGAATCTGCATCGGGCTTTTGTACTCAAACTTCTTCATGAGAGCGGGAGCGACTTCTTCCATGTATTTCTTTTTCATTCTTGTCATAATGTCACTCCTCCCTTATATTGATGCGCCGCATTTTTTGCAGACGCGTATCTTTGTGCCGTCGTCAAGTATTTTGTGGGCGGCACGGGTGGGCTTGGAGCACTTTGGGCAGACGCGCATGACCTTGCAGACGTAGATGGGGGTTTCCTTTTTAATGATTCCACCCTCTTCGCCCTGCTTGCGGGGTTTCATGTGCCTGCTTGCGACGTTGACGCCCTCGACTATCACCTTGCCGTTTTTCGGGTCAGCGGAAAGGACCTTGCCCTCCTTGCCCTTGTCCTTACCGGAAAGTACGACAACGATATCATCCTTTTTAATATTCATTGCAATACCCTCCTATATAACTTCAGGAGCGAGAGAGAGAATCTTCATGTAATCCTTTTCTCTGAGCTCTCTGGCTACCGGTCCGAATATACGTGTACCTCTGGGGTTCTTGTCTTCCTTTATGAGCACGGCCGCGTTCTCGTCAAAGCGGACATAGGTTCCGTCGGCACGGCGAACGCCCCTTGCGCTGCGAACTATGACGGCTCTGACGACATCGCCCTTCTTGACAGTGCCGCCCGGGGCTGCCTTACGAACAGAGGCGACGATTACATCGCCGATGTTTCCGTATCTCCTCTTGGAGCCGCCCAGAACTCTAATGCACTTTATCTCTTTGGCGCCGCTGTTGTCGGCGACCTTAAGATATGATTCCTGTTGTATCATTGGTCGGCCTCCTTACTTTGCCTTCTCTATAATTTCAACGAGTCTCCATCTCTTGTCCTTTGACAGAGGACGGGTTTCCATTACCTCGACTTTATCGCCGATGCGGCATTCGTTTTTCTCGTCGTGTGCCTTAAGCTTATAGGTTCTCTTAATAATTTTCTTATACAGAGGATGGGCCACGCTGTCCTCGACCGCTACTACGATGGTCTTATCCATTTTGTCGGAAACAACCTTGCCTACTCTGGTCTTTCTGGAAGTCGTTCTCACTTGCGTCATTTAGCTTACCTCCTTACCCTCGAGCTGCTTTTCTCGCATAATGGTCTGGACTCGGGCAATGTTCCTCTTGACTTCCTTGATTTTAATAGGATTGTCAAGCTGGTTTGTCGCGTGCTGCATCCGGAGATAGAAAAGGTCGCGCTTCAGCTCTCCCAGCTTGGCGTTGAGCTCCTGTATGCTCAGCCCACGTACTTCAGTTGCCTTCATCTTGTTCACCACCTGTCTCGGAATCACGCTTTATGAACTTGGTCTTTATCGGCAGCTTGTGTGCCGCGAGACGGAGCGCCTCTCTTGCCATTTCCTCGGATACACCGCTCATCTCAAACAGGACTCTGCCGGGCTTTACAACAGCTACCCAGTACTCGGGGGAGCCTTTACCTGAGCCCATTCGGGTCTCTGCCGGCTTCTGTGTGACGGGCTTGTCGGGAAATATCTTTATCCAGACCTTGCCGCCACGCCTTGTGTAACGGGTCATCGCAATACGGGCCGCCTCGATCTGATTGCTGGTTATCCAGCCGGGTTCCATGGCTTGAAGGCCATATTCGCCGTATGATATAACGTTGCCCCGGGTGGCAACACCCTTCATACGTCCTCTGTGTACTCTGCGGTACTTAACTCTCTTCGGGAGAAGCATTAGGCTTTACCTCCTTCTCTGGGGGCAGGGCCACGGCTATTCGGGCCTGCGCTGCGATTGCTGTTATAACCGCCCTGACGGGGTCCTCTCTGCCCACGGCGGTCGTTTCTACGATCTCTGCGATCCGCGGGAGGCCTGGTTGTGTCCATGGTGCGGGGAGTTGTTCTAAGCGTCTGGTTGAGTATCTCGCCCTTGTAAATCCATACCTTTACACCAATCTTGCCATAGGTCGTGTCGGCCTCGGCAAAGCCGTACTCAATGTCGGCCCTTATTGTCTGTAGGGGTATGGTGCCCTCGTGATAGGTCTCGCTGCGCGCAATTTCGGCGCCGCCGAGGCGGCCTGAGACCATTACCTTGATGCCCTTTACGCCGAGGCGCATGGCGCGTGACATGGCGTTTTTCATGGCGCGGCGGAAGCTTATACGCCTCTCAAGCTGAGACGCTATGTTCTCTGCTACGAGCTGAGAATTCGTGTCGGGGTTCCTAACCTCGATTATGCTCAGGGAAACGGGCTTGCCGATGCGCTTTTCCATATCGGCACGCAGTTTCTCTATCTCGGCTCCGCCCTTGCCGATTACTATGCCGGGGCGTGAGCAATGGAGAAAAATCTTGATCCTCGTGCTGTCTCTTTCTATTTCAATTTTAGGAACACCGGCGGAATACAGCCTCTTCTTGAGGTACTTTCTGATATTGTAGTCCTCAACGATGAGATCGCCTACCTTTTCGTTTCTTGCATACCAGCGGGAATCCCAGTCCTTGATGACGCCGACACGCAAGCCGTGGGGGTTAACTTTCTGTCCCATAACTTACTCCTTTTCCTTCACGACGATGGTAATGTGTGATGTCCTCTTGTTGATTCGGAACATTCTGCCCTGAGCTCTCGGTCTGCCTCTTTTGAGGATGGGACCGGGGTTGGCATATGTCTCGGAGACATAGAGGTTATCGGGATCCATCTGGTGATTGTTCTCGGCGTTAGCGACTGCGCTGTTTAAGAGCTTAATCATGAGCTCCGATGCGGCCTTGGGTGTCTGCATGAGTATCGCCGCCGCTGTCTTCGTATCCTTACCGCGAATGAGGTCGCAGACAATCTTGACCTTTCGTGGGGAGATACGAGCGTAGTTTAACTGTGCTCTTGCTTCCATGTCTGCCTACCTCCTTATCTGCCTGTTTTGCTGCCGGCATGACCTCTATAGGTGCGTGTCGGCGCGAATTCGCCCAGTTTATGTCCTACCATATCCTCCGTGATATAGACGGGGACATGTCTGCGGCCGTCGTGGACCGCTATTGTGTGCCCGACGAAGGAGGGGAATATCGTAGAGGCTCTGGACCATGTCTTGAGAACCTTCTTATCGCCGGTCTTGTTCATTTCTTCTACCCTCTTCAGCAGCTCAGGTGCGGCGAAGGGGCCTTTTTTTACACTTCTACTCATATATATTTAGCCTCCTTACTTCGCGTTGCGGCGCTTGACAATAAACTTATCGGACTGCTTATTAGTCTTGCGCGTCTTATAGCCGAGTGTGGGTTTACCCCAGGGGGTGACAGGGCTCGGAAGGCCTATCGGACTTCTGCCCTCACCGCCGCCGTGCGGGTGGTCGACGGGGTTCATGACGCTGCCGCGTACGGAGGGCCTGAAGCCCATGTGGCGCTTGCGTCCCGCCTTGCCGACGGAAATGTTTCCGTGGTCAATATTTCCGACCTGACCGATTGTCGCCTTGCATTCGAGGCGGATATAGCGGTGTTCACTGGAGGGGAGCCTTACCTGCGCCATGCCGTTTTCCTTGGCCATGAGCTGTGCTGCCACGCCCGCGGAGCGGACGAGCTGGGCGCCCTTGCCGGGATAAAGCTCGATGTTGTGGATAACGGTGCCGACGGGTATTTCCGAAAGGGGCAGTGCGTTGCCGGGCTTTATGTCGGCATCGACGGAGGAAATCACCTTGTCCCCCGCTTTGAGACCTACGGGAGCAAGGATATAGCGGCGCTCACCGTCCTCGTATTCAAGCAGGGCAATGTTGGCGCTGCGGTTCGGGTCGTATTCTATGCGCAGCACGGTTGCGAACATATCAATCTTATTTCTCTTGAAGTCGATTATTCTGTACTTGCGCTTGCTGCCGCCGCCCCTGTGGCGGACGGTAATTTTGCCGTAGCTGTTGCGCCCGGCGCTCTTTTTGAGAACCTCAGTGAGGCTTCTCTCGGGCTTTGCCTTCTTATCCACTCCGTCAAAGCCGGACACCGTCATGTGTCTTCTCGAGGGAGTTGTAGGTTTATAGGTTTTTATAGACATCTAATTACACCATCCCTTCAAAGAACTCGATGGTCTTGGACTTGGGCGTAAGCCTGACGACGGCCTTTTTCCAGGAGGCTGTGCGCCCCTTGGGATTGGCGCCGATGCGCTTCTCCTTGCCCTTTACATGCAGTGTCGTGACCTTTTCGACTTCGACGCCGAAAACCTCTTCAACGGCCTTGGCAATCTCTATTTTGTTAGCGTCCTTGGCAACCTCGAAAACATATTTCTTAATATCGTTATGTTCCATGGACTGCTCGGTAATTACAGGACGAATCAGGATATCATAAGACGATTTCATTATGCGTAAACCTCCTCAATCCGGCGGAGTGCAGCCTGGTCAACTATGAACTTCTCACAGTTAATAATGTCATAGGGGCTTAAGATTGTCGCGATTGTGGTCTTTATGCCGGGGATGTTGCGGGCGCTCTTTATCACGTTCTCATTTGCCTCAGCAGTGACGACCATCGCCTTGCCGCTTGCCTCAACCGCACTTAAAAACTTCTGGAAGTCCTTTGTTTTTATGGAGTCCATATTGATTTGATCGATGACTATTATGTCGCTGGACTGAGCCTTGAGGGAAAGCGCGCTCTTAAGAGCTGTTCTCTTGGTCTTCTTGTTGATGGTGTAGCTATAATCTCTGGGCTTGGGGGCGAATGCCACGCCGCCGTGCGTCCAGTTGGGAGCTCTTGTCGAGCCTGTGCGGGCACGACCGGTGCCCTTCTGACGCCAGGGCTTTCTGCCGCCTCCGGAAACCTCGCTTCTGGTCAGCGCGCTCTGAGTGCCCTGACGCTGATTGGCGAGATAGTTCTTGACCGCCTCGTGCAAAGCGGCCTCGTTCGGCTCTACTCCGAATACGGCCTGGCTGAGCTCGATTTCTCCGACCTGCTCACCGGCCATATTATAAATCTTTGTTGTAGGCATCTAAATCTCTCCTCTCTCAGCGTCTTGCAGACTTCTTCTGCGGATTTGTGCTGACGGTCTGCACGCTGTTTTTGGCCTTGATGTTCTTAACTGTATTTCTAAGATATACGAGGCCGCCCTTAGGACCGGGTATCGCGCCTCTCACAGCAATCAAGTTGAGCTCTGGGTCAACCTTCACAACGCCAAGGTTCATAACCGTGACCTGCTCGGCACCCATCTGGCCCGCTCCGATTTTGCCCGGGAAGATACGGGAGGGATCGGAGTTGCTGCCCATGGAGCCGGCGTGCCTGTGAACGGGGCCACCGCCGTGGCTCATTGCCGTTCTGCTTGCGTTCCAGCGCTTGATAACGCCGGAGTAGCCCTTACCGCGGCTGATTCCGGTCACATCGACCCTGTCGCCCTCGGCGAAAACGTCGGCCTTGATTTCGTCACCTACGTTTATGGAGTCCGCGCCTTCGAGCCTGAACTCCTTGAGGATCTTCTTCATCGGGACGCCCGCTTTTTTAAGGTGTCCCTGCTCAGGCTTGGTCAGCTTTCTTTCCTCAACATCCTGGAAACCGAGCTGTACTGAGGTGTAACCCTCTTTCTCGCAGGTCTTCTTCTGGATGACCACGCAGGGACCTGCTTCAATCACTGTAACCGGAATGACCTTGCCGGCTTCGTCAAATATCTGTGTCATGCCGACTTTTTTTCCGATTATTGCTTTCTTCATGCAATATTTCCTCCTTTAAGGTTATTGGTTGAGGGCGTCTTGCACCCACAACATGACCCGCCCGCCCCGCAAGTTGGCAGGCTTGTGCTGACATAATAATATAAATAGGTACTGCGCTCAATGAGCTGGCATTTTGCCGACGAAGCCGCTCGCCGCCTTCTTATAATAGGCAGGCCGACAAGGCGAAATGGCAAAAATACAAATAATTAAAGCTTAATCTCAATCTCAACGCCAGCCGGAAGCTCAAGAGACATGAGAGCCTCAATGGTCTTCTGCGAGGGGTTTAAGATGTCGATAAGGCGCTTGTGCGTTCTGCGCTCAAACTGCTCGCGGCTGTCCTTGTACTTGTGTACCGCGCGAAGGATAGTGACAACTTCCTTCTTGGTCGGCAGAGGGATGGGTCCTGCCACCTTTGCGTCTGTGCGCTTGGCCGTCTCAACGATACGCTCAGCCGACTGGTCGATGAGCTGATGGTCATAGGCCTTTAGTCTGATTCTGATCATTTTCTTTGCTGCTGCCATTGGTTTTTCCTCCTTAAGCGTACGTTTTGCGGTATTTTACCGCTGTTGCGTACGGATGAAAAATTCTGTCCACTTTACCGTGCGTATCATTCTGGCCCAAAAATCTCACCGGCATGTTGAGCCGGCGCATCTCTGTTACAGCGATATACGCAAAAAGGCGTAAAGCGCTTAGGTACAGACATTTTTCAGCCGCCCGATTGATAGGATCTCGCATGTTCGAAACCCACGGACATACTCTGCGAAAGTTACCTCGGAAAACCGAGCAATCTCCCGCTTCATCGCATTTTTTTGCGCACTTAGGGCATGTATCTGCACAAGGCGCTCAAGTAGAATACCAAAAGAATCAGTTCTTGTCAATAGGAACGCTGATATTTTTTTAACTTTTTCAGAAATAGCCGCTTAAATTGTCCGAAGTCCGGCTAGCCGGTCAATTTGGCGGTCAGCGTCAAAGGGCGCTTGTTTTTTTAGCCCTAATATTATATACTTATCGCTGAATAATGCAGGATAAGGGGGGCAGGGTGTGAAAAAAATCGCATTCATTATAGTTTGTGCTATTTGCGTCGCAATTATACTGTCTCTGAGTCCCGCCGGGAGCGCCTCCGATACATATTATTTTATAGTTATCAACGACAGGCCCGAGCCTCTCCAAAAGGATAGTATCCCCATAGAGTATAACGGCGTTATGTACGCACCTCTTTCGGTTTTTGGCAGCACTGTCCTCAAAACCTATCCCATTACCGACCATAAAAGCAGGATAGCTACAATATACTCCACATCCCATTTCCTCAGATTTCAAATAGGCGGCGATACCCGTGACGATGAAAACAACGCCTATTCCTTCAAGGCAATAATGATTAACCAATCTTTTTATGTGCCCGTAAAAGAGGTCTGTAACTTCTTCGGCTTTGGCTATTCTGTTGTAAAAGAATCTGTCGCCCCTCCCTTTATCAGGATAACGAACTCCGGCGCCACTCTCTCAGACGCAGCCTTTGCAAAGGCTGCGGCACAGAAAATGCAGTCACTTTTCAGTGAGTTTCTCAACTCCTTCGCCCCCTCCCCGACTCCCACCCCAACTCCGCCCCCGCCCACTCCCACGCCCTCCGGCACAGTTCAACCCGAGGTGAGCGTGTATCTCAGCTTCTTTGGCGCGGGAGAGGAAACCTTACGGGCTCTAAACCTGCTGAGCTTGTATGGGGATAGGGCATGCTTTTTCTTTACACCCGATGAAATCCGCGAAAACGCAGGCTTAGTGCGGCGGATTTCGGCGCTCGGCCACAGCATCGGCCTCGTATGCTCAGAAAACCTGCTGGAGGATTATGAGACGGGTTCAAAGCTCCTGTTCGAGGCCGCGAGGATAAAGAGTGTTCTTATCGCCCTTGACTGTGAGTACAGCTGGTATCTGGGGGAGCTTGCCAGGGAAGCCGGACTAATAATCTGGTGCGACTCCGGAATAAGAATGTATGGCAGGGATTCATCCCTATATCTATGGCAGCTCACATATCCGCTCAGCCTTGAGGACGAGCGGGCCGACCTCGCCATCTACTGCTCGGAAAGCTCTCTTTCCGTACTAAGCGGCTTTTTCGCCTATATGTATAGAAACAACTTTTCGGTTAAGCCCATTAACGAAATCGCGGAAACTTATTTGAACTCAAACGGGGTGTATTGATGAAAGAAAATCTCAGAGCGGTGGTCCTCGCCGCGGGTAAGGGTACGCGCCTTAAGTCCGAGTCACACGACCTTCCCAAGGTTATGCGCCTGGCGGCCGGCCGCCCGCTTTTGGCCCATGTGCTCTCCTCACTCGACTTTATCGCCGCAGAGAACACAGTTATTGTGGTCGGCTATAAGAAGGATGCCGTCATATCCGCCTTCCCCGGCTACTCTTTCGCAGAACAGCGGGAGCAGTTGGGCACGGGGCATGCGGTAATGGCCGCAGCCGAGGCACTCGAGGGTTTTGACGGCTGCGTTCTCGTCTGCTGCGGTGATATGCCGCTTATAAAGAGGAAGAGCCTGCTGGCCCTGGTCGACACTCATTTCGCGGAGAAAAACACCTGTACTATACTCAGCGGCACCTCGGACGAACCGCTTGATTACGGAAGGATAGTGCGAGATGCTGACGGCGCCTTTCTCAGAATGGTCGAGCATAAGGACTGTAATGAGGAGGAGCGTAAAATACGGGAGCTTAACAGTGGGGTTTATACATTCCAGGCCCCTGCCCTGCTCCGTGCGCTCTCAAAGCTGAGCCGCAACAATTCCCAGGGCGAGTATTACCTCACAGACGTACCGGCTATTTTGAAGTCAGAGGGTAAAAAGGTGGGCATATGCAACCGCCACTTAGGCTTAGAGCTTCTGGGTGTGAACACCCCCGAACAGCTCAGCCGTGTTGAGGAGCTTCTGAAATAAATATCAAACTCCCGTGCTTTCGGCACGGGAGTTATTGTTTCTGGACACTTAATTATCTCATTCTTCGGAAATCAAGTATTGACACGAATTTCAGAAATGTAAGACTAGGGTCTTTTTGACTCGGCCTTCTCTTTGGCCACCGCAAGCATCAGCCTTATGCGGTTTTCCTGGTTGACCCTCGCGGCGCCCGGGTCGTAGTCTATCGCTACGATGTTGGCACCGGGCATCAGTTCGCTGAGCCTTCTTATCTCGCCCTTGCCGCAAATGTGATTCGGCAGACAGCCGAAGGGTTGTGTGCAGACGATATTGCAGTAGCCAAGCTCTATAAGCTCAACCATTTCGGCCGGCAGCAGCCATCCCTCACCCATGCACATCCCAAGTCCGATTATTCCCTCCGCGTTCTTCTTAAGCTGCGAAAAGGGTGCGGGGGCAGTAAAGCGGGGATATGGCCCGAGGGCATCTATGAGGTGTTGATGGAGCCTGCTCAAGTATTTTACGGCGAACCTGCTTATCAACAGCTTACCGAGGGGCGTGCCATAGAGCCTTTTGTTTTCCTGCTCAATATTGAGACTGTAAAAGGCAAAGCCCAGAAGCCCGGGTACCATGACCTCGCAGCCCTGCCTGACGAGGAAGCTCTCCAGGTTGTTGTTCCCTACTGCGGAATACTTGACGTAGAGCTCGCCGACTATTCCGACCTTTATCCTGCTTGGCCCGGCGATTATTCTTACCGAGGCGAAGTCCGCCGCTATGGCGGCAAGGTTTTTTCTTATATTGCCTTTGCCGAGCCCTTTTTGATTTTTAAACTGCCCGGAAATCTTATAAACCCATTCATCCGTGAGCCTCTGGCTTTCCCCAGGTCTTGCTTCATAGGGCATAACCTGATTTTTCAGCAGCATGAGCATGTCCGCATAAAGCCAGGCGGTAAGGGCCATCCTCAGCATGGGCATCGTTATTTTAAAGCCGCTGTTCTTTTCAATGCCTCCGTAGCACAGTGAAATAACAGGTACCTTTTCAAAGCCGCTTTTTGCAAGTGCCTTGCGCAGAAGATGGACATAATTTGAGGCGCGGCAACCGCCGCCCGTCTGGTAGAGCATGAGGGCGGTTTTTTCGTTATCGTATTTACCGCTCTCAAGGGCACGCATAAACTGGCCTATGACGACTATGGCGGGGTAGCAGATGTCATTGTGCACATAGCGTAGCCCGGCCTCGACGGCGCTCTCCGTCTCCTCCTGCAGGATTTCGACCTTATATCCGTGAAGCCTGAAAATGCTGCGCATAAGCTCGAAATGAATGGGCGCCATGTTAGGGATGAGTATGGTATACTCATCCCTCATTTTCGGTGTGAACTCTATTCTGTTTAAGCCTTCCGCCATAGCTGAATTACCCGCTTCTGTACTATTTACCACAGCCTGAAGCCGGCTGTGGTATGTTTTTCTATATTTTATTGCCGCGACTTACAAGCGCCATCCGTCGGGGCGGCACTGTGCAAGCACTATATAATATAGAGTACTTTCCGCATAACTGCAACAAGTAATTTCAGCAAACAAAAAATCCGCCTCCCAAAAAGGGAGACGGTTTACATTAGTTGTCGGGGAGCGTGGCGTCCTTCGACGCCACGCCCTAGAAGCAGCCCGTACCGCCGTAATCATGCTTCTTTTCCTCATCGCAATTTTATTTTAACTCAAATTTAGAGGAAAATATGAACAATCTGTGTATATTCATTTAATAAAATGTAAATATTTCCAAAGCTATCTTATACGTCCCGTATAGGGAATTTCGAGCTTGTCATAGCTTAAGGAGCCGTCGCAAATTTTGTGTTCGGTCGTGTCCCAGCTGTAGTCAGGTTTCATATCCCTGTCCGCCCTCAAAAAGGCGGTGTTTATTCCGTTTTCCTTGCACATGGAGGGGTCGACATGATAATAATATCCCTTCAGGCCGATTATGTTCCAATAGTGCTTTTGACCGTTAAGCTCACCCTCCACAACTGTGCATTTTATACCGAGCAGGGAGCAGAGCATTTTGTAGGCCATTGCAAAGCCCTCGCTATTGCCCGCCCCTTCCATTATCGTAGCGTATGCCGTGTCGCCGTCCTCCGGCGAAAAGCTCGCGGCCGAGATGAGGGCAGAGCAGATGTTGTAGGCGGTGTACTCGTCAGCGGGTGCCTCCGCTCCCTTCAAAAGCCTCTGCGCCTCCAGGGTGAGCGCCAATCTCATCTCCGCTTCCCGTCTCGCTGTATACGGGTATTCAAGCTCTATTTCGAGTATTTTGGGCATAGTTTCACTTTCATACACGGTAATCTCCGCCGTGGGCAGCGCCATGACGGACTGAGGATTATCCCTGTAATACTCTTTTATATAAGCCTCGATATATTCCGGCGTCACAAGCTCGGAGGATATGGATATGACAAGGTAGTCTTTGTGCGATTCCAGCGCGGTGCCAAGGGCACCCTGCACCGCCGAGGCATAGTTTAAGTACATGACGTTCTGAACCTGCTCCAGTGTGCGCCTGTAGTTGATGTATACGTTTGCCTCATAATATGAAACTATTCTGGAATAGCTGTGGGTGATGTAGTCAACCGCAAAGGCGCCTATGGCGGTCTCCCTTATTACTTCCAGGCTTGCCATTGAAATTGCGTCCGAAACGTCGCCGTCATAGCCGCTGACCTTTATACGGCCGTGCTCACGACCCTCCTTAACAAAGGTCAGGATAGCTGTTTTTATGCCCTGGTATGTCTTCACCTCGATTACGTCGGAATCCTGGCTCCCGCTGCCGGTTTCGTCCTCGTGGTCAGTGACGACATAGTACTCGCTGTTCATTATCACGGAGCAGCCCGATGCCACAGACAGCAGCGCCGCCAAAACAAGCAGATATAGTATTCTTTTCACAGCGACGCCTCCTTGCCGTTTCCAATTGAAAGGGGTCTCTTTGCGTTCAGAGAGCGGCTTACTCCTTATCCTCAAGGTACTGAAAGCCGAAGCCTAAAACCTCGCGTGTCTCCGAAATTATCACAAAGGAGTTCGGGTCAAAGCGCTTGACCACCCTTTTCAGATCCATTATCTGCTGCCTCTTTATAGCGCATAGCAGAACCATTTTATCCTGGCCGGAGAAGGCCCCGCGCCCGTAGAGCAATGTAACGCCCCGGTCAAGCTCCTGAGTGATTGCCTTGCTTATTTCCTCGCTCTTCTCGGTGATGATGTAGCAGACCTTTGAATAGTTAAGCCCGTACAGCACGGTATCAACCATCTTTGAAATGACAAAGGCCGCAACCACCGAGTACATCGCAGCTTCGTATTTGTTAAATACGAGGGCATAGCCGATAAAGATAACGGCGTTAAGTCCCATTACTATTTTGCCATAGTTAATATAGGGGAAATAGTGCCGGAGAACCTTCGCAACTATATCTATTCCACCGGTGCTGCCGCCCGCAGAATAAATCAAGCCCTGGCCGAGCCCCGTAATAACGCCCCCGAAAAGCCCGGCAAGCAGAGGGTTGGTCGTGAGCGTTATGGGCGGGACAAGCTCTAACAGGTCAAGTATAACCGAGCTGAGAACAAGGCCCATAACAGAGCCAATCAGAAAGCTCGGCCCCACCCTTTTCCATGCGAGAATAAAAAGTGGGATGTTCAGCGCGATGGTCACCAGACCCACCGGAGTAGTCAGAAGGTGGTTGAATATCATTGACACGCCCATGACTCCGCCCATTATTATACCGTTTCGGTACATTAAAAAGCTGATGCCGGCGGCATCGAGAACCGAACCGACCAGTATCTTTAGGAACATCGATATAATCTGCCTCGTCCTGCCCTCCAAATCGATTTCCTTTCTCCGTAAACCCGTGATTTTCACGGTCACAGCCCTGCCGCCCATGAGGGAGCGGGCAGGTTTTAGTAGTGAATAGGAAGTTTAAACCGCGAAGCCTCGCCCGATTACAACAGGCTCATCTGCTTTTCCTCCATGTCCTCCTCGCGGAGGAGGGCTCCCGCGGCCGGCAGGCTGCGGACCCGGTAGCGCGAGATGTTCTGTATACCCGTTTCCGAGACAGGTAGAGCCTTTTTCAGCTTGCGCTTTGCCTTCATCGTCATGACCGAGACACCCTGTGTGGTGCGTGTGGCCTTCGGCGCCAGCAGTGCCGTATTAAATATGATGGCCCGCCCCTCGGTCGAATATGCGGCCACTTCAATCTCTTCGCTGAACTCAATTACCGCCTTGAGCGGGCTCTTATCCGAAAAGGCGCCGGTGAGTTTGCGGCGGTTTGTCTTTGTTTCATAGGCTGACACGGGCACGCGCGCGGCCTTGCCGTTTTCAAAAAAGAAAAGAAGACTGCCCTTGTAGTCTCTTGCGTTAACCATATAAACTACGTTCTCACCCGGCTCCATGCCGAGGTGCGACGGCAGGTATGTGCCGAGGACGGAGGCCTTTGTATCCTCGAAGTCCGAAGCCTTTACCTTATAACACTGCTGCCTGTCCGTAAAGATAAGCAGCTCGTCCCGGTTCGTGCCCTCGAAGGCCAGTAAGAGGCCGTCGTCCTCCTTATACTTCTGCTCACCTCCCATGCGCAGAGAGAGCGGTGTTATCTTCTTAAAATAGCCCTCGCGCGAGAGGAACATATTTACCTCGTAATCCTCTATCTGCTCTTCCTCACAGTAGTGCTCAACCTCGCTGGCATAGACTATGCCTGTTTTGCGCTCCGTGCCGTACTTTTTCATAACGCTTTTCAGCTCATCGACAATCAGCGCCCTAACCCGGCGGCGGCTTTTCAGCAGATCCTCAAGGTCCGCTATCTCCTTCTCAAGGGTTTCAGTCTCTTTTACACGCTTTAGGATGTATTCCTTATTTATGTTTCGCAGCCTGATGTCAGCCACGAATTCCGCCTGAGGCTCGTCGATGCCGAAGCCTATCATGAGATTCGGAATTACCTCGGCCTCCTCCTCGGTGTTGCGTATAATGCTGATGGCCTTGTCTATGTCCAGCAGGATTTTCTGAAGGCCTTTTAAGAGGTGGAGCTTTTCCTTCTTCTTAGACAGCTCAAAGAACGCCCTGCGCCTTACACAGTCGATGCGCCAGGCAGTCCACTCGTCAAGTATCTCCGCTATGCCCATGACTCTGGGCGTTCCGGCTATGAGTATGTTGAAGTTGCAGGAAAAGCTGTCCATGAGCGGAGACATTTTAAACAGCTTCTGCATCAGCTTCTCCGGATCCACCCCGCGCTTCAGGTCAATGGCGAGCTTGAGACCGTTTAAATCGGTCTCATCGCGCATATCGCTTATTTCCTTTACCTTACCCTGCTTAATAAGCTCCGCCACCTTGTCCATTACCGCCTCGGCGGTGGTGGTGTAGGGCAGCTCATAAACCTCAATAATATTTTCCTTTTTTACATAGCGCCAACGCGAGCGCAGCTTAAAGCTTCCGCGTCCGGTACGGTAAATTGCCTCAATCTCGGACTTGTCGTATATAATTTCGCCGCCCGTTGAGAAGTCCGGGGCGAGCAGAGTTGACATAATGTTATGAGAAGGGTCATTTATGTAATCTATCGCCGTCTGACATACCTCGGCAAGATTAAAGCCGCAAATCTGGCTGGCCATGCCGACAGCTATGCCGGTGTTGGCGGAAACCAGCACGTTGGGGAAGGTGGTTGGCAGAAGAGCCGGCTCCTTCATCGTGCCGTCATAGTTGTCTACAAAATCCACGGTATCCTGATCTATGTCGCGAAAAAGCTCGTTGCATATGGCGGCGAGCTTTGCCTCGGTGTACCTGGAGGCGGCATAAGCCATATCGCGGGAATAGACCTTTCCGAAGTTACCCTTAGAGTCAATAAAGGGCGTCAAAAGCGCCTCGTTTCCCTTTGAAAGACGCACCATTGTCTCATAGATTGCACTGTCTCCGTGGGGGTTTAGGCGCATGGTCTGCCCGACTATGTTGGCCGATTTTGTGCGGCCGCCCGTGAGCAGACCCATCTTATACATGGTGTAAAGCAGCTTCCGGTGGGAGGGCTTGAAGCCGTCTATTTCGGGTATGGCGCGGGAGACAATCACGCTCATGGCATAGGGCATGTAGTTTACTTCAAGCGTCTCAGTTATGCCCTGCTCCAGAACCTCAGCCCGCAGACCGATTACGTTAGGATTATTCACTTTTTTGGGGGCCTGTCCGTCTTTTTTCCTTGCCACGGTAACCGTCCTTTATAAGCAGTCAATAATATAGGTCCATGTGAGTTGTAATACGCACTTTTTTATACAATATATTTTTTGCGGTATCCCTCATACAATCTCTTAAATTCCTCGTTTCCGGTGTAGCGCAGGGAGCGGGCATATTCATGCATCAGGTAATTGCCCTGGCTTATCTCAATAAGGCCCAGCGCCACGTTTGAGCAGTGGTCGGCAACTCTTTCGAGGTTGTTGAGAAGGTCGGCGAGGATAAAGCCCAGCTCAATCGTGCATCTCCCGTCCTGAAGCCGTAAGACGTGCTTCTTCTTCATCTCAAGACAGAGCTCATCTATAACATCCTCAAGCGGCTCAACCCTTTTGGAGGATTCCACGTCTCCGGTGCAGAAGGAGTTTATCGCTATTTCGAGTATCTCCTCCACGGCGGCGGATATTACCTTTATGTCAGACTGTGCCACCTCCGAGAATGAGAGCTTCTTGTCATGCAGCTCCTCGGCGACCTCCAAAATGTTGACAGAGTGGTCGCTTATGCGCTCGAAGTCTCCGATTATATGCAGTAGCATGGAGACATCCTCGGCATTGTCCTTTGAAAGGTTGTGGCTGCTAAGCTCCACAAGATAGTTCCCCAGCTTGTCCTCGTACATATCCGCCTTTTCCTCGGAGGCGTGAATTTGGTTGCTGTCCTTCTCACTATAATTATTTATGTTTTTAATTGCCAGCAGCAGGGATGCGCGAACATCCTGGGCCATTTCGCAGGCGAGCTTACGGCAGCGCTCAACAGCTATGGTGGGTGTGGAAAACAGCCTGCGGTCTAGAAGCTGAGTCTCCCGGTCTACCTTCCCCTTTCCAATGGAGGCGGCGGCAAGCTTCTCAAGCTGCTTGGAAAACGGGAAAAGTATAAATACCGCGAACACCTTGAAGAATGAGTTAATAACAGCTATTCCCACGGGTGTCGACGGCTGCAGCACGAAATTAAACCTGAATATGGCGTTTAGCGTGTAGAAGATCACAAGGAATATGGTTACACCTATAACGTTGAAATAAAGGTGGATAAAGGCTGCGGTGCGGGCGTTCTTGTTTGTGCCTATTGAAGAAAGCATAGCCGTTATGCATGTTCCGATATCCATGCCCAGCATGATTGGAATGGCGCTTCCGTAAGATATTGCTCCGGTCGCCAGCGCAAGCGCCTGCAGTATGCCGATAGACGCAGAGGAACTCTGAATAATGCAGGTAAAAATCGTGCCGACGGCAACGCCGAGCAGCGGGTTTGAGAATTTCAGAAGCAAATTCGTAAATGCCGGAACCTCTCTTAGAGGCTCTACGGCGCCCGACATGCTGTCCATTCCGTACATCAAAACAGCAAAGCCGAGCAGAATTGTGCCGATGTTCTTCTTCCTTGGGTTTTTCCCGAACATAATGATAATAATGCCGATTAAGGCCAGTATCGGTGTAAAAGAGCTCGGCTTCAGAAGCTGGACCACAAGGCTTTCGCCCTGGATACCGGCCAAGCTTAAAATCCACGCCGTCACGGTAGTTCCTATGTTGGCCCCCATTATAACGCCAGTTGCCTGGGAGACCTTCATAAGTCCCGAGTTTACAAATCCCACAACCATAACCGTTGTGGCCGACGACGACTGGACTATACCGGTTATCAATGTGCCTATCAGAACACCCTTAAATGGGTTGGAGGTAAGCTTCTCCAGGATGTTCTTCATCTTATAGCCGGCCTGCTTTTCAAAACCGTCTCCCATCAGCTTCATTCCGTAAAGGAAGAGGGCAAGCCCTCCAACGAGCTTTAGCACGTCGAAAATTGTCATGTTGTTGTCTTTTTCTCCTCTTAACTTCTTTTATAAATCCAACATATATTTCAAACGCCCGAGGGCGTGAATATTATTCCCGCTTTTCCCTCTCTTTAGGATATGTCCGCCATTGCGAGGTATTTATGGCCGTTTTCAGCTATGTGCTCCTTGCGCCCCGGGAGATTATCGCCAAGGAGCAGGTCGAAGACGTCATTGGTAAGCCTGGCGTCCTCGGGCATAACCTTGATAAGCCTTCTCGTCTCCGGATTCATTGTTGTCAGCCACATCATTTCAGGCTCGTTCTCGCCGAGCCCCTTAGAGCGGTTTATAGTGTGCTTGGCTCCTTTAAAGCCATTTACTATCTCGACCTTTTCAAGGTCGGAATAGGCAAAGTAGGTCTTGCCCTTGCACTCGATTTCGTACAGAGGGGACTCTGCAATATAGACATAGCCCTCCTGTATCAGGGTGGGCACAAGGCGGTAGAGCATCGTGAGTATCAGCGTGCGTATCTGAAAGCCGTCCACGTCGGCGTCGGTGCAGATTATAATTTTGCTCCAGCGCAGATTTCCCAGGTCAAAGGAGCTTAGCTCCTTCATCTGCTTGTGCCTGACCTCAACCCCGCAGCCGAGGACCTTTAGCAGGTCGGTTATAATCTCGCTTTTGAATATCCTGGCGTAATCGGCCTTGAGGCAGTTTAATATCTTGCCGCGCACGGGCATTATGCCCTGAAACTCCGAGTCACGGCTCTGCTTACAGGCCCCGAGGGCCGAGTCGCCCTCAACTATATACAGCTCACGTTTGCTGATGTCCTTCGTGCGGCAGTCGACAAATTTCTGCACCCGATTTGATATGTCTATGCCGCCGGAGAGCTTCCTTCTGATGTTTAGCCTTGTCCTCTCCGCGGTCTCGCGGCTTCGCTTGTTAATCAGCACCTGCTCGGCAATTTTCTCTGCCTCGGTCGGGTTTTCTATGAAGTATATCTCAAGCCTTTCCTTAAAAAACTCGGTCATGGCCTCCTGAATAAACTTGTTCGTTATAGCCTTTTTCGTCTGATTTTCATAGGAGGTCTGGGTGGAAAAGCAGTTTGTGACCAATACCAGGCAGTCCTGTATATCATTGAAGTTAATTCTGCTCTCATTCTTCTGGTACTTGCCGTTTTTGCGCAGGTAGGCATCGATTGCGGAAACAAAGGAACTTCTTACAGCCTTTTCAGGGCTGCCGCCGTATTCCAGCCAGGACGAGTTGTGGTAGTATTCGATGGTGGCAAGGCGATTTGAAAAGCAGAACGCTGCCGACAGTTTGACCTTGTATTCAGGCTTGTCCTTCCTGTCGCGGCCACGGCGCTCCGTCTCTATGAACACGGGCTGAGTCAGCGTTTCCTCACCCACCAACTCCGAAACATAGTCGATTATGCCATTTTCGTACTTAAAATCGGTGACCTCAAACTTGCCGTCCTTCTGGTTCCGGAAGCGGAAGGTCACCCCCGCGTTTACCACTGCCTGCCGCTTCAAAACATCAAGGAAGTACTCCTCGGGGATGTCTATATCGGTAAAAACCTCAAGGTCGGGCCTCCAGCGTATGAGTGAGCCGGTCTTCTTCCTGTCCGTCGGCTCGGACTTCAGCCCCCCGACGTTCTCGCCCTTTTCAAAGCGCAGGCTGTACTTTTTAC
>JAAYOL010000039.1 GCA_012520395.1 Clostridiales bacterium
ACACCATCAACCCGACACTCTGCTACACCGTCGAGCATCAGCCCTGCTTGGTACACGCAGGCCCGTTTGCCAACATAGCCATCGGACAGTCCTCGATTATCGGCGACCGTCTGGGACTCAAGCTTTTCGACTACCACGTGACCGAGTCCGGCTTTGCAGCCGATATCGGCTTCGAGAAGTTCTGGAACGTCAAGGCTCGTCTTTCCGGACACAAGCCCAACGTATCCGTCCTCGTCGCGACAATCCGCGCCCTTAAAATGCACGGTGGTGGCCCGGCAGTTTCTCCCGGCAAACCCCTGCCTGTCGAGTATACTCAGGAGAACCTTGAGCTGCTTGAAAAGGGCTGCGAGAACCTCTTCCATCACGTTAATAACGTTAAGAAATCCGGCATACAGCCTGTTGTCTGCATAAACAAGTTCCATACAGACACAGACGCAGAGGTTGAGCTCATCAGGAGACTGTGCGCCGAGCGCGGTGTCCGCTGCGCTCTCTCCGAGCACTGGCAGTACGGCGGCGAAGGCGCCATAGAGCTTGCTAAGGTTGTTATAGAAGCCTGTGAGGAGCCTGTCGACCTCAAATTCCTCTATCCCCTTGAGATGCCCCTGCGTCAGCGCGTTGAGCTCATTGCCAAGGAAATCTACGGAGCCGACGGTGTTGATTGGGCACCGCTGGCAATTGAAAAGGCGGAGCGCTTCGAGTCTGATCCATACTATGCCGACTTTGCCACCATGATGGTTAAGACGCACCTTTCGCTCTCGCATGATCCTACCTTGAAGGGCGTGCCCAAGGGCTGGCGTCTGCCCATCAGAGACATACTCGTCTACGGAGGAGCCAAGTTCCTCTGCCCGATGGCGGGTACTATCAGCATGATGCCCGGCACCGGTTCCGACCCGGCCTATCGCCGCATCGACGTGGATGTTGAGACAGGCAAGGTCACCGGACTGTTCTAAATTACTGTTAGAAGGAGATTTCAATGTCGGACGGCGGAAAAAACAAGGCAATAAAAAACCTTCTGGAATCCTCCGCAAGCTTGATAAAAAGGGCCGGTAACAGGACGGCTCAGCTGGCGAGGATAGCCAAGCTCAGCTCTGAGATAAATTCGGCTAAGGATGACATCAGAACAGCTCAGCTCGAACTGGGAAAGATGTATTATGAGACCTTCAGGGATGATCCTCATCCTCAATTTGCCGATAACTGCGTCCGCATAAAGAAGTCCATTGACTCAGTACAGGAGAAAAAGCAGCTCATAGAAGAGCTGAAGTCCGGAAATATAGATAAACAGGAAGAGGATATCTTCCGCTGATATGTAGTCTGAGGGGGCTGTCACAAGACAGCCCCCTTCTTATTTATTATTTTTCTTGAATATATATGGAATGTATTGTAAAATATGCATAGGCAGTTAATCCCATACAGAAAGACTGAAAGCATCAGTTGAAAGAAACCCAAGCAAATAAAATGGCGCCGAACGGTTCCCTTCCAATACTTATTGCGCAATCTAGTTTGGATAATTATTACAACTAATTGTCCCGGCAGGAGGTTGCCTATGGAATTATTCTCAGATGGAGTGCATTAGGATTGGTAAACTTTTAGATTTTTCTCGAAGTGGAGTGATTGCTATTGAAAGCACAAAACCCGGGGTTAAATTTTGAAAATGCCGTCTTTCCGGCCATTATGACAGGCTTCTCTTTTATTGCGTTTTTGGTGGTGTATTGGATTGTAACGCAGGGATTTGTGGAACCTTATTATTGGGCCGGGATTCTGTTTGCGGTGCCGTTTGTTACCTTTGGCATACTGACGTATTGCGCGGCAAAAGGCAGCATAGGAACTTCCCTGTCCGCCATTATTACGAGCAGCTTGACGGTCTCGTTCGGCATTTTGGCAGTAGCCTTACTTGTCATTTTGCTAATAGCTTCGTCTACAACCACATCAACGGATGTTAAGCGATATGAGAAAGCCCTGTCTCAAATGGGTTATCCAAACATTTTAACCAAAGACTTTCCGCGCGAAATCCCGGATAATGCAGAAAATGTTGCATTTACCTATCATCCGGCTTTTGGACAGGGTGGGGAACAGTTGACGCTGAAGTTCAAAACAGATGAGGACTCCGTCCATTTATATAAGGAGTATTTCACAAAAACGGCTGTTTGGTTTGGCTCATTTGGCGATAAAGAGCGGGAGAGCCACGGAGTATTTGACGGAAAACTTAATGCTTTCCGGGACGGGCACAATGAACTTCCGAGCGACCTGGTAATCTATGTTGTTTTTAGTGAACCTCACCGTCCGGGAGATTGGAACCATGGCGAATTAAGCCTGGTTGCAATCAGCGAAGGGAATCTTGAAATCATGTTTTTGGCCGAAGAGTGGTAAAGTGCCTCCGGTATTACCTCTAAAAAGGGTTAAAGAGAGGGGTCTCCCCAATATTGTTAAAAAAGTCGGTGATATACCACCGACTTTTTTAATTTGGTGTTTACCTAATCGGAGAAACCTGCTATAATTTAATTAGGCGATTGGCTAATCAAACTACAGGAGGATTTTCATGGACAAGACAAAGGTATTGAAAGCTATTGCTGATGAAACCCGCATGAATATTTTGAGACTGCTTCTTCGTCACAATTATTGCGTCCGGGCATTGGCAAATGAGCTTAAGCTTACTGAAGCCACCATATCCCAACATCTGAAGGTCCTGCGGGAGGCGGGGCTGCTTGTGGGAGAAAAGCGCGGATATTTCATGCACTATGATGTGGAGCGGTCAGTACTGCATGAATTGGCAAAGGAAATTGAAACCCTGGCCGCCATCGAACGGGTGGCCTGTCAGCTGCAAAAACACGACGACTGCGCCGCTAAGAAGCAGGGCTGTCATAAAAAGGGTGAATGCGGAGAGCAGGTCAGGGAATTCTGCCATGGGAAGGATAGCGGTGAGAGGGGTGGACATCATGGGAATTGTCAGCGTCGCAAATCTTAAAAAGACCTATGGTGACTTTACCGCCGTGGATGACATTTCCTTTGATATCCAGGAAGGCGAAATATTTGGCTTTTTAGGGCCGAACGGCGCGGGCAAAACTTCCACCATAAATATGATAATCGGCCTGTCCCGCCCCACGGCCGGGGAGATTACAGTAGATGGTATTGATGTAAGAACACAGACCAAGAAGGCGCAGGCTCTTATGGGCATTGTTCCGGACGAAAGCAATCTTTACAATGAAATGGACGGCTTTGACAATCTCTGTTTCTGCGGTGCACTCTATGGGATGCGCAAGGAGGAAAGGGAGGCGAAAGCAAGGCATCTATTGGAACAGTTTCGCTTAAAGGATGCCGGTAAGCGTCCGTTCAAGGCCTACTCCAAAGGGATGCGCCGCAAGCTGACCATAGCTGCGGCACTCATCCATTCCCCACGAATTCTGTTTCTGGATGAACCGACAACGGGGATTGATGTGGAGAGCGCCCGGCAAATCCGGGAAATGATTGCAGGGCTAAAAAACCAGGGCACAACCGTCTTTCTCACCACCCACTACATTGAAGATGCCGAGCGCATCTGCGACCGCATCGCCTTTATCGCGAAGGGGAGAATTGTTGCCTCCGGCACCGTCCCCGAACTGATGGAAAGTGTTTCCCACGGCCACGCAATCCAGCTTGTCACAGATGAAAATGCGGAAAGCCTTGCCGCCGAACTGCAAGGCCGTTTCGAGGGCAGCAGGGTTGAAGTCCGGCCAGACCATTCTGTTGTTATAATTTCTAAGCAGCGAATTCCCCTGTTGCCGGTTATGGAGTATTACAATGACAAAGGAATTGCCGTATATGAGGCAAGGGAACTGCGACCAACCTTGGAGGACGTGTTTGTTAAGCTGACCGGCATTGAATCCTCCATGCTGAAAAAGGAAAAGGAGAAAGGGGGCGCTGGCCGATGAAAAGCTGGATTGCATTTTGGAACATTTTAAAAAAGGATGTAAAGAACTACTATCTGAAACCGCCGAATATCAGCTGGGGCATCATTTTCCCTCTTTCATGGACGCTAATGCAGCTCATCCGCACTCCCGGCGGGAACATTCTTCAGTTGCTCCCGGGCCTGATTTCTATGAGCGTTTTATTCGGTACCACCTCTATGCTGGCCGTCACCATCACCTTCGAGCGGAGCGGAAGGTCGTTTGACCGGCTGTTGCTGGCGCCCATCAGCCTAAGCACGATGGTATTGGCAAAGATTATGGGAGCTATCCTGTTCGGGGTCTTCAACGCCTTTGTACCAGTGATTTTCGCCGCCTTTTTTGTCAATCTGGGTGCGGTGAGATGGGCAGTTGTTCTGCCTGCGGTTTTGATGATTGCCGTAACATCCACACTTTTGGGGCTTTTGATTGCGGTATCGGCCAAGCAGGTATTTGAAGCGCAGACCTTTTCAAACTTCTTCCGTTTCCCTATGCTGTTTCTCTGCGGCCTGTTTGTGCCGCTGCCAAGTGTACCGGTTTTCCTGCGGCCTTTGTCATACTGCCTGCCGCTTACTTATGGAACCGACCTCCTCAATGGCGCGATTACGGCCACAAGCTCACTTTCGCCGGTGCTGTGCTTTAGTATGCTGCTGGCTTTTGCGGCGGCACTGTTCATGCTTTGCCGTTACAACATTAACCGGAAGTGGATTCTATAATCTATTATTGGCTCAGTTGTCGGTGTGCAAAAATTAGCAGAATCAATAGATGCCGATAAAAAACTACAACATTTTTATGGCGATTGTAGTTTTTAATATGCAAAACAAACAACAGGCCGCCGCTTACCAGACTGGACTGCCTCTAACTATTGACATAGAGCGAAAAAATCGGCTTTGACCAATATGGTCAAAGCCGATTAGTTTATTGTGAGTTCAGCGCACGCTCGAGCCAGACTGCCGCGACGTCCATGGCGACATAAAGTCCGTTTTTCTCAGTCTTTTTTACTACCCTGTCCCTTGATTTGATGTTGGGGTCGGTCAGCTGCAGCTGCACGGAAACCTTAGTGGCAACGGGAAGGTCCTTCACCTTGTCCTCGTTCAATATCTGTAACATAATGATATATTTGTCATGCATGTTGCCATAGTAAATCAGGTTATCCATGCGGCGCAGCGGGTATCCTTTATATTCAAGCGTCTTTTTTTCTGCCATATTATACCTCCCGCTGCTTGTTTTTCTCCAGGTAGCTCACCACAAGCTCCTGTAACAACTCATCTCTGTCCAGCCTGCATATGAGAGTGCGGGCGTTATTGTAGTTAGTTATATAGGTTGGGTCCTCAGACAGGATATATCCGACCAATTGGTTTATGGGGTCGTATCCCTTGATACGAAGCGACTCATACACGGATGTCAGGATTTCCTTTATTTCACGCCTGTGGTCAATAACCTTGAATTGACGGGTGTAGTCGTCCATATCCAAACCTCCTAACCTTAGAAATGGCTTGCTAGTTAAATTATAACAGAGAAAAGCCATGCTGTAAAGCGAATTATCTAATCTGTGCGCCAAGCTCTTTCTCCAGAAGCTCTAAAATTCTCTCCATGAGGGGTGCAACATCCACGTCGGTAAGACTCTGCTCCTCGGAGCAGAACTCAAGCGAGAATGCCGCGCTCTTTTTACCCTCGGGAATGGGGGAGCCGGTGTAAATATCAAAGAGCTTGACTTCCTTGAGCAGCGCGCCGCCCGCCAATTTGATTACTTTACCGATGGCGGCAACCGTTGTATCGGCATCGCAGACGATTGCGAGGTCGCGGTAGACTGAAGGATAGCGAGAGAGAGGCTTATAGGTCGCCTCGGGCGGTCTTGACTCTAAAATAATATCCAAATCAAGCTCGGCTGCGTACACGGGCATGTCTATGCCGTAGCTTTCCTGCACCTTCGGGTGGACCTGACCCATAATCCCGAGCACCTTTCCGCCGAAGGTGATCTCCGCGCAGCGTCCGGGGTGGAAGCTGGGGTTATCGCTTTTCGCCGTAAACTCAGGCTCTGTTATTCTTTGCGACTTAAGAATTGCTTCCAGGCAGCCCTTTAGCGAGAAAAAGTCCTCATTTTCGCCATAGGCACCGAGTACGAGCCTGGTGCGCTCATCAGGGAGTATAGCCCCATCAATAGGAATATATACCTTTGCCAGCTCGTAAAGCCTTACTTCACGGTTCCTGTAGCTGCTGTTCCTGCCCAGAACCTCCAGCATGGAGGGCAGGCCGGTCGTGCGCATTAAGGAAGTGTCGTCACCCAAGGGGTTGAGTATTTTCAGGCTTTTTCTCAAGGGGGAGTCCGGTGAAATGTGCAGCTTGTCGTAGTCTGAGTCACCAATAAAGGAATAGGTCAAAATCTCTGTGAAGCCTATGCCGCGGCAAAGCTCTCCCAGACTTCTGACTGCCGCCTGCTGTGCTGTCAGACCGCCCTCAACGGCGGCGCCCCTGAATACAGTCGGCTCGATTACATTATAGCCGTAAAAGCGCGCTACTTCCTCGGCGATGTCGGAATAGTGCTCAATATCCGGACGCCATGAGGGAACGGTTACGATACCGTTTTCCACAGTGAAGCCGAGGTCGGTGAGCACCTTTACCATGAATTGCCCGGAGATGTCCGTTCCCAGTAGGGTGTTAATCTTATCCTTTTCAAGCGGGAGGGTGACGGTTTCGATATCAGCCGCGACGACATCGACAACTCCGTCCACCACCTCGCCGGCTCCCAGCATTTCCACCAGCTCGCAGGCGCGCTGGACGGCCGGTAGGGTGCCCATAGGGTCAAGCCCCTTCTCGAAACGTCCGGATGCGTCCGTCCTCATTCCGAGGGCTGTCGCAGTCTTTCGAACGCTTACGCCGTTAAAGTTAGCCGATTCAAATACAATGGTTGTGGTTTTGTCGGTTATCTCACTGTTGCCGCCGCCCATAACCCCTGCAACGCCTATGGGGCGGTATGCGTCGGCAATCAAGAGCATATCGGTTGAAAGCTTTCTGAAATTTCCGTCAAGAGTCTCAAGCGTCTCACCCGCGCGGGCTGTCCTGACTACTATCTTTTTACCCTCAACGCATGAATAGTCAAAGGCGTGCATGGGCTGCCCATACTCTAGCATCACGTAGTTTGTGATATCGACGATGTTGTTAATCGGCCTGATGCCTGAGGCGCGCAGTCTCTGACGCATCCACTTTGGGGACGGCTCAATCTTAATATTTTTTACTACCCTGGCGGTATAGCGGGGACATAGCTTGCTGTCCTCTATCTCTATATCGATATAATCCATAATATCGCCGCCGCTGCCCTTTACCTCGGGTGCTTTAAGCTTAAGCTCCGTGCCGAAGGTGACGGCGCTTTCACGCGCGAGTCCAATAATGCTGAAGCAGTCGGGGCGGTTGTTTGTTATCTCAAACTCAACCACGCTGTCGTCAAAGCCGATAACGCCCTTTATGTCGTCGCCCGGCTTACAGTCCTCCTGCAGTATGAAAATTCCGTCCTCAGCGGCATAGGGAAAGTCGTGCAAATCAAGCCCAAGCTCCTTAAGGGAGCAGAGCATGCCCTCGGATTTGACGCCGCGGAGATTGCCCTTTTTAATTTTGATGCCGCCGGGGAGCGTGGAGCCGTGAAGCGCCACGGGAACGAGGTCGCCCACCTTTACGTTCTGAGCGCCCGTGACTATCTGAATGGGATTTTCCCTGCCAACGTCGACTGTGCATATCCAAAGGTGGTCGGAATCGGAATGGCGCTCAATTGTCAAAACCCTTCCGACAACCACATTCGATATCTCGGCTCCGAGTACCTCTACGCCCTCAACCTTGGAGCCGGAGAGAGTCATTGCGTCTGCGTATTCCTTGTCCGTTGCCTTAATGTCCGTAAATTCGGACAGCCATTTTCTTGATAGTTTCATATCGGATACCCCCCTAAAACTGTCCCAGAAAGCGCATGTCGTTTTCAAACAGCAGGCGCATGTCACTGATATTAAACCTGCGCATCGTAAGGCGTTCAAGCCCGACGCCGAAGGCAAAGCCGGAATAGACATCCGTATCTATGCCGCAGCCCTCCAAAACCTTCGGATGCACCATGCCTGCGCCAAGAATCTCTATCCAGCCCTCGCCCTTGCAGACGCGGCAGCCTTGGCCGCGGCATTCAAAGCACTGGAAGTCGACCTCACAGGAAGGCTCCGTAAAGGGGAAGTGGTGCGGTCTGAAGCGCGTCTGGGCATCCGGCCCGTAAAGGCGCTTAACCAGGGTGTTGAGCGTGCCCTTCAGGTCGCCCATGGTTATGCCCTTGTCAACGACCAGACCCTCAACCTGATGGAACATCGGGGAGTGAGTTGCATCCACCTCGTCCTTGCGGTAGACCCTGCCGGGCGAAATAACGCGGATAGGTGGTCTTTGTGTCTCCATCACACGTATCTGAACCGGGGAAGTTTGGGTACGAAGAAGTACGGAACTGTCCTCGGTGAAGTAGAAAGTGTCCTGCCACTCCCTGGCGGGGTGCCCTGCGGAGGTGTTGAGCTTAGTGAAATTATAGTCAGCAAACTCGACCTCCGGCCCCTCGGCAACGGAGTAGCCCATGCCGGTAAAAATATCCACAACCTCGTCTAGCACAATGGACATGGGGTGCTTTTTGCCCGTATTGACCGGCTTTCCAGGTATAGTGACGTCAAGCTTTTCGCTTTTCAGCTTAAGCTCAAGGAGGGCCTCGGAAAGCTGGGAGGCTTTTTCTGCTATCGCGTCCTCTATCGCGGAGCGCACCTCGTTTGCAAGCTGGCCGATAACAGGGCGCTCCTCAGCGGATAGCTTGCCCATCTGCTTCAAAACAGAGGTTAGAGAACCCTTTTTGCCGAGATAAGCCACTCTGACGGCCTCCAAAGCGCCCGGGTCCGCCGCCTCTTCAATGGCGGAGAGGGATGAGGCTTTGATTTCTCCAAGTAATTTTCTCATTACATGATATCCTTTCTTCAACAGAAGCTCTGCATAGTATAAACAGTGTGAAAATAAAAAAATCCTCCATCCAAAAGGGACGAAAGACTCCGTGGTACCACCCAAATTCGGCCTGAGGCCGCACTTTTGAGCCTTTAACGGGGCAAGCCGCCGGGGATTAGCCGGAGCTCACGGGCGAACCAAGCGCTTTCGGGGTGGGGCGCTTTCAGCCGCGGACGCTCCCTCTCTTTGACCCTTAACACGCTATTTTCCCGGTCATTGCAGTGAATTTTTACTTTTTGTAATTGTATCATAACATATTTTATAAAACAAGATATAAATTGACTAATTTTAAGTTATAGCATATAATACTGTCTTATCAAAAGCGGCGAAAGGCGCTGTGTTTTATGGAGATAAAAGCGCTTACAAGAGAGTATCTTACAGCTGCGCTTCCCGCAAGAAGGCGGGATAGCAGCAAGGGCGACTACGGCCGCGCGCTGCTTATCTGCGGGAGCGTGGGCTACACCGGTGCGCCCTTCCTCGCAGCGGAGGCGGCGGTGAGAAGCGGCGCGGGTCTGGTTTTCCTAGGCGTTCCCGGTGAAATATATGAGATTACCGCTATGAAGCTAAACGAGGCCATGCCTTTTCCGCTGCCCAGTTGGGATGGAATGTTGTCGGAACGGGCCGTGGATGAAATTCTAAGAAGACTTGAAAGGTGCGACGTGTGTCTTATAGGCCCGGGACTGGGAAGGTCGCAGGGCGTATCAGAGGTAGTTTTTGAGGTTATTAAAAACTGCCGCGTGCCTCTTGTTATTGACGCCGACGGAATAAACGCCGTGTCCGCGAATATAAATATACTGGACGAGGCGGCGTGTCCGATAATCCTCACCCCTCACGAAGGCGAATTTAAAAGGCTGGGTGGCGACCTGTCAACGGGCAGGGAAAAAGCTGCGCTTGAATTTGCAAGGGCGCGGTTATGCACGTTGATTTTAAAGGGCAGCGCGACGGTCATAGCCTTTGAAGACGGCACCGTGCTGCGCAACACCACGGGAAATCCGGGAATGGCCAAGGGCGGCAGCGGCGATGTGCTCTCAGGCGTGATAACCGCGCTTTTAGGGCAGAAGCTCTCGCTTGAGAGAGCCGTTTCGGCCGCCGTGTGGCTGCACGGGCGAGCCGGTGACCTTTTGAAAGAGGAGCTTGGGGAATATTCGATGACTCCGACCGATCTAGTATACGCGCTGCCGAGGGCTTTTAAGGAGCTGCTGGCGGTGTAAAAGAGGAGCTGAAAGCGTTGCGGAAAGCGGCAATTTTAGCACTTATGACAGCGCTGTGCATCTGCCTTTTCGCCTGTGGAGGAAAGGGCGGCACAGATAATCTTGCGGAGGAAATCAAAAAGGAGTATTCTGAAACCGAGAAAATGACTCTTATAGTCACGGTCAGAGCGGACTATGGCAGCCGGGTATATGATTACAAGCTTCGCTGCGTGGCCGAAGAGGATGAAATGTCCATCGAGGTAATGGAGCCCGAGGGCATCAAGGGCCTAAAGGCCCATGTGTCAGAGGAGGGCATAGGCCTTGAGTACGATGGGGCAACCTTAGACACGGGTGAGCTTTTCGGCAAGGGTCTCTCTCCGATTGAGGGGATACCGATGATGATTAGGGCGTGGAAAGGCGGCTACATAACCGAGAGCAGAAGCGAGAAAATTGACAAACAGGACACCCTTGCCGTAACATTTGATCTGAAGCCTGCCGACAGTGAAAAAGAGCTTGAGCACACCGTCTGGTTTGACAAAGATAGTCACCTGCCGGTCAAAGCCGAGATATTATACGGCGGTTACAGAGTTATTGACTGCGTATTTGGAAACGTAATATTGGAGTGATTTTAATGCAATCCCTACAAAAGAGAACCTGGGCGGAGGTATCGCTTGCAAACATCGCCCATAACTATAACGCCATCAGGGAGCGGTTGCCCGAAGGCTGCCGCTTTCTTGCCGTTGTAAAAACCAACGCATACGGCCACGGAGCCAAACGAGTGGCGGAGCTGTGTGAAAATCTGGGAGCGGACTACTTGGCGGCGACAGGCATAGACGACGCTGTGCAGATGCGCTCCTGGGGCATAAAAGCACCAATACTGATTTTCGGCTATACTCAGCCGGAATACATTGATGTACTGATAAGAAAGCGCATAACTCAGACTGTGGACTGTCTTGAAACTGCTCGGGAGTATTCAAGTATAGCGTCGAAAATGGGGCACAAGCTCAGGGTTCATCTCAAGGTCGATACGGGAATGGGCAGGCTGGGCTTTATCTGCCACGGCGACAGGGATTGCCGTCAGGAGATACTTGAAACCCTTAATATGCCCGGGCTTGATATAGAGGGGATTTTTACACATCTGGCTGTTTCCGACGAGCAGGACGATGATTATACGAAAATGCAGCTGGATGCCTTCAACGCACTGGTAAAGAATCTGGAAGAAGAATCCGGATTTAGGTTTAAGATAAAACATTGCGCCAACAGCGGAGCTGTGATAAACTACAGGCAAACTGCGAGCCTCGATATGGTCAGGCCCGGACTTATGCTGTATGGGCTATATCCCGGCCGCTGCAAAGGCGATATAGAGCTGCGCCCCGCAATGGAGCTCAAGACCAGGGTGGCCTGCGTTAAGGAGCTCTCGCCCGGTGATTGCGTGAGCTACGGCTGCACCTTCGTCGCCGACAAAAAGGCGAAGACAGCTGTGCTGCCCATAGGCTACGGAGACGGTCTCCACCGTGCTTTATCCGGGAAAATTGATGTGCTTGTCAATGGAAAGAGGGCGCATCAGATAGGGCGCATTTGCATGGATTTCTGCATGATCGACGTGACGGACATTCCCTGCTCCGTCGGCGATGTAGTCACAGTTTTCGGAAGGGACGGAAACGAATTTATACCAGTGGAGGAGCTCGCGGAGAAGGCCGGGACAATCTCGTATGAAATCACCTGTGCGCTTACCGAACGCGTGCCGAGGGTGCACATTGGCTCTCCCGACAGAGTATGATGATATGGGGATTGAATTGATTCCCTGGGCAGAGTATATTTTGTTTCGCTTTGTGGAAGAATTAGAATAGCCTGATTACATAATAAAAAATGTAGTCGGCAAATCTTCCGTCGGAGAGTGAAAAAGCGTGACAAACGGTGTTAAACGAGGTGACATCTACTACGCTGATTTAAGCCCCGTCGTGGGTAGCGAACAGGGTGGTATGAGACCAGTGCTGATCGTTCAGAACGACACCGGAAACAAACATAGTCCAACGGTCATTGCAGCGGCGATAACGTCGCAGATAGGCAAGGCTAGGCTCCCTACACATATTGAATTGGGAGCGAAAAGCTACGGACTTTCCAAGGATTCGGTTATATTGCTGGAACAGATCCGCACTATCGACAAGCGCAGACTAAAAGAACACATGGGCAGACTTGACAATGAGCTGATGAATAGGGTTGATAATGCCATAGCAGTCAGCTTTGGCCTGCACTGATTAACTTCGGGGCGGCCTCGCCGCCCCGAAGAAAAAAGCGAAGAGGTACATAAGATGAAAAAGAGAATTTTGACCATTGCTCTTGTTGCCTTACTGATGGTGGGAGTGAGTTTAGGCACCTGGGCTATAGCAACTTCAAACTACGGCACCTCCTCCGATCCGCTTATTACGCTCAGTTATCTGAACGAAACCCTGATGCCGCAGATACTCGCTGACTTTAAGTCAGAAATGGACAAGAAGGTCGAGGAGTTGACGGTGGAGTTTGAAGCTCAAATAAAAGAGCTTGAAGACAGGTTAGCGCAGCACTCCGGCGGAGACGTATTCGTAACACTTACCCTGCGCGCCGGTCAGTCGCTCACCTGTGGCGAGGGGGCCGAAATAATGCTAAGAAGCGGAACGGTTGAGGCCTGGTCCGAGCTTTCCGACCTGACAAGCGGAGATAAGCTCCAGCCCTCCGGTACACTGATAAAAAATCACATGTATGTGGTAGTTTCGGCGGGGGGCGGCATAGGCGCGAATAGCGACGCCGTAATTCTGATCCGCGGAGCATATACTGTAAACTGAATACATATTATACAAAGCCCGCGCATATTAATATGCGCGGGCTTCTTATTGCCCACACAAGGCTTTTAGCGGGGCGGACAGGGCCTGGAATTTTTACGGGTAATTTTTTTATGCCCCGCAGGAGCAAATTTTTGCGTTATTCCCGACCGTCCCGGGGGAGGAAATGGAGGTTATTATATGAACGGTACATATGCCATCGGCTACGAGGGGAGAGAGGTCGGCAGCCTCAAGGTTTATAACGAGGGACTGATGACGGTATTCATCGCGGAGACCTTACCGCTTTCCGGTGTTTGGCGCATTGCCATCGAATCGGGGGGCCTTACTGTGCCTATAGGCGTGCTGGTTCCATCTCAGCGCGGCCTTTATCTGAAGAAAAGCTTCACAAAGAATATGCTCGCGCAGCTGAATATACAAGGCATAGACGGCGTTTCGCTCCTGTCGAAGGAGCACTCTGAGGCGCCCGGCTGGAAACCAGTTCAAGAGCCATCATCGCTTTTTTCAGACAGCGATCTCAAGGCGGCCTCAAGGGGCTCGAAGGGAGTAATTGTGCTCAAGGAAAATGAAATCACGAAGGCGGCCTTCCCAATCCGAAGCGACATGCCCTTCGCGCTTATGCCGGCCTTTTGTCTGGGAAAGCCTTTGAAAATCAGCGGAAATGATTATTTAGTTTTTACTATTAAGGATGGAAATATTTTTGCATAGAATATGCCAAACCCGCCATAATAACACCATAACAATTTACAGGAGGTAATTGTATGGCCAATCTCACATCAAAGGAGCTCACCGCTCTTGAAGACCAGATAAACTATGAGCAGGTACTGGTTACAAAATATCGCGCAATGGCCCATATGTGCAACGACAGCAAAATCAAGAGCGATCTTGAGAACATCGCCTCAAAGCACCAGCAGCACGCCAACACACTGATGACATTTTTACAGTAGGAGGAACTAAAGATGAAAAACCCCGAACAGGCCGGACAGATGCTCGGCGAGAAAGAAATCCTCAACGATTTTATCATAAGCCAGAAGCTTTTGACCTCAAGCTACAACACCTACGCCGGCGAGTGCACAAATCAACAGCTCAGAAACGCTTTCCTGAATATACTCGATGACGAGCACGCGATTCAGGCAAATATATTTGAAAATATGCAGTCGAAAGGCTGGTATCAGACAGAGCCCGCCGACCAGCAAAAGGTTCAGCAGGCGAAGCAGAAGTTTGGCCAGTCACAGCAGGCCATGGTTTGAATAGATAATCGGGAGGGCAGCCCCTCCCGATTATCTATTCACCCTTATATTTTTTTCTTGTAGCATTGCCACCTCTGATGTGGCGCTCAGCCTTGTTCAAATCCATAATCTCCTTGACCTGAACGTAGAGCGCTCTGTTTATATGCTCCAGACGTTCAGACAGGTCTTTATGTACGGTTGATTTTGAAATTCCAAACTGCTTGGCAGCCGAGCGCACCGTCGCCTTGTTTTCTATGATGTACACTGCTAGATCGCAAGCACGTTCTTCAATACTATTTTTCAAAAACAACACTCCCAACCTGATGGTGCGGCATCTGTGTCCGTGCCGCCTATACAAGATAACTATATGCAGACAGGATGGCGTGTATTACGAAGACAAGTTTAATAATATCCATTTATTGCGCATATACCGCACGCAAGGGCAGGTGCCTTAATGCAGCCCGCAGCGCCGGAGGTGCTTTCTACATATATTCGGGTCTGAAATTACAAATAAAAAATAGCTTGACAAGCTCCTGAGGTCTGGTATAATAAATAGCGATTTAAAACGCTAAAGAGTGAGCGGCCGGGTCAATCAAGCTCTTAAAGTATCTCCGCAAGACGGCTGCCGCACAGAACATCTTTACTGCTCTCGGGCGGTCGAGGGGGGTTTTTTGCTTAAGGCCGATATGCCTTGGCCTGGGTGTTCTTATTAAAGGGGGACAAACAAATGCCTATTACAGAATTCCTGGCGCAAAACGCAAGGTTGTACGCCGATGAGACGGCTCTTGTTGAAATAAACCCGGAGCACGAGTCAATGCCCGGAAAGTGGAAGGAATTCAGCCTTGTAGAGACAGACCCTGACAGGGCCTACCGCAGGGAAATCAGCTGGGCTGACTTCGATTGCCGCTCAAACCGATTCGCCAACCTCCTGCTCACTAATGGCGTGGGCAAGGGAGATAAGGTTGCGATACTCCTCATGAACTGTCTCGAATGGCTTCCGATATACTTCGGTATACTCAGAGCGGGCGCTCTTGCAGTTCCGCTCAACTACCGCTACACTGCGGAGGAAATCAAATATTGCCTTGACTTGTCCGATGCCACGTTTCTGATTTTCGGACCGGAATTTGTCGACCGGATAGAGAGCATTAGGGACAAGCTGCCCAATATAAAGCAGCAGTTTTACGTCGGAACGCAGTGCCCTGACTATGCTCAGAGTTATTTTAAGTTCATTTCCTACTGCTCAAGCCGCAATCCCAATATTCCTCTAAGCGACGAGGACGATGCCGCTATATACTTCTCGTCAGGAACCACCGGCTTTCCGAAGGCGATACTCCACAAGCACCGGAGTCTTATGCACGCCGCCTTATGTGAGCAGGAGCACCACGGACAAAGAAGGGGGGACTGCTTTCTCTGTATGCCCCCGCTCTACCACACAGGTGCTAAAATGCACTGGTTCGGCAGTCTTGTATCGGGGAGCCCCGCAGTTCTGCTTCGAGGCGTTAGTCCCAAGTGGATAATGGAAACCGTTTCAAATGAAAACGTCACAATTGTGTGGCTGCTTGTGCCCTGGGCGCAGGACATACTCGATGCCATAGACCGTGGAGATATTATGCTGGAGGACTACAAGCTTGACCAGTGGAGACTCATGCACATAGGCGCACAGCCCGTGCCACCGAGCCTTATTAACCGCTGGAAGCACTATTTCCCGCATCATCAGTATGACACAAACTACGGACTAAGCGAGTCGATAGGCCCCGGCTGTGTGCACCTCGGAGTGGAAAACATCCATAAAGTCGGCGCGATTGGTAAGCCTGGCTACGGCTGGAAGGCGCGCATAGTAGACCCCGGCGGAAATGATGTTAAATGCGGTGAGGTAGGGGAGCTCATCGTATCCGGGCCCGGTGTTATGACCTGCTATTACCGCGACGAGGCGGCTTCCCGGGCTGTTATAAAGGACGGCTGGCTATATACCGGCGATATGGCGCAGGAGGATGAGGACGGCTTCATCTATCTTGTTGACCGTAAAAAGGACGTAATAATAACAGGCGGTGAGAACCTATACCCGGTGCAGATTGAGGACTTCATCAGGGGCTGTGAGTGGGTCAAGGACGTTGCAGTCATTGGCCGGGCACATAAGAGGCTCGGCGAAATCGCCTCTGCCATAATCGAGCTGAAGGAGGGGGCAGTATGTACGACGGCCGATATACAGGAATTTTGCAAGGCCCTGCCACGCTATAAGCGTCCACAGGAGATAATATTTGATACCGTGCCCCGCAACCCAACAGGCAAGATTGAGAAGCCAAAGCTGCGTGAAAAGTACGGCGCGGCAGAAATTGTCGCTCAGCAAATTGGAAAGTAATGCGAAAATGCCCGCCGGTTGAGTCCGGCGGGCATTTTAATTTCTTGAACAAATGCGGATAGTCTTTCACACTTAGTACATAGTCAAGCTGGCTAAAAACCGCACCCCTCGCCGGAAGCAAATCTCCGGAGAGAGGTGCGGTTTAGTTCAGACTACCGTTTTACCGATATTAGTAGTGCATTATCTTATAAAAGTTTGGATAGGAGTTTATGAGCTCCTGCAGGGTTATCCTGCTGTAAGTGCCGGGGTCGTTTATTGTAAAAGCTGACGCCGACAGGGAGGAGCCGCCGGTAAATCCGGTTACTACTACCCAGTGCTGACTGCCATAGGAATTGGTAAAGCCTATAATCGCGGGCTTTCCAGCTTTCAGGAGGTTATACAGTGTCTGAAGATAGGCCTTGCTTGTGTTTGAGCTGTAATTGCCCGGCCAGTAGACGGAGCCGCCGGAGGTGTATTTCAGCCTTGCCTCCATCATGCTCGGCGTTATGGTTGCACCCATGCGGTATGACTCGGTCATGGCAAGTGCTGTTGTTGCGCAGCCTACCGAGCCGATGTTTCTGCCGGACGAGCCCACTTCAACATAGGCCCATCTGGGATCGGTCTGCCTGTAACGCGGAACAGCGAGCGACACGGGCGAATAAGCAGTGCCGGTTGTGAGATAGCTTCCGCTTGCATAGCCGACCTTTGTGCCGTTGTAAAGCACCTTTCTCCAGTTGCTGGAAGAAGACAGCACAACAACCTGCTGTCCGTTGCTCAGCCAGTTGACAACACTGTAATTAGTGCCCGGGCCTGATCTGACATTCAAAGTAGCGGTTGTTCTAGCATTATAAGATGGGACCTCCGCTATGTAGTCCGCGGAGCAGTAACCATAGCGGCCTTTTGCGTATTCCACACGCCACCAGTTACCGCTTTTGGACAATAGCGTAACGTAAGTTCCCTTTGTAAGGCTTGTAAGAATAGTTCCCGAAGTCGAAGCCGAGCTTCTGACGTTGAGAGAGCCCCAGGAGACCGAGATTACCCCGGCTGAGGAGCTTGAGTCAGCGGCTGTGGCTCCGGCAGGGATTATACTTAAAACAAGCATTATAACCAATGCGGTTGAAAGAATTCTAAATAATTTCTTCTTCATAAAAATCCCCTTTCCATAGGTTTGTAGTGTCGCCAAGCGTCGCTCAAGGCCCAGTGTAACATATAATACAGGGTTTTTGTTAGGCCAAATTGTGGCATCAATACCCCGACACAGGCTGCAAAACGGGCACCACCTTATCGAAAAAGAAGGCGTGTATGTCACCTTTTGGGCAACATACACGCCTTTCCCTCAATTGTTCTGTCAGATGCGAAAGAGCAGATCCCCGTATGTAGGGAAGGGCCAGTGACTTGCTGCAACCATTGTCTCAAGCTCATCCACCGTGGCGCGCACCTCGCGCATGCACTCTGCGACCGTATCCTTAAAACATGCCGCCTTTTCGAGTAGCTGCGATTTTCCGCTGGCTACGGCGATGGCGTCGTCAAGGGCTGCTACGCGCTTGTAGAGGCAAAGGGAAAGCTCTGAGAGGCTGCTTGCAATTTCGGTGCCGGCGTCCTCGGCAATGTCCAGACCAATGGACTTTTTTGCCGCCACTGTCTCGGAAAGCTCTTTGATATAAGCAAACACTGCGGGTAAAATGTCCCTTTTTACCATCTCGGACATGGTAAGGGCTTCTATGTTGAGAGTTTTACAGTAGTTCTCCATAATAATTTCATATCTTGCAAGGATTTCAGCCTTTGTGAACACCTTGTGCTTAGTGAAAAGGTCAATGTTCTTCTCACTTTTGAAAAGCGGCAGGGCGTCAACGGTGGTCCTGAGATTGAGCAGGCCGCGTTTCTCGGCCTCATCCACCCATTCTTTGGCGTAGTTGTTGCCGTTGAATATGATGTGCTTATGCTCCCTTATAGTTTCCCTCATTAGGGCCTCAAGCTCGCTTTCAAAGTCGGAGGCGTCTTCAAGCCTGTCGGCAAACTCCTTCAGGGCATCCGCAAGGATGGTGTTGAGCACTATGTTCGGACCGGAGATGGAGAAGCTGGAACCCAGCATACGGAACTCAAACTTATTCCCCGTAAAGGCTAAGGGTGAGGTGCGGTTTCTGTCAGTTGTGTCCTTAATAAAGTCCGGCAGGACATTGACACCGGTCTGCATCGTGCAGATATCTGCGCAGTTATAGGGCATACCACCCTCGATACAGTCGAGAATAGAGGAAAGCTCGCTGCCGAGGAAGAGGGAAACGATTGCGGGCGGGGCCTCGTTAGCGCCAAGCCTGTGGTCATTCCCGGCACTCGCGGCCGAAATTCGCAGAAGATCCTGATGCGTATTAACCGCCTTGATTATGGCGCAGAGGAAAAGCAGAAACTGCTTGTTCTTGTGGGGGGCTTTGCCGGGATCAAACAGGTTTTTGCCCGTATTGGTGGCAATAGACCAGTTGTTGTGCTTGCCGCTCCCGTTTACGCCGGCAAAGGGTTTTTCGTGCAGCAGACAGGTAAGGCCATGCTTATCGGCAACCTTTTTCATAAGCTCCATAGTGAGCTGGTTGTGGTCTGTGGCAATGTTTGAGGTTGTGTATGTGGGAGCCAGCTCATGCTGGGCGGGGGCAACCTCATTGTGCTCGGTCTTGGCAAAGACGCCAAGCTTCCAAAGCTGCTCATCCAGGTCCTTCATGAAGGCCATTACCCGGGGCTTAATGACGCCGAAGTAGTGGTCCTCCAGCTCCTGACCCTTGGGCGGTTTGGCCCCAAATAGTGTCCTGCCGGTAAACATAAGGTCCCTGCGCTTATTGTAAAGCTGCTTATCAATCAGAAAGTACTCCTGCTCCGCACCAACAGTGGAGATTACACGAGTGGTTTTTGTGTCGCCGAAAAGCCTGAGTATGCGCAGAGCTTCGCGGTTTAAAAGATCCATCGAGCGCAGCAGGGGGGTCTTCTTGTCTAGAACCTCGCCGCTGTAAGAGCAGAAGGCGGTGGGTATGCAAAGGGCGTTATCCTTTATAAAGGCATAGGAGGTTGGGTCCCAGGCAGTATATCCCCTGGCTTCGAATGTCGCGCGCAGGCCGCCCGAGGGAAAGCTTGACGCGTCAGGCTCGCCGCGTATGAGCTCCTTGCCCGAAAACTCCATTATAACCCGGCCGTCCCCCTGAGGGGATATGAAGCTGTCGTGCTTCTCCGCCGTTATTCCTGTCATAGGTTGGAACCAGTGGGTGTAGTGGGTGACGCCTTTTTCTATCGCCCAATCCTTCATCGCGTTGGCCACGACATTGGCCACGGTGATGTCAAGATCCTTGCCGTCCTCGATGGTTTTTTTGAGCGATTTGTATATTTCCTTTGGCAGCCTTTCCTTCATTACGCTGTCGTTGAAAACCATGCTGCCAAATATTTCGGGTATGCTCTGCACAATTATTCCTCCTTTAAAATCCAGGCAGGTTCCCATATGACAAAGGCGCTGAGGAAGAAACCCCAGCGCCTTTGCTGTCCATAGTCGGATTATAAACCGACTATGGAAATTTGTCAAGAGTAATTTCCAAAATTTTTTTGCAATTTATCAAAGTGAATCAGTCAAAAAACTCTTTAGAACCCCGCTCGTGTTTGTTAATGTTGTATAAAACAAGCCCTGAAATGATTTTCGAACAAAACAAAGTTGCAAAAATGCCCTGAAAAAGGTTGACAAATCAAGACCTGCAAACTATAATAGCACTAGACAAAGACGTCTTAGAGAGAGGCACAGCAGTGCCCCTCCGCTAAGGCGTCTTTTTTCTGTTAAGGAGTTGTTATCAGTGCTTAAAGAAGGCTATCAGGGCTGCAGAATACCCTCGGGCTGCGCCATTTCCGGAATTTTTTCAAAAAGCGGCGAGAGAATCTCAGGTGAAAAGATAATCAAATCAATCGCCATGATGCATGAGCGTTCCAACGGTCTCGGCGGAGGCTTTGCAGCATATGGCATTTACCCCGAATATAAGGAGCTTTACGCATTTCATGTGTTCTATGATGGCGAGAGGTCAAAGACTGCCGGCGAGGAGTACATCCATGCAAACTTTGCCGTTGAGAAAGCTGAGACCATTCCCACAAGGAAGATATCCGAAATAACGGACGAACCGCTCATTTGGCGCTATTTTGCAAGGCCGCTGAGGTCTAAGCTCGACGAAGCGCAGCTTGATGAGGAGGAGTTCACAGCGCGCTCGGTAATCTATGTGAACACCTATATAGACGGTGCGTACATATTCTCAAGCGGAAAGAATATGGGAGTGTTCAAGGCGGTGGGTTACCCCGAGGAAGTCGGCGTATTCTATAAGCTGGAGGAGTACAGCGCCTATTGCTGGATGGCGCACGGACGCTATCCCACCAACACCCCGGGCTGGTGGGGCGGGGCACACCCCTTCGCTCTGCTTGAATACTCTGTCGTCCACAACGGTGAAATATCGTCCTACGACGCCAACCGCCGCTTCATAGAGATGTTCGGCTACAAGTGCAATCTTCTCACCGACACCGAGGTAATCACGTATATTATAGATTACCTGATAAGGCGGCAGGGACTTACGCTTCGGGAGGCGGCGAGCGTGATTGCGGCTCCCTTCTGGTCGACAATTTCGAGAATGGAGAAGGAAAAAAGGAAAGAGATGACATACCTGCGAAATGCTTTCGCGGGGCTTCTGGTTACTGGCCCGTTTTCGATTATTCTCGGCTTTAGCGGGGGAATGATGGCGCTCAACGACAGGCTGAAGCTCCGCTCCATGGTCGCCGCCGAAAAGGGCGATATGGGCTATGTCGCAAGTGAGGAGAGCGCCATACGCGCGATAGAGCCCGAGCTTGACCGGGTCTGGGCGCCCGCCGGAGGACAGCCCGTTATATTTACCCTGAATGGAGGAGAGCTCAGATGCCGGTAGATTACATTTATCCGGAATATGAAGTCCTGAGAAATATGGACAGGTGCATAGCCTGCCGCGTCTGTGAAAGACAGTGCGCAAACGAGGTGCACAGCTATGATTCCGATCTCAAAAAGATGGTAGCGGACGAATCGAAATGCGTCAACTGCCACCGTTGCGTGGCCCTCTGTCCGACGCGGGCGCTGAAAATTGCCGCGACCGACCATACATTTAAAGAGAACGCCAACTGGCCGGGCAGGGCCATCACCGAAATATACAGGCAGGCACAAAGCGGCGGCGTGCTGCTCTCGTCAATGGGAAACCCGAACCCGCTGCCTGTTTACTGGGACAGAATACTCATAAACGCATCCCAGGTCACCAACCCCTCCATTGACCCCCTGCGCGAGCCAATGGAGACTAAGACCTACTTAGGGCAAAAGCTCAGGTCGATAGAGAGGGATGAAAACGGCAGAATTATTACCGAGAACAGCCCCCAGCTTGAGCTTTCCGTTCCAATAATGTTCTCTGCGATGTCCTACGGCTCTATCAGCTATAACGCGCACGAAAGCCTTGCCAAAGCCGCCGCCGAGCTTGGAACACTTTACAATACCGGCGAGGGCGGCCTGCATGAAAACCTCTATAAGTACGGCAAAAACACTATCGTACAGGTCGCTTCCGGTCGCTTCGGAGTGCATAAGGACTACCTTGAGGCGGGCGCGGCAATTGAGATAAAGATGGGTCAGGGGGCAAAGCCGGGCATCGGCGGCCACCTGCCCGGCGAGAAGATAACTGAGGACGTTGCCAGAGCGAGGATGATTCCCGTTGGAACCGATGCGATCTCTCCGGCTCCGCACCATGACATCTATTCCATAGAGGACCTAAGGCAGCTTGTCCTCTCCCTGAAAACGGCTACGGATTATAAAAGGCCCGTAATCGTAAAGATTGCAGCCGTCCACAATGTAGCTGCCATAGCCTCCGGAATAGCGCGAAGCGGAGCCGATATTATCGCCATAGACGGCTTCAGAGGCGGAACGGGTGCGGCCCCGACCCGCATAAGGGACAATGTCGGAATTCCAATCGAGCTTGCCCTTGCCAGCGTCGATAAGCGCCTGCGTGACGAGGGCATACGCGGCAGCGTGTCGCTGGTCGTCGGAGGCTCGATAAGAAACAGCGCCGACGTTGTTAAGGCCATAGCTTTAGGAGCAGACGCGGTCTATATAGGAACCGCCGCGCTCATAGCGCTGGGCTGCCACCTCTGCAGGAGCTGTCACACCGGAAAGTGCAACTGGGGCATAGCGACCCAGCGCCCCGAGCTTGTAAAGCGCCTCAACCCAAGTGTTGGCTGCGAGCGCCTTGTAAATCTGGTTACAGCCTGGAAGCATGAGATAGAGGAGATGATGGGCGGCATGGGCATAAATTCTATCGAGGCGCTCAGAGGCAATCGCCTGATGCTGCGCGGAGTCGGTCTAAATGAGAAGGAGCTTGCGATTCTGGGAATTAGGCACGCCGGAGAATAGGAAGCAAGTCAAGTTTTAATGATTTAAGTGCTTTTTTCACGCCGCGGAGACGGTGGGCGAAATACACGCACAGCACCCCTTCTCATGGTCATTTTGTGTCTTGGACAATGTGAAAGGAATGGTCAAATTTTGAAACGAGTATATGTAAATGAGCAGTGGTGCCTCGGCTGCCGCCTCTGCGAATACTACTGCGCCTTTGCAAACTCGCATATAGGCGATATGGTAAAGGCTTTGAAAGACAGGAAAATATATCCCAACATTCAGATTGAGGAGAAGGGCGATGTGAGCTTCGCCGTATCCTGCCGGCACTGCTGGGAGCCCCTCTGTGTAAAAAGCTGTATAACAGGCGCTCTTTCCGTCCGGGAAGGGGTCGTCAGGATAGACCGCGACAGATGCGTCGGCTGCTATACCTGCGTGCTGATCTGCCCCTATGGCGCGCTCATGCCCTCGGAGCAGGGCGCTGTCCGGAAATGTGAGCTTTGCATTGAAAACGAGGGCGGA
>JAAYOL010000040.1 GCA_012520395.1 Clostridiales bacterium
CGGCCGCCATTTCGTCGAGGGTCATGTTGTCGAGCATGATAATATCAGCGCCTGCGGCCAGTGCCTCGTCAATCTGCTCTGCCGTTTCGGTCTCGACCTCGATTTTGAGCGTGTGCGGGGCCGTTTTGCGTACAGCTTCGATGGCCTCAGCTATTCCACCTGCCGCCTTGATGTGGTTGTCCTTTATGAGGACACCGTCAGCCAGGTTAAAGCGGTGGTTTTTGCCCCCGCCCGTTTTGACCGCGTATTTTTCCAGCACCCTGAGACCGGGGGTTGTTTTACGGGTATCAACAATGTAGGCATTCGTTCCGGAAACCTGCTTTATGGCTGCGTGAGTGCGTGTAGCGATACCAGAAAGCCTCTGAATAAGATTAAGTGCAACGCGCTCCCCGGAGAGAATGATGCGGGAGTTCCCCTTTATCTCAGCTATAGTATCGCCCTTTTCAACAAGTGCCCCGTCGGAGACGAAGGGGGTGACGACGACCTCCTCATCGAGCATGGCAAAGACCCGGGTGAGTATATCTATTCCGCAGATTATTCCGGGCTCCTTTGCCCTGAAGACTCCCTTGGAAACAGCATCTTCAGGTATGCAGCTGATAGTGGTTATATCGCCCGTGCCGATGTCCTCGTCAAGGGCACGTCTAATAAATTCATCAAGTCCTAAAAAGTACATGTTCAGCAATCCTCTCTGTAATGCGCACCGACGCTCTCCTTTCGAGAGATGGCGGCGTTGAGTATGTCTTTGGCTATGCTTGCGACATTCAGTGCTTCTATATAGGCCTTGCTCCCGGCATAACCGGCTTCAAGAAAGTCCAGAATCTCGCTTATCCGCTTCAGAGCAATACCGAGACCTGTCTCAGAGCGTATAACGTAACAGTAATCGTGCATCAGGTGCCGTATCTCCATCCGAAGGGCGTTAAAATCGGGGGTAATTGTCGGCCTAACTGGCAGGTCCGGAATCGAGGGCTTTGCTTTAACTGAGTGCGACTTTAGAGCCTCGTTAATGCTGGTGGCGGCCCTTCTACCAAAGACAAGGCATTCGAGCATGGAGTTAGAGGCGAGGCGATTAGCGCCGTGCACGCCCGTGCAGGCGGCCTCGCCACAGGCGTACAAGCCCTCAATACAGGTCTCGGAGTTCAAATCGACTTCAATACCGCCTATTAGATAGTGCTGCACGGGGAAAACAGGTATCCAATCCTTCGAAATGTTGATACTTCGGCCGAGGCATTCGTTATATATTGTGGGAAAGCGGGCTTTGAGGAATTGCTCGTCCTTTTCGGTTATATCTACAAAGACGTGATCCTCTCCGCTTCGCTCAAGTTCCTTGACTATTGCTCGGGCAACTATATCGCGCGGGGCCAGTTCATTTAGCTCATGAGTGCCCTCCATAAAACGCAGCCCCTTGCTGTTTTTTAGCAGGCCGCCCTCGCCGCGCACAGCCTCAGATATTAAAAAGGCGCGCTCCTCTGGGTTCGGGCTGTAAAGACCCGTGGGGTGGAACTGAATAAACTCGATATTCTTCAGTTTAGCTCCCGCTCGTACCGCAGCGGCAATTCCGTCTCCTGTGGCAATAGAGGGGTTAGTGCTTGACAAATAGACCTGTCCGATTCCGCCGGTAGCTATCACGACATGTCTGGTCGATATTATACCAAGCCTGTCCTCTTTATCGGCATAGACAATGCCTGAAACGGCGCCGTTTTCGTCTGTGAGAATGTCAATAAAAAAGGTGTGGGCCATAAACTGGATGTTTGAGAGCGGGTAGACAAGCTGAGCCAGGGCCTTTACGGTTTCGCGCCCGGTGGCGTCGCCGCCCGCGTGAACTATGCGGTTTCTCCGATGGCCGCCCTCGCGGGTTATCTGGAGGTCACCCTCGGCGTTAAGGTCAAAGGGCACTTGCATTGAAACGAGAGTCTTAATGTCCAAGGGGCCCTCGTCGACCAGGACCTCGACAGCCCTTCTGTCGCATAGTCCGGCGCCGGCTATCAGTGTATCCTCAAGATGCAGACCGGGATTGTCATCAACTGCAATGGCAGCGGCAATACCACCCTGCGCAAGCCATGAGTTTGAAATATCGACACCTTCCTTGGTGAGTACGCAGCAGCTATATTTCTTATCTATGTGCAGCGCTGTATATAGTCCAGCAAGCCCTGCGCCAATTATGACCACGTCGAATTCCAGGTGTCTTTCCGCTTTAATATTTCCGTTAATAGCGAAACGCATTAGTGTCAACTCCTTAAAAAAACGGCTCCGAACGCACCGGATAATAAAATCAGAAGGACCGGACTTATCTTTGTTTTTAGCATGAGC
>JAAYOL010000041.1 GCA_012520395.1 Clostridiales bacterium
ACAAATCACGGTTCTCTATTCGTTCGCATCCGTAAGGTCAAGGGTTTGAATCCCTCCGTCTCCACCATAAGCCTTTTTCGGCACTTTATTGCTGGAAAAGGCTTTCCTGTTGTTCAAAATAAAGATAGGAGCGTAAATATGACATTTTGCGGGGTCTTTTCCAATTATTATGGAAACTTCGACCAATTTAGCATATAATAAATACGATGAGAACTATAAACGGACTGGTCAGTATACATATGTGAGGTAACGATATATGGAAGGTTGTTGTTTCGAGTACATAAACAAAACACTGGCATTCTATAAGAATACTCTAAGCGTAGGTTTTGAAAACGATTTTTTCAAAGAAGGCAATTCTGAAGAAATGATATTGCGTAGGTTAGAGAGAGCGGCTAAGGATGAGGCCTGCGGAGACCTGCTCCATTCCAGATATGCTATATGGGCGAGCGACTTGATAAACGTTATTAACGCTGCAAAGGATGCTATAAGTCGCAATGACAATTCCAAAGCGCTATATCAGTTGGAACTTGCCTCAAATGCAATAAAAGCATATAAAGACATCATGACTCTTTTTGATGGTAAGCATTATCAAATCGGCGATGTTTTCAGCAGATATGCCACTCACCTGTTAAAAGCAGATGCACAAAATTCCTATATCATTGGCAAAGATGAAATCATCAAGCGGCTAAAAGAGAAGAGCAGAGTTTCGGGGGCTGATTTACCCAGAGAAATCGATTTCACTATCAAAAATCGAGTCTTGCAGGTATTCATAAAAAATGCCGCACAGGATATGCAAAACGATAGTGTAGCTTTTGAGGGCTGGGTTCTTATATTGAAACACTGGCTATCTGCTGAAATTGAGTATGTAATGCTCGACTTTGAGCCGCGTGAAGATTTGATGCATAAATACGGCTTCCCCGAAGCCTGCCATTACAACCGCTTCTTATACAGACTTTACAGCATGTCAAAAATCTTCCCAGACTGGTTTTTCATAAAAGAAAGCAAACGGGATATCGTCTTTGACTTTATAAATTGGATCAAATCAAACAAATTAGTGCTTAATCACTCGCTGCGCGAAAGAGAAGATGTTATTGAAACCACAAAAATGGAGCGGCAAATTGAGTCGTGGTTTGTATTCCACGAGGGCAAGGAACTGCTCTCGAAGCGTTGGAATATTGATGAGAATAAGCTTTATAACCAACTGCCGATGGGAGTGTTTATCGAAAAAATTACAAAGAATAACGCTGTGTTTTCCAGAGGTGCAAGCGCCATAGATATGTGGGGTGTAGACAAGGACGGGCAGACACTTCATTTAATTGAACTGAAATGCGGTGAAAATAAAGGGCTTGGAGTAATAGGAGAAACTCTTTTTTATACTGCTCTAATATACGACACCTGTGTTTCAGACGACTCGCTCTTCTCGTTCGGGAAATATGGCACAGCACCGGATACTAGCGATGCAGCAGCAATTAAAAATAACGGTAGAAAATTCAGCCGCCTGATGACTCATATACTAGCTGAAAAAAATCATCCTTTGTTCTCCGATGGCGTGGTAGGCTTGATCCGGGAGGGTCTAAAAAATCTTGATATCGGCTTTGACAGGGCGACCTACAGCTATTTAAGGAAGGATTTTGTAGATGCAGATAACGATTTATAGGGGGACAAAGGAAATCGGGGGCACCCTTGTGGAGCTTAAATCAGGTGGCAGCAGGATATTAATCGACGCCGGCTATCCGCTCTTTCTGAACGGTATGCCAATCGAGGATGAGGTTTCTACATATCCATATAATAAGCTCTTGGAGTTAGGAGTTTTGCCAAATATCAAAGGTCTATATGCATGGGATTCACCGGAGTTTGACGCTGTAATCATATCTCACGCACATATTGATCATTACGGATTGCTGCGTTATGTCAATCCAGCCATCCCCGTTTACTTGTCTGGGGGCACCCGAAAAATCATTGA
>JAAYOL010000042.1 GCA_012520395.1 Clostridiales bacterium
CGACTTAATCAAATTCAAGCGAAATGGAGAGCTTCACGATGGGTAAAATCGCTCTTATAACCGGCGCTTCGGGCGGCATCGGCGCTGAAATTGCACGATGCCTGAGCCACGACGGATTCACGACCCTATTACATTATAACCATTCCACCGACAAAATAAGCGCCCTCTCGAAAGAACTCGGCGGCGCTGAAACCTTCCGCGCGGATTTTGAAAGGCCGGAAGATATAGAGGAAATGTTTAGGCAAATTGAGGCGCGCGTCGGCGCGGTTGACCTGCTTATCAATAATGCCGGCATCGCCTCCTATGGCCTTATTACAGACCTCACTCCCTCTGAGTGGCGAAGGCTGTTCGCAGTTAACGTAGATGCGGTTTACCACTGCTGCCGCCTTGCCATACCTCACATGGTGCGCCAAAATTCCGGGAAAATAATCAACATATCCTCAATCTGGGGCGTCTGCGGGGCCTCCTGCGAGACGGCATACTCCGCCGCCAAATCGGCTGTTATTGGCCTGACAAAGGCCCTTGCCAAGGAACTGGGACCCTCGGGCATTACGGTCAACTGCGTGGCGCCGGGCGCCATAATGACGGACATGCTCTGCTCTCTTTCGGAGGAAGCGCTACAGCTCGTCAAAGACGAAACGCCGCTCGGAAGGCTCGGAAAGCCTTCCGATATCGCGGCTCTGGTCGCCTTTCTCGCCTCAGAGAAGGCTGACTTCATAACCGGTCAGGTGATAAGCCCCAACGGGGGTATTGTGATTTGATTTATTTGGCTCCGCCAGCATACAAATGCCCTACCCGCTCGAAGGGCAATTGCCCTGCCGCAAATAAAACCGGCCAAGAACCTGTAGAAATCTATTGCACCTTACTGCGCGGGTGCAGGGGGATTCTCTTTATCGGAAAAAACTAAAGTCACCGCCCGAACCAGGTCCACCCCCTCAAAAACCGACGGCGTGAAATAATGCTCCGGCTCACAGTCTCTCATGCTTGTGCCCTCGTCATAAAAGCTGTAAGCCATTACCGCCACGGGTATCTCCTTATCGATTTCTATTTCCTTAAATTCCTTCAAAAACCCATACGTAGTTGCCACATTCCTGCCGCCTGAGTCTATTCCCTCAATCTTGGAGGAAAAACCCCCACCACAGCTCGTTAAAACGTATTCTATGGCATAATTATCCTTAAACTGCATCGTGAAAGTACCCTTACACTCGCCGGGGGATCTGTGTTCTCCCGAAGATATACTCGCTCCCGATATGCGCTCCCAGTGCTCATCTTCCCTCAGAATATACACTCTGACCTCCACCGACTCAGTTTCTTCCGGCGCTTTAAAGGATATAATCTGCGAGTAGTTATTTAGTATTCCGAAGGCCCGCAAAAGCTCTTTATCACTCTGGCTCAATTCATACGGGGCGACGCCCGCCTTTTCGGACAAATCCGGCTGATCTTTATCGCCTTCACTCGATTCATTCAGAGCAGCGCCCGTATTATCGGGCAAATCCGGCTGCGCTTTGTCGCCGGAACAGGAGGCCAGCGCAACAATCATAAGCAAAATCATAAGTACCGACAAAAGCCTTTTCATTCCAGTCCCCCAAAAAACTTAAATGTTAAAATACATTATATGTTATATTGGAAAACTTTTCAACCAATGTTTTCGATACAAAGGTGCTCCATGCTTTCCGCATGGAGCACCGGCGTCTTATTCTTCTGTTTTTTCTTCCTTGTTCATCAGTTTGTTGTAAAGCTCCTCGCCTACGCAGAGCTTGGCATATTTACACCAAGAAATACAGGACTGTATATCGTTGTAAGCGACAAAGCCACACTTGTCGCAGGGCACCTGAATGTCCGTTGAAAAGAGCTCAATCTCGCTCCCGCAGACAGGACATATTTTAATTTCCAGAGTGGGGGTCTTTAATCTGCTTGTTCCGGGACAGCCGCTAAACATATTGAGTCCTCCTTTCCTTTCTTTCGCTCTAAGTTTAACATATTTTTCAGAAAAAATTCGTTGTAATTACAACGGATTTTAATATTCATAATAATCGCTTAGCTTCTCCGGCCCCTGTAGTACATCGCGCCCCACATAGATGATGCCGTCGGATTTGGTCTTATGGCTCCATTTGACGAGCGATACCATGCCGCCTTGCAGCTCCAGCGCCGTAATGTATTCTCTGTGGACACAGCTGCCGTCGTTGAAATAAAGTCCCTCGCCCGGCTTTGGCAAGACAGGCCTGTGCGTATGGCCCGCAATCAGAATCGAAGCCTGTTCCCGGGCCCAGCGCGAGAGCTTTTGCTCCACTTTGCTCTTCTTCCTGCTGTTTTGGGAGGCGCTGGTGGGGTCGTTGACTCCGAGCGTCTCGAGCGGTGTCCATAAACGCCGTACCATAAACCGGCTTAGCCTCCAGAGTTTGTCGTTAAAATAGTCGGCCTGATGCCCGTGCAGGAGATAGAGCCGGTTTCCGTTCTTGTGCCTGAGTATTACGCCCTCGTATATCACTACGTCCGGAAACGCAAGGGACTCGTAGTTTAATTTTACGAAACTGAGGTCTCGTTTATCCATGTCGTGGTTCCCATACAGGAGGTAGAGCCGACCATCTGAATACATACGAGACATGAGCGAGAATATGTCCCTGTACGAATAGCCAATGGCCGCAAAATCCACGCTTTCCCACAGCTCATCCCCGTCACCCAGCTCTATGTAGGTGAATTTATCTTCATTGTATTCATTTAGAGCCGCCAGAAAGAGGTTTCGGTTGGATGCGAAGGAATCCGTCCAGCTCCCGTCACCCCTATGGCAATCGCTCATCAGCACTATCTTAGAGTCGTCGTCAAAAGGAATCTCAGGGGCATATCTGAACGCTTCTGAAATGCGCTTTGATGCGGACATACCACCACCTCCCCGGCACTAATTTGCCATGGCGCCCGTATCTTTGAAAAGACTAGCCGGTCTTCCGATATTGCCGATAAGCTTGAAGAGCTCCGGCGCTTTTTGCCGCACCGCTTCTATGGCCTCGTCTATATTCTCAGCTCCCTCAGTCACCTCCTGGTATCGTTCACAAAGGTATTTGTTTTTCATCTGCGACAGTCGGCTTATGAGCTCGGTGCGGGTATTGGGCTGCTCGGAATGCGGAGTCGAAAACAAAATGCCGACATTGTTGCCGGAAACCCTGACCTCCCTGTTTGTGTAACCCAAGCCCCGGAGGCTATTGGTAAAGGCCATGAGCATTTCCCTGTCCTTTAGGGATATTGTAAGCTCCATCACAAGCTCCGACGGCTCCGAGAACTCTCCCAAAACAAAGCCTGTGAGCCACCAATGTACGCCGCTCCTGGAGAACAGGCTCCTGCCGTTTTTATACAGCGTAAGGGACATTTGCAGGTGGTCGGGCTCGCTTGCGCAGTTATAGAGTGTATAGTTGAAGCCATTGGGGAAATATTGTACCGGGCCCTCGGTATTGTAAACGCCGACCTCGCAGCCCGTTGTCATGCCATATTGACCCTTCCAAAGCTCTATGAGCCAGTTTTTGCCGCCGTAATTGAAATATATCGGCTCGCAGTCGATGATAAGGCTCATCGGTGCTGCCGCTTCATCGTAAAGCTTACTGTATCCGTAGTTTCTCTGCCATGCGTCAATAGCTGAGTAAAATATATTTTGCTTCCGGTCGTAAATATAGCCGGAATCGGCCAGTATCTCCTCCCAGTCCGCCTCGACGCGCGTCTGCCGCCGTCTTCGCATTACATTTAGGTATGATGCAAAGAACGCCGTGGCGGCAAGAATAAAGATAAGTGCCAAAATCACGCCCGTTTCCACAGACGCCCTCCTCTCTGCGGCAGGTTTGCCACATACCATAATATTCGGGGGAGGGGCGCTGTGGTTCACTTCTTCTGTTCAGAATCAGAGAACTCCCCTGACCGCGTCCATGAACCTTTTAATATTCTCTATCGTGCCACGGCTCAAAAAGTGCTCAATCTTTTCCACCTGCTCGGTTTCGTCCTCGGAGTTGTTGACGAGGCAGAGAAAGTCATTCAGAACATCGTGCCTATACAGCAGGTATTCACCCACCGCCTCACCCTTTGCCGTGGGCTTTATGTATCCGTAGCGTTCAAAGGTCACAAGGCCGGAGAGCTTCAGGTTGCTCACCATTTTTGACGCCGAGGAGGGCTTTACATTCAGCCTGTCGGCAAGCTCCGTCACGCGCACCACATCCTGGGTTTTCAAAAGGCGGCAAATCATTTCAAGATAATCCTCCATTGATGAGGTTATCTTGGTGTTTTCAATCATCTGATAGCCCTTGAGCGTATAAAAGTCGGATTTGAATTCCATCGCTGACCGCCCTTCCGGATTATTTTTGGAACAACAGCGCTGTGAGCGCAATATAATAGCATCGGGAAACTAAGTTTCCCTATCCTAAAATCTATTATAAGGGGACACCTTTTATGAACAATATAGCAACACTCAAGGATTTAAAGCGCGGGCAGAGGGCAAGGGTCAGGGCGCTTGACTCGACGGGCGGAATCAGAAGGAGGCTTTTGGATATAGGGCTTATTGAGGGCACGGAGGTGGAGTGCCTTGGAAAAAGTCCCGCGGGCGACCCGACAGCCTTTCTGATAAGGGGTGCGGTCATCGCCCTTAGGGCCGAGGATTCGGGCAACGTCCGCATTTTCTGCTGACCCGGGGAGTGTTTAAATGGGTCTGACAAGCGGCTCTACGGGTTTGAAGGCCGTTGACAGGGGTCTTGTGATAAAAAAGCAAAGCCCCGGCGACAGGGTTGTGGCTCTCGCCGGTAATCCAAACGTCGGCAAGAGCACGGTTTTCAACGGTCTTACGGGGCTCAACCAGCACACGGGCAACTGGCCGGGCAAGACGGTCGCAAATGCGCAGGGCTATTGTACCTACGGGGATTATAATTACATAATGGTCGATATCCCGGGCACCTACTCCCTGATGGCGCACTCGGCAGAGGAGGAGGTGGCGCGCAACTTCATCTGCTTCGGCAGTCCGGACGCCGTCGTCGTGGTCTGCGACGCCACCTGCCTTGAGCGAAACTTAAACCTCGTTTTACAATCCATAGAGATAACAGGCAAAGTTGTAGTCTGCGTAAACCTGATGGACGAGGCGAAGAAGAAAAACATCAGAATAGACCTCGACGGTCTGTCAAAGAAACTTGGGGTACCTGTTGTCGGGACGACCGCGAGAAAGAAAAGGAGCCTCGACAGGCTTATGCAGTCAGTTGATGAGCTTCTGCATGGCGAAGGCGAAAGGACTCCTATAAGAATCCGATACATAGAACCAATAGAAGAGGCCATCGGCATCATCGAGCCCCTTGCCGCAGAAAAAGCAGGCGGGAGAATAAACCCCCGCTGGCTCAGCCTCAAGCTACTAGACAGTGACGAAACACTTCTCGCCGCCCTGCGCGACTATCTTGGCTTTGACCTTCTTGAGGACGGGGAGATAAGAAACGCATTGGAGCGCGCCTGGCTCCACCTCTCGGATAATGGCATAAGCAGGGAGAGCCTGCGCGACAAGATTGTGTCCTGTCTCGTGCTAACGGCAGAAGCCCTCTGCCTCGATACAGTTACCTTTGAAAAGACCGGCTACGACGCAACCGACAGGAAAATTGACCGCTTGCTTACAAGCAGGCTCACGGGCTTTCCCATAATGCTGGGGCTGCTGGCACTTATTTTCTGGATTACAATTACGGGCGCAAACTACCCATCCCAGTGGCTTTCCACCTTGTTTTTAAAGCTGCAGAATAAGCTTACGGAGCTGTTTGTCTTTCTAAATGCGCCGGACTGGCTGCACGGCGCTCTGGTGCTCGGCGTTTACCGGGTTTTGGCCTGGGTGGTGTCCGTCATGCTGCCGCCAATGGCGATTTTCTTCCCGCTTTTTACTCTGCTTGAGGACCTTGGCTATCTGCCGCGCGTTGCATTCAACCTCGACAAGTACTTCAAAAGGTGCTCCGCCTGCGGAAAGCAGGCCCTTACAATGGCAATGGGCTTCGGCTGCAACGCCGCCGGAATCGTAGGGTGCAGAATAATTGACTCGCCGAGGGAACGGCTGATTGCCATAATAACCAACAACTTTGTGCCCTGTAACGGGCGCTTTCCAACGCTTATCGCGATACTGACGATGTTCTTCGTCACCGCGACGGGTTTTGGCGGCCCCGTCATTTCGGCGCTCCTGCTCACCTGCGTCATAGTGCTCGGAGTAATTATGACCTTCGCCGCGTCCAAAATGCTCTCAAAAACGATACTGAGGGGTATCCCCTCCTCGTTTACGCTGGAGCTGCCGCCCTACAGAAGGCCGCAGATTGGCAGGATAATTGTGCGCTCAATACTCGACCGGACGCTTTTCGTGCTCGGCAGGGCGGTAGTGGTCGCAGCGCCGGCGGGGCTCATCATCTGGGTCATGGCGAACATCACAGTAGGCGGTGTGACGCTTTTAGCTCACCTATCCGGCTTTCTAGACCCCTTCGCACGGCTCATGGGTCTCGACGGCGTGATCCTTATGGCCTTTATCCTAGGCTTCCCGGCAAACGAGATAGTTGTTCCGATAATAATTATGGCCTATATGGCGACGGGCAGCATACTTGAGCTAGATAGCCTTGTGGAGCTCAAGCAGCTTTTTGTCGACAACGGCTGGACCTGGATAACCGCCGTGAGCACCATGCTGTTCTCGCTGATGC
>JAAYOL010000043.1 GCA_012520395.1 Clostridiales bacterium
AAGTGGAATGTGAGTGGAATGAAAATAAAAACACCGTAAATTAAGGAGATTTTGGAGCCCAAAACCCTTGATTTTCGGTGTTTTTGCGTGGCTTAGGAACCTCAAAAAAGAATGGCATTCAAGAGGTCAGCGGTTCGATCCCCCTCGTCTCCACCATATGAGGGGAAAGAGCTTTTAGATTCCCGCTGAAATCTTTGGATTTCGGCGGGTTTTATTTTCTTTCAGGGATATCGCAATCAATGTTAAACTGCGACAGGTCTATGTTGAAATCGATGTGAATGTCATAGTCCGTCCCTATTTCTAAGCTGACAAAACAAAACGCAAGCAGGATAGGGGCGCCCTCTCCTGCTTGCATTTTGAGTTTCAATCTGTTTTCCGTTCCACCCGTTCGTGAAGCAGAACACCTAGCGGTCATAACCGATCATCAAGTATAAAAAGAGCCGAGCGGCATTAAAACCGCTGCGGCTCTCTTTTCGCATTGATGCCCTCAGAGCATTTGGCATCAACAGTTTGTTCGTTTCCGCTGAATATCAGTGCTACTGTGCTGTAAGGCTTTAATCTAATAAGCCGCGCTCATTCAAGAACTCTTTTGCAACAACGGCTACATCCTGTCCCTCTACATCAACCTTGTAGTTAAGTTCGGTCATCGCTGCGTCATCAATGGTACCGGCAAGCACATTTAAAACATCTTCAAGTTCGGGATGCTTTTCAAGTGTGGAGTTTCTTATAATGGGCGCTGCATAATAGGGCGGGAAAAAGCCCAGGTCATCGGTAAGGACCACAAGATCATACTGCTTTATCGCGCCGTCAGTGGCGAAGGCGTCTGTGACATCCATATCGCCATTGCCAATTGCCTGATATTTAAGCGAGACATTCATTTTCTTTGGCTCGCCCTTAAATTTCATTGAGTATGCCTCTATAAGTCCATCATAACCGTCTTGTCTGTCAAAGAACTCATGTTCTGCACCAAACACAAGATTTTCGGAAATCTTTGCAAGGTCACTGAAGGTCTCTATACCGTATTGCTTATGAACATCCTGAGTCACAGCCAGAGTATATGTGTTATTAAAGCCTAATGGACTGAGCCATTTTATCTTAAACTGTTTATAAAACTCATCTGCAACGACTGCGTATGCCTCGTCCGGGTCACCGATAACATCCATTTTTAATTGTGCGGTGAGCGCTGTTCCGGTGTATTCGGGATAAACATCAATATCCCCCTTCTTGATGGCTTCAAAGCATACAAAGGTGCCGCCCAGGCTCAGCTTTCGGTCTACCTTAATGTCCGTCTTGGCCTCAACCAGCTGCGCAAAGATTTCACCAAGTAAAATGTTTTCACCGAAGTCCTTAGAGCCGATTACAATTTTATCACTCCCGGCACAACCCGTTAGGGCGATGGCTGAGAGTAAAATGATTGATAGCCCCAGTCCGATAATCTTCTTAAGTTTCATGTTAACCTCCCAAATAAAATTATTTTGCCCGTTTAATTAGTTTCTTCTCAATTTTGGACATACCGAAATCGAAGGCGAGCGCCATTACGACAACCGGAATTGCCCCCATAAGAATAGTCTCCATATTCCGTGATTGGATTCCGCGATAAATGATGGTCCCCAATCCTTTTGCACCTATGAGAACGCCCATGACGGCCACTGAAAGTGAGTTTACAAGCGCAATTTTAATCCCGGAAAAGATGAGGGGAAACGAAAGCGGAATTTCAACCTTAAACAGCCGCTGCATTTTTGACATTCCCATACCACGGGCCGCATCCTTTAAGTGTGGGGAAACAGTTTTAAGTCCCGTATAGGTGTTGCGGACAATAGGCAGCAATGCATATAATACAAGCCCGATAACTATAGTGATATTCCCTAGCCCAAAAATTATCATCAGCAGAGCAAGCAGAGCAAGGGAGGGTATCGTTTGCAACACCTCAGAAATACTAAGAATGACCGAATCGAGAAAACGTACCCAATAGGAAATAACGCCCAAAATGACACCGACTACCGTTGAAATAAGAATTGCAATTGATACGATAATCATATGCTCCACAATACCCTGTAACAGTACACTACTCATACTCTCGACCCCCTTAATCCACGAGGTGTAAGTATCTTTTCCAATACTCCAATCAGTCCGTTTAACACAAGTGCCATTATTGCGGACGGAATTGCACCTGCCAGAATATAGTTGGTATTATAGGTGGAAAGACCGGTCCATATAAGATCTCCAAGTCCTCCGGCGCCTATTAGTCCCGCAAGCGTAGCCCAACTCACGATATACACCGTTGAAAGACGGATTCCGGTGATTATGGTTGGCAGAGCAATGGGAATTTCAACCCGAAACAGAGTTTGCATATTGGTCATGCCGATGCCGCGCGAAGCTTCCGTATAGCTCTTATCGACTTCGGTAATGCCGGTATAGGTATTTCGTAGAATCGGCAAAATTGCATAGAGTGTAAGCACCGTTACGGCGGGCAGCAT
>JAAYOL010000044.1 GCA_012520395.1 Clostridiales bacterium
CCGGGGGCATATGCCCGATTACCGCATGCTCGAAAAGCCTGGTCAACGGCCAGTGCGGCGGCTCGAAAAACGGCAGATGCGAAGTAGACAAGGACATGGAATGCGGCTGGGATCGTATTTACCGCAAGCTTGAACAGCTCGGTAAGCTGGACACGCTGAAATATCAGACACAGGTGCGCGATTATTCCAGGCCGTTTAAAGAAGATAAAAATGATTAGGAGTGATAAAGATGAAACTTACTGAGTTATTTCAGCGTGGCGAGTTTGTAGTTACTGCAGAAGTAGGTCCCCCTAAGGGCTTTCATATTGAGCATCTTCTGCAAGAAGCTGAGGAGTTTTTAAAGGGTAAAGTCCATGCGATTAACGTAACCGATAATCAGTCTTCTGTCATGCGCCTTGGCTCCCTGGCAACCTGCAAGGCCCTGAAGGACAGGGGCTTAAACCCGATAGTTCAGATGACCTGCCGCGACAGAAACCGTATCGGTCTGCAGTCGGATATACTCAGCGCGGCGCTGTTCGGCATAGACAACCTGCTATGCCTGACCGGCGACCACACCACGCTCGGCGACAACCCGCAGGCAAAGCCGGTTTTCGACCTCGATTCCGTTTCGCTGTTACACATGGTGAGAAAGCTTGAAGCGGGCGAGGACATGGCCGGCAACCCGCTCGACGGTGAGCCGCCCAAGTTTTCCAAGGGCGCTGTCGTTTCGCCCTGCAGTGATTCCGTCGATGTCCAGCTTGCCAAAATGGAGGCAAAGGTCAAGGCCGGAGCAGAATACTTCCAGACGCAGGCGGTTTATGAGCCTGAGAAGTTCATCAAGTTCATGGAACAGGCCAAGCAGTTCGGCGTGCCTGTCCAGCTCGGCATCGTCATTCCGAAAAATGTCGGCATGGTCAGATACATGAATGCCAACGTCGCCGGCATACATGTCCCGGATGAGATGATCGAAGAGCTGAAGGCGGACAAGGAGAGAACCAAGGCCGGCATCACCGGTGTTGAAATCTCCGCCCGCTTGATCAGAGAGTGCAAGGACTACTGCCAGGGCGTACATATCATGGCTTTGGGCTGGGAGTCCAAGGTTCCGCAGATACTTGAGCTTGCCGGCGTGTAAGCCCGTTTTATAAGAATAATAGCTCAAACGCACACCCCTCCGTCAGGAAAGGGTGTGCGTTTTCTGTTGTGCTTATATTTTAGTCCGGGCCGCTCCCGTTTAATTAAAAAGAGGTGATTTCTAATGGGTCAAACTGTTATATAAGTCGTCCGGGCATCATATCATCTGAGTAGACGACTTATTGGCGAAAGGAATGATATATATGAAAAAAGTTTTGGCTGCTATTCTTGCCTGCCTCATGCTCTGCGGCACTGCCCTTGCCATGGAGTCTGCCAACGATATAACATGGGAGCCCGCAGTTGAAGCAATTGTCACCATGGATAATATAAACGTCGCCGTGCCCTCCGCTATTCTGATGGAAAAGACCACAGGCCAAATCCTGTACGAACAAAATTCGCATAATCGATATGCCCCTGCCAGCGTAACGAAAATAATGACCATCCTGCTCATTGTCGAGGCAATAGATAATGGGACTCTTTCGCTTGACGATACCATCACCGTCAGCACACACGCCTCCAAGATGGGTGGCTCGCAGATATACCTGAGGGAGGGCGAGCAGATGAGCCTTGAGGAGATACTCAAGGCCGTGGTGGTCTGCTCCGCCAACGACGGTGCCGTAGCTCTTGCTGAGCATCTGGCCGGCAGTGAGGCGTCCTTCGCCGCGATGATGAACGAAAGGGCAGCGGAGCTGGGGATGAAGGACACGGTATTTGCAAACAGCACCGGGCTTCCGACGAAGGAGGAGCACCTGAGCTCCGCCTATGACATTGCGATAATGTCGCGCGAGCTGATTAAGCATAACATGATTAAAAAGTACACCACTATATGGATGGATACCGTAAGAAACGGTGAGTTCGGCATCACGAATACCAACAGGCTTGTACGCTTTTTCAACGGCACCACTGGCCTCAAAACAGGCTTTACAGACGAGGCATTGTACTGCCTCTCAGCCACCGCCGAGCGCGAAGGCGTTGAATTCATAGCTGTCGTCATGCATGCGCAAACCTCTGACATACGCTTTGAGGCTGCAAAATCGCTCCTGAGCTACGCGTTTTCAACCTATACGCTTCAGGATGCTAAACCCGATGAGGTGCTGCCACCCGTTCCCGTAAAGCTGGGCAAAGTATCCTATATCCAACCGATTATAGAGGGTGAATCAAAAATTCTGCTCAAAAAGTCCGAGGCTGCCGGAATCACAAAAACAGTCGAGCTTGACGAATCGGTAGAGGCGCCCGTTGCCGCCGGACAGAGGATTGGAACCCTTACGGTTACCGGTAAAGACGGCAAAACAATTGCCGAACTTCCGCTTATATCCGCGGATGCCGTCGGGAAGCTCAACTGGTGGGAAATATTTACAAAATATTTACTCCTGATGGTAACCGGCAGCTTGTAAAAAGAGGCAAAACGAGGTAAAATGGCCATGTACAAAATGTACTTGGCCATTTTATGTTTATATGGCTAGAACTAAGGAGATAATATATGGTAAAGACCGACATTTCAGGTGTTGTTCCTTTTATTAGTGAAGATAAGCTGCTCAGCCTGAGCGGAGAGGCGCTTCGTGCCCATGAGCTTCTGGAGAGCGGGGCTGGAGCGGGCGGAGAGTACACAGGTTGGGTGAGATTGCCCGAGAGCCCCGACAGGGCTGAGCTTCTGCGCATTAAAAGGGCCGCGGAGAGAATAAAAAACGACTCGGACACTCTGGTCGTAATAGGTATCGGCGGCTCATATCTCGGGGCAAGGGCCGCTATTGAGCTTTTGAAGAGCCCGGAGCACAATCTCCTGAAGGGAGATACCCCCAAGGTGATATTTGCGGGGAATAACCTTTCGGGCGCTCACCTCGGGCGCATGATGGATTTTGTGAGCGATGGGGATTTCTGCGTCAACGTGGTCTCCAAATCGGGCACGACAACCGAGCCTGCAGTGGCTTTCAGGCTTTTCAGAGAGCTGCTGGAGAAAAAATACGGCAGGGCGGGGGCAAGCCGCCGCATATATGCCACGACGGACAGGTCGCGCGGGGCGCTAAGGATGATGGCAGACAGCGCAGGGTATGAGACCTTCGTCGTGCCCGATGATATCGGGGGGCGGTACAGTGTGCTCACGGCGGTGGGTCTGCTGCCGATAGCCGTGGCGGGTCTTGATGTAGAAAGGATTTTGGAGGGGGCCTTGCATGAGCGTCGGGCACTTTCCGGAAAAACCGCCGAAAATGAGGCTTGGCGCTTTGCTATGGCGCGTCAGGCGCTCTACCGGGCCGGGAAAAAGGTCGAAGTACTCGCCTGCTTCGAGCCGGAGTTTCGGTTCATGGGCGAATGGTGGAAGCAGCTTTTCGGCGAGAGCGAGGGCAAAAATGGAGGCGGTCTTTTCCCCGCAAGCGTCGAATATACGGCGGATTTGCATTCGATGGGACAGTATATCCAGGATGGGGAGAGGACGCTTGTAGAGACCTTTGTGTCCTTTGAATCTCCGGAGAGACTAAGGGTTCCTGAGGACGCCGGAAACCTTGACGGGCTCAACTATCTGGCCGGGCGCAGCCTCTCCGAGGTAAACCGCATCGCGCTTGAGGCGACGAAAGAGGCGCATGTCAAGGGCGGAGTGCCCTGTATAGAGCTTAAAACCGGGGCAATAACAGAGGAGACTCTGGGCGCGCTCGTGTATTTCTTTGAGTTTGCCTGCGGCCTTTCGGCATATATGCAGGGGGTAAACCCCTTTGACCAGCCGGGGGTAGAGGAGTATAAGCGGAATATGTTCCGTCTGCTGGGCAAACCCGGTTTTTAAACAATTCTTGAATTATCAAAATAGCGGTTGCACAGCTTACCCAAAAATGTTAAAGTATAATCAGCGGAGAGATGAGCCGCAATAAAAAACTGGGAGCGTGGTCAACATGGTTAAGGTAATTATGGGCCTCAAGGGCTCGGGGAAAACCAAGCAGCTTATAGATCTGGTGCATAAGGCGATTAGAGAAGAAAGATGCGTCATTTGTATAGAGAAGGACCCAACACTCAGATATAATATACCGACTCAGGCGAGACACGTCTATACCAGTAGTTACGGACACAAGGGCTTTAACTTTTTGAAAGGTTTTATATGCGGCCTTCACTCGGGCAATTATGATATTAACGAAATATTTATTGACGGACTATATAAAATAGTCGACGGCAGCGACACGAAGGCTGTCGATGAATTCTTGGAGTGGCTTCATAAGATAGGGGAACAGGAGAACATAAACTTTACACTTACTTTAAGCGCTGATCCGGCGGATGCCACCGAGGTAATGAAAAGGTTTTTAATTTGAAAATTCAGAGCGCGGACTTTAGTCTGCGCTCTTTTGGTTCAAGAAGGGGCTTTGCAAGGCGAAAAGAAGCCCCCGGTAGGTATGCGTGCCAGCATTCACTAAGTTTAGCTTATTGGCAATCGCCCTGCCTGAGCTTCTTCTTTTCGCCCTTTTCGTCTATGATATAAATTCTGTCAAGCTGCGCCTCAAGCGAGCGCCTGAAGGCCTTAACATATTCCTCCCTGAGGAGCTTCTGCTCGGCGAGCTCCTCCTCCGTAAGGGGAGTGCACCTCGATTTACGGGCTAGCTCGTTAATTCTGTCGATTTTTGACTGTTCCATTACTGTTTAACCTCTCTTCCGGGAATTTGGACCGGCAAGAATAGAAAGCAAGCGCTTTTGCTTAGCGCCTTAATCGTTAACAACTACGAGGTCACTGGTTTCTTCTATCCTGAATTTACTGAAATATGCGTCCTCGCGGGGAATCCAATCGGTAACAAAGTGCTCGAAGAGCTTGTCGCCGCTGCGCTCTTTTATGCGCGAAAGCCTGATTTCCCTCGGGGCGGATACGAAAATCTTCAGGTCCCAGACGTCATCGAAGTAGGGGTGCCGGCTATATGAGCCTTCGACAATGCTTATTTTCTTTGGAGAAACGCAAACCGCCTCTTTGTATGACTGTACCTTACAGTCGTACGCACGGTAGCTAAAGGCATTTCCCTCAATGATTTTGTCCAGAACCTCGGTTTTAAAACGCTCGTAGTCGGTGTAGCCGCCTATTTCAGCAAGTCTTTCGTCCGTCCTCTGGGAGGGGCGGAGAAAAAAGTCGTCCATATGAAAGATATTACAGCCGCGCTCTGCCGCCAGAAGGGCCGCAAGCGTTGTCTTACCACTGCCGCTGCCCCCGTCAATTGCGATGAGCACGGTCTCCTTTTGTAAAGCGAGAGCGTCCAGTCTGAGAAGAATTTCCGTTATATCCAAAGCGCACGCCTCCCTCTGTGATAAGCAAGCCAGATTATAGCATAGTAATCCGAATATGACAAGCGAGACATCGTCAAGGGGCGGCACAGTGCCGCCCCTTGTTACTTTACTTAAAATAATTGACCGCGCTTTCGAACATGCCGTTATCAAAGTTCCCGGGCACATTTTTATAGAGAAAACTGCCCTTGCGCTCAGAATGCCCCATCTTTCCGAAAATTCTGCCGTCCGGGGAGGTGATGCCCTCAATGGCGCAGAGCGAGCCATTGGGGTTATATTGGATTTCCATGGTTGGATTTCCCTCAAGATCGACATACTGAGTGGCTATCTGACCGTTTTCCCCGAGCGACTTCAGCAGCCCCTCCGGGCAGACGAAGCGCCCCTCGCCGTGAGAGATTGCAACCGAGTGTATGTCGCCCACAGAGCAGGAGGCAAGCCAGGGGGATTTAACGGAGGCAACACGCGTCCTCACAATCTTGGACTGGTGGCGGCCTATGGTGTTATGGGTCAGGGTGGGGGAGTTTTCGTCCGTGTCGGTAATATAGCCGTAGGGGAGCAAACCCGTCTTTATAAGCGCCTGGAATCCGTTGCAGATGCCGCCCATAAGCCCGTCGCGGCTTCCTAGCAGCTCGTGCACGGCGTTTTTTATCCTCGGGTTCCGGAAAAAGGCGGTGATAAACTTTCCGGAGCCGTCCGGCTCGTCGCCGCCCGAGAAGCCGCCGGGTATCATTATTATTTGTGAGCGCCCAATCTCCCTCTCCATCCTCTCGACAGATTCGGCGATGTCTGAAGGGCTGAGGTTTTTAATGACCAGTACCGTCGGCTCCGCCCCGGCCTTTTCGAAGGCTCTGGCCGTGTCGTATTCGCAGTTTGTGCCGGGGAAGACAGGTATGAGCACCCGGGGCCTGGGTGTCCTGATAGCGGGCACCACGCCGGAGCGCTTTTCGTAGGAAAAGGCTTTGACAGGGGCGGGGCTGCTTTCTGTGGTACTGGGGAAAATCTTCTCAAGGCGCCCCTCGTAAACTTCCTCAAGCTCGTCCATCGAGACAGTCTCGCCCTTATAGCACAAAGCATAGGAGTCCCTCGTATGTCCCAGCAGTTTACCGACAATCTCGCCTTCGGTTTCGAGGATAAAGGCGCCGTAGCGATAGTCAAAAAGCGTTCTCTCGTCAACTCCAGAGTCAAAATCAAAGCCGAAACGGTTTCCGAGGCACATTTTCATAACGCCCTCGGCAACGCCTCCATAGGTTGGGGTATATGCGCTGATGATACGTTTCTTTGAAATCAGCTCTAAGACGAGCGAGAAGTTTTTAAGCAGGCTTTCAGCCTTGGGAAGCCCGTTTTCACCGTATTCGGGAAGGAGGAGACGGACGGTGCTGCCGCCCCTTTTAAACTCAGGAGAGATGATGTTCTCGGCGCTGCAGACCGAAACGGCAAAGGAAACTAGCGTCGGGGGCACATCAATATCCTCGAAGCTGCCGCTCATGGAGTCCTTACCGCCTATGGCCGCAAGCTTCAGGTCAAGCTGTGCCGACAAGGCGCCGAGCAGGGCGGAGAAGGGCTTGCCCCAGCGCCTTGGGTCAGTGCCGAGCTTTTCAAAATACTCCTGAAAGGTAAGATAGCAGTTATCCAGCGACGCGCCCGTGGCTACGAGCTTTGAGACCGACTCAATAACAGCCAGATATGCGCCCACATACTGGTTTACCTCGGAAATATAGGGGTTGTAGCCATAGGCCATGACCGAGCAGGAAGATGTATCACCCTCCATCACGGGGATTTTTGCGACCATGCTCTGAATCGGCGTGCGCTGATATTTGCCACCAAAGGGCATGAGCACTGTGCCCGCTCCGACAGTAGAGTCAAAGCGCTCGGAGAGTCCACGCTTCGAGCAGACGTTCAGGTCCCCTGCGAGTGCCGTCATACGTTCTTTAAAAGTACCGGGCTTTGACTGTTTTTCGGGAATATCTTTAGGCTGAACGGATACGACAGTGCGTTTTTCCGCACCGTTGGAATTTAAAAACTCGCGCGAGATGTCCACAATCGTTTTCCCTCGCCAGTTAATTACGAGACGGGGGGACTGCTGCACCTCGGCTACGACAGTGGCCTCAAGGTTTTCGCCTTCGGCCAGTTCAATAAAGCGTTTTACATCGTTTTTATCCAGGACGACAGCCATGCGCTCCTGCGATTCGCTTATCGCAAGCTCGGTGCCGTCGAGGCCTTCATACTTTTTTGGAATGGCGTCGAGATTGATTTTCAGGCCGTCTGCCAGCTCACCGATGGCGACCGACACGCCGCCCGCGCCGAAGTCGTTGCAGCGCTTAATAAGCCGCGCAGCCTCTCCGTTTCTGAACAGGCGCTGGAGCTTTCTCTCCTCGGGGGCGTTGCCCTTTTGCACCTCCGCGCCGCAACTTTCAAGCGACTCAAGGTTATGAGATTTGGAAGAGCCGGTGGCGCCGCCGCAGCCGTCGCGCCCCGTGCGCCCGCCGAGCAGCACGATGAGATCGCCGGGCACCGGTTTTTCGCGGCGCACGTTCTTCTGCGGAGCTGCGCCGACTACAGCGCCTATCTCCATGCGCTTTGCAATATAGCCGCTGTGGTATATCTCGTCAACGAGTCCCGTGGCAAGCCCGATTTGATTGCCGTAGGAGGAGTAGCCCGCCGCGGCAGTTGTGACTATCTTACGCTGGGGCAGCTTTCCGGGCAGGGTTTCCGAAATCGGAACCGTCGGATCGCCAGCACCCGTGACACGCATTGCCTGATAGACGTAAGCGCGCCCCGAAAGGGGGTCGCGGATGGCGCCTCCTATACAGGTCGCCGCGCCGCCGAAGGGCTCTATCTCCGTTGGATGGTTGTGAGTTTCGTTTTTAAACAGGAAGAGCCAGTCCTCGTCCCTGCCGTCAACGTCCACCTTAACCTTGACGGTGCAGGCGTTTATCTCCTCGGACTCGTCAAGCTTGTCCAGATGGCCTGTTTTCTTCAGGTACTTAGCGCCGATGGTCGCGATGTCCATAAGAGTCATCGGCTTTTCGCGGCCAAGCTCGGAGCGAATGGAGAGGTAACGTTCAAAGCCCGCCCTTACGTCCTTGTCCTCTATATCGGCCCTGTCTATTATTGTTAAAAAGGTCGTATGGCGGCAGTGGTCGGACCAGTAGGTGTCTATCATGCGTATCTCGGTGAGAGTGGGGCAGCGCCCCTCACTCCTGAAATACTGCTGACAGAACAAAACGTCCTCAAAATCCATCGCAAGGGCGTATTCCGAGATGAATGTCCGAAGCCCGTCCTCGTCCAAATCGAGAAATCCGTCCATGACCGGGACATCGGCAGGGACCTCGTAGGGAATGTCGAGAGTCTTGGGCATATCGAGCGAGGCCTCTCGGCTCTCTACCGGGTTAATCACATACTTTTTTATTGCACTGAGCTCATCCTCGGTGAGATTACCCCCGAGGATGTAGACCTTCGCCGTGCGGACAAGTGGCTTTTCTCCGCCGGATACGAATTGTATGCACTGGGCGCAGGAGTCTGCGCGCTGGTCAAACTGACCCGGCAGATATTCAGTTGCAAACACATAATCGCCCTTCGGGAGCGTAAACAGGGCGTTGTCCGTCTGCGGCTCCGAGAAAACCGTTTTGATACAGGCATCGAAGATGCTCCTATCGGTATTCTCCACATCATAGCGGTTTAAAATTCGAAGCGAGGAGACGGACTTGATCAGCAAAAACTCCCTGATGTCCGACAGCAAAGCCTTGGCCTCCGCCTCAAAGCCCTTTTTCCGTTCTGTATATATTCTGTAAACCATAGCGCACCCCCGCGTTTATATTTATTGCTTCTGAAGGGCCCTTGCGCCGATATCCCGGCGATAGTGCGCGCCCTCAAACCTCACGCCTTTTACTGCTTCATAAGCTTTTTTGATAGCCTCGGGGAGTGTGTCTGCCGTCGCTGTGACGCCGAGGACACGCCCGCCGTTAGTCAGTATTTTTCCGTTTTCGAGCCTTGTGCCCGCATGGTAGATTATTGCGTCCTTTGTGTCAGAAAAAGTGATTTCCTTGCCCTTTTCATATTCCTGCGGGTAGCCGCCGGAGGCCATGACGACGCAGCAGGCGCTGCCGGAGGAAAACTCAACTTCTACCTCGCTGAGAGTGCCTTCACGCACCGCTTTCATTATCGTGAGCAGGTCGGTTTTAAGCAGCGGCAGCACAACCTGTGTCTCCGGATCCCCGAAGCGGCAGTTGTACTCTATGACCTTGGGCCCCTTTTCCGTGAGCATCAGACCGAAGTAGAGACAGCCTTTAAATGTGCGTCCCTCGGCATTCATGGCCCTTATAGTCGGGAGGAAAATTTCCTCCATGCATCTTTTCTGGATTTCCTCCGTGTAATAGGGATTAGGAGCTATCGCACCCATACCGCCGGTGTTCAGCCCCTTGTCGCCGTCGAGGGCGCGCTTATGGTCCATGGAGGAGACCATGGGGACGATGGTTTTCCCGTCGGTAAAGGAGAGAACGGACACCTCTGGCCCGGTGAGAAACTCCTCAATGACTATGCGCTTGCCGCTTTCGCCGAACACTCTGTCGAGCATTATTGAGCGGATGGCTTCAAGCGCCCCGTCCTTTGATTCGGCTATTATAACGCCCTTGCCGAGCGCCAGTCCGTCTGCCTTTATGACCATGGGGAAGGTCTCGGAGCCTTCGACAAATTTCAGAGCCTCGTCAGCGCTCTCGAACACATCGTAG
>JAAYOL010000045.1 GCA_012520395.1 Clostridiales bacterium
AAACTTCTAGATTATGATGAGGGGGGCGGCTTCAATAAAAAAGACGGTAAGCATTGTTTTGTGCGCGTTTATAATATCGACGCTCTCGGGCTGCTGGAGCAGAATAGAACCAAAGTACCTCGCCATTTTCAACAGCATTATTTATGATATTGACGAAGAAGGAAAGTATATAATTTACGCGGAATTTATAGACGCGTCGCCCTCCGGGGCGGGCGAAGAGGGAGAAAAGGGGACGTCCAGCTTAGTTGTTGACGCTAAGGGGGATTCTCCCAGAGAAGCCCTTTCGGATGTTTCTCTGACCATTGAAAGGAGCGTGTTCGGCGGGGACAGCAAGATCCGCTTCTTCTCCGAGAGGCTCGCAAAAAAAGATATTACCGACACAATCGATTATGTACTCAGGTCACGGGTGACAGACGAAACAGCTATGATTAGCGTAATAAAAGGTGAGGAGCCTCAAAAAATCTATAAGGCAAGCGTCGGCCTGTCCGACACCTTGGGCAACTATATGGAAACCATGAGCAATTTTCAGCCCAAAGCAAGCTCCAAAGCTGTATTTCTGACCACCCTCGACTTTGTCAGGGACTTCTACAGCGACGGAAAGCAGCCTGTGGCAGGGCTGGTCGAAGTGGTTGAAAATGAGTTTAACTCCTCCGGCGGCGGGGATTCGGGGGGAGAGTCGGGAGAGGAAAAGGAATACAAAATTATATGCGAGGGGCTCGCTGCCTTCAAAGACGGGGTTCTTGCAGGCTACTTCAACGGTCAGGAGGCCAGGGCCTACAACTTTATTACAAACCAGGTGCGAAATATTCATATCACTGTTCCCTCTGAGGACGGCGACACGGTTTTCAACATCTCGAAATCAAGGTGCAGCATAAAAACCTCAAAGGAAGACGAGAGCATAAAGATTGATGTCAAGCTGAAGATCGACTCCCGCATCGTGTCCGAAAGCAGCAATATTGAAATCAGTCAGCCTGAAACGCTGGAAAAGCTGGAAGAGCTATTTAACGAAAAGCTCAAAAACGAGATAACAGGTGCAATTACTAGGGCGCAGAAGGAGTTTGAAAGCGACATCTTCGGCTTTGGGGAACATATGCACGACCAGAATCCCATAGAATGGAGAGAGCTGAGGGATAAGTGGGACGAGTCGTTTTCAGACGCGCAGGTCAAGGTCTCCGTAGAATCCTCCGTTGTAAGATCCGGTGAGTTGAAACGGCCGTTCTTGTATGAGGAGGAGGACAAATGACACAAAAACCATCTATTACCTCCTTTCAGCTATTGCTTATGGCAGCGGGTAGCGCTCTGGTTTTTCCCTACACATTTATGCCCATTCTAAACGCGCCGCCATCAAATCAGGATGTTTGGATTGTTCTGATACTGACGATACTCTATAGCATTGTGCTTGATTTTCCCTTGCTTTTTATCGTAAATAAGTTCCGGGGCAACAGCGCTAACGAAATATTCGAAAAAACTCTGGGAAAATTTTTGGGCAAACTATTTGTTTTTTTGTTTCTGCTTTTTTTCCTGTTTTGCTTTTGTGCCTGCATGCTCATAATGGCAATATTTATTAACCTGTACCTGTTCCCGGACACGCCCACATGGGGTCTGCTGGTGACCATGCTGATAGCGGTGTCATATTCGGCCTACAAGGGCGCCGGAACTATTGGAAGGCTTGCTACAATCTTTGTGCCCATAATAATCTTTACGATAATCATATTTTTTCTTATGGGCATAGATAAGATGGATATCGGGATATTGAAGCCCGTTCTGGTGGACTCAAAATTTATTGACCTGAACATGGGCGCGTTTCTGACGGCCGCGAGGTATTCCGAAATTTTTATTTTCCTCAACTTCTCCTGTTTTCTAAAGCGGGAGGTCAGCGTATACAAGACCTATCTCAAGTCGATGCTCATCTTTGGCGCAGGGTTTTTACTAATACTTCTTCCGACCATTTTGGTACTTGGAGTAGACTTTGCCAGGATAGCCTGGAATCCTTACTATGTGTATACCCGTCAGGTGGAGGCATTCGGCTTTCTAGAGAGAATGCACGCCATAAATACTCTGGCGTGGTTTCCGCTGTCGCTGCTGAAGCTGACCATGTATAATTTTATGGCCTGCCGCGGACTCTCGGGCATTTTTGGGCTGAAGTCTTACAAACCCTTTGTCATTCCGGTTTCTGCAATTGGCTTCATAGTGAGCCTTCTCCCGATTATGAACAAATCTGCCACAGTCGAGATTCTGCGCTCGGACAGGGTGTTTCCCTTTATAACTCTGCCTGTTATATTTGTGCTCCCCCTGATAACTATGGTAGTTTACCTGATTAGGAAAAAGAAGATAAATACCGGGCCCGGCCAAAACAAATAAAAAGAAACACCTTTGGCATTTTGCCGAAGGTGTTTCAGATATCTGCAAGTGGCGAAGCTTGAGAGGCTGCTGACAAGCGGGTGTCTTGCGTTTTGCCGGAAAGTGTTTAGGCTGTATTTTTAATTGAAAATATCCAGCAGATAGCCATAGCCCTCTTTTTCCATGTCCTCCTTTGGGACAAAGCGCAGGGCCGCGCTGTTTATGCAGTATCGCAGGCCGCCGCTCTCCCTCGGGCCATCGTCGAACACATGGCCGAGATGGGCGTCCCCGACACGGCTTCTGACCTCCGTCCTGATCATCCCGTGTGAAAAGTCGGCTTTTTTACCGACTGTGAAGGGGTCTATCGGCTTTGTAAAGCTGGGCCAGCCGCAGCCGAAGTCGAACTTGTCCTTTGAGGAAAAAAGCGGCTCGCCGGTCGTCACATCGACATAGATGCCCTCCTCTTTGTGATCCCAGAACTCGTTTCTGAAGGGCGGCTCCGTCGCATCGTTCTGTGTGACGGCGTACTGCGTTTCGCTGAGCTTTTCGCGCAGGGCACTCTTGTCGGGCGCAGTATATTTTTCCGGGTCCACCCGGGCGGCGGCAGCCTTTTTGAAAAGCCCCGGCCCTATATGACAGTAGCCCCCGGGGTTTTTGTCCAGGTATCTCTGGTGGTATTCCTCGGCGGGGCTGTAATTTAATAGCGGCTTTACCTCTATCGCAATCGGCTTGTCAAAGCGCTTTTGCAGGTTTTCAATCGCGTGGCTGATAACAGGCAGGTCGCTCTCGTCCGTGTAATATACGCCGGTTCTGTACTGCACACCCCTGTCGCCGCCCTGACGGTTTACGCTTGTCGGGTCAACGGCGTTAAAATAGAGCTCCAGCAGGAAGTGAAGCGGTAAAACCTTTGCGTCGTATTCGACTTTTACGGTCTCGGCGTGCCCGGTGTCGTTGTAGCAGACATCCTCATAGCTGGGGTTATCAGTCATTCCGTTTGCGTAGCCGACCTCGGCGGATAAAACGCCCTTTATTGAGCGGAGATACTTCTCCAGGCCCCAGAAGCAGCCGCCGGCAAGATAGATTTCAGGCATAGGCCGTTCTCCTTCGTAAGCTTTAGTTACTTTTTAGCGTTATAAATACCATAGGTATTTGACTGGGTGTCGATAAAGAGGGGGATTTCCGGGGGCACAAAGGTAAATACAATGAAAGCCGCGGCGGGCAAAATAATGGCGATAAGCGCCGGGATAAGGAGGCCGTCCTTTATATCGGCGCATTTACAGACCCGCAAAGCAAGAAGCTGGCCCACAAGAATTCCCGCAAGCATGGCCAAAATGTCGACCAGCATGGATTCGCCGCCGAAAACGCCCGTGTAGGTGTAGTGGACTACGATAATAAACACAAGACTTGCCCATAAGGACACAGCACAGCAGGAGAACCAGCGCGCGGGCGAGACGCCGCTTTTTTTCTTAAACAGGAAGTAGCCGACTATCCACCAGACAAGCAGGGGCCAGAAGGGAAGCTTAAGATGCTCCCAAACGCTCTCGTTCACGGGCGAGAAGATGCCCGCCAGAGTATTATTGCCCGACCATTCGTAAACGAAATGCATGACAGAACCTAAAATGAATGCCACCGGGATGCCAAAGAGTATCCAGTTGCGCACAGGCTTTTGTAGGGATATACCTTTTTTACCATTCATTATATCACATCCTTATTTGGCTTGCTTTAGTCTATTCAAATAAGGGGACAACTATAACGCAAAAAAGGACGGGGGGTGAAATAAATATGCGGCAGAGCGCAAATTAACAGCCGTTATTCGGTTTCTCCGTAGTTATAAATCCATGTATCATCATCCCACCGATACCAGGTTGTGAAGTTGTCTACGACGTTGGCGGATTCATTGTCAGCATATATCGTTGTGCCGCGCTTATAATAATAACCTTGGTATGTTCGTCTGGTTTTTTTCTTGATAACAGTTATTGTTATCCTGCTGATAAAATAAACCCCTGTATATTTGTCTCTAAGTTCATCCTCAACGATATTGCTTGTCTTTAAATAGTCAACAACATAGTAAAAAATATCGTCCATATTTTCTGTGTCGCTCACGTATATGTCCCAATTAAGACTTGGCCTAATTATATAGGTTTTGATCTTTTTTATTTCCTCAAAGCTCTGCTTTAATTCTTTGTTGAAATCCTTTATTGCCTCATCTTTTACAGTGCGGCTTGGGCTGCAGCCGGAAAGAAGAAGCATAAAGACAATTAAGAGTATAAAAGCCCTTTTCATAATCGCTCCTCTCAGCCCAAAAAACGGAAAATAATTCTGTCAATTTAAACCTATCACATATCACGCACTAAAACTATTGACATAATGAGCGAAAATATATGGGATGAATTGTATATAAATACGAATAACGGAGGGTGCGGGCGGCGATACATAATAAATCGGCAGCAAGGCAAAAAAGCCGGCGGCCCGCATTCACGAGGCGGCTGCCGGCTCTGTATATGATATTGTTGCTAATGCAGCGTCAATCCATCACAAAAGGCTCCTGCAGGCAGAACATTGTGAAGCTGCCCTCGGCCAGCAGCCTGGCCTGCTCGTCTATCAGCCTTGTTGCGACGTGGCAGATGGTCCTGCCGCGGTGATGAACCTTTGCAACGGCGTAAACCTTGCCCACCTTAGCGCTGCGAATAAAATTGAAGCTGCTGCTAAGGGTTACATAGTTGCGCCCGTCGCCGCGCGCGGCGGAACCGGCTACGCAGTCGGCCATGGTGA
>JAAYOL010000046.1 GCA_012520395.1 Clostridiales bacterium
AGGAGGGAAGACCCTTTGGTGACGGCCCGGCTAAGGCCCTTGAAGAGGCGCTCAAAATAGCCAGGGAGCTCGGGTTTTCCCCTGATAACATGGAAAACTATGTTGGCACAGTCGATTTAAACGATAAGCCGACCGAGCTTTCAATACTGGCACATCTGGACGTCGTGCCGGAGGGGAAGGGCTGGACGAAGGAGCCATTTCGCGGCACGGTTGAGGACGGGATGATATTCGGCCGCGGTGCAATGGACAACAAAGGGCCTGCTGTCGCTTCACTCTACGCCCTCGCGGCCGCAAGGGAGATTGAGCCAAGTCTGTCAAAAAACGCAAGACTTATACTAGGCACCGCCGAGGAAACCGGCAGTGAGGATATCGCCTATTATTATAAGCGCTTCAGCCCCTCGCCAAAGACCTTTTCGCCGGACGCCGACTATCCGGTCATTAATATAGAAAAGGGCAGATATGCCCCGACCTTTGGGGCTATCTGGCAGGAGGACAAGGCGCTGCCCAGGGTAATTTCGATTAAAGGCGGAGAGAGCGTTAACGTAGTCCCGCCCGAGGCTATGGCTGTGGTCGAGGGCATCGATTTTGATAAGCTCGAAGCCATGTCTGAAATGATTGAGGAATATTCGGGAGCGAGGTTCACGCTTGATGAAGAAGGCGACCTTATAAAAATTACGGCCCACGGCAAAAATGCTCACGCCGCCGAGCCGAGTGAAGGCATAAATGCATTGACGGCGATACTGTTTTTACTATCGCATATCAGAATGGCGCCGAGCCGGAGCTTTGAGATGATATGCGCTCTCAATGAGCTGTTTCCACACGGTGATATTTACGGGAAATACCTCGGAATAGAGCAGAAAGACGAGGCTTCAGGCGAATTAACACTGAATTTGGGTGTAATGGAGTTTAGCTTTACAGGCTTTTCGGCACGTTTCGACTGCCGTTTCCCGCTCAGCGGCACAAAGGAAAGCGTAGCGGACGCCTCGGAGGCCAAGTTAAAGGCTAAAGGCATTGAAATTAAAGGCACTAATGAGATTACCATGCCCCACCACACCCCGGCAGACTCACCCTTTGTAAAGACACTTCTGAAGGTCTACGAGGACTACACGGGGAGTGAAGGAAAATGCCTTGCCATAGGTGGAGGCACCTATGTCCATGGAATTGAGGGTGCGGTTGCCTTCGGCTGCACTATGCCGGGTAAGGATAACCGGATTCATGGGGCTGACGAGTATGTTTCAATAGAGGATATAATAACAAGCGCCAAGATTTTTACTCAGGTGATTATAGATACCTGCAAATAGGAGGAGCTGATGATAACATTAGAGGATATAAAAAATAACGAGCATATACGGACCTATATAACAAAGGCCGACGAGTCTCTTATTGCCCTTGGCTTTACGGAACATAGCTTTGCACATGTCACAAAGGTGGCGGATACGGCAAAGTATATACTGCAAACTCTGGGATACCCGGAGCGCGATTGCGAGCTTGCGGCCATTGCGGGTTATCTGCATGACATAGGCAATCTCATAAACCGCATAGACCATGCGCAAAGCGGTGCTGTTATGGCCTTTCGTATTCTGGATAACATGGGCTTCCCACCGGATGAAATAGCAACAATTACAACAGCCATTGGCAATCACGACGAGGGTACAGCGGAGGCCGTAAACCCCATTGCGGCGGCCCTGATATTAGCCGACAAAACCGATGTGCGCCGTAGCCGGGTACGAAACAAGGACATCGCGACCTTTGACATACACGACCGCGTCAACTACTCGGTGAAAAAGTCCGTCACCAAGATAAACGAGGACAAAACGCTCATCAAGCTCAAGCTGACAGTTGACCCGCGCTACGGCACGGTAATGGACTACTTTGAGATTTTCCTTGGGCGCATGACACTCTGCCGGAAGGCCGCGGAAAAGCTGGGACTTCAGTTTAAGCTCATCATTAACGAGCAGCAGCTACTGTAAAAGGAGGTTTATGATTTGGGCTCACCGTATAAGGTTACCGAGTTTAAAAAGGGATTCTGGATAATTGAGGAGGACTTTGTGCGAATGTTCCTCGCCGAGGGCAGTGAAGATGCGCTGCTGATTGATACAGGTCTCGGCGGCGGAGATATACGAGGACTCGCCGAGAGCCTTACAGCGAAGCCAATATCCGTTGTCAATACCCATGGTGACGGCGACCATGTCGGCGGCAACGGACAGTTTGAGGCAATTCATATGCACCCCTCTGAGTACGATTACTACCTGTTCGAGCGCCCAGAGAGGGGAAATGAAAATCTTGTTCCTGTTTGGGAAGGACATATTTTTGACCTCGGCACGAGATGCTTTGAGGTGGTACTTATACCCGGGCACACCCCTGGGAGCATAGCGCTTTTCGACCGTGCCAACAGGGTGCTTTTTGCCGGCGATACGCTCCAAAGTACGCCGATATTTATGTTTGGCAGGGGGCGTAGCCTTATAGCTTTGGAGCAGACGCTCAATAAACTCCTGAACATAAGCGGTGAAATAGACACAATCTACCCCTCGCATGGTAATCTTGAAGAAAGTCCGGAAATAATTACCGGTATGCTGGAGGGATTGAAACTCATAAAAAGCGGTTCGGTCGAGGGCAGGGATATCGAAGAGCCCAGGCCCTGCAAGCTATACGACTGCGGTGGCGCCAAATTCCTGCTCAAATAAGAGACTGCCTCCAATAAGTCCTGTAAACTAGTCACATCATATTAATGATGTGACTAGTTTTATCTAAAAACACGTACTAAACACGAAAAAGCGCTGTAAAGGTAAAACCTTTACAGCGCTTTAGCACTAATATTTGGAAAATTTAGTACTTTTTGAAGCAAATATTCATATCGACATTTGTGGCGATTCCGTCAACCTTTCCGGTGGAGGTATATTGCCACATGTCAAAATCGTAGTACACGGAGGGCATAGCTGAATAATTTGCATACCAGAAGTCATAGCTCGTTAGCTCCCTCAGGTCGTACCTGAGGTAGCAGAGGTAGTTATTGAAGTAAACCATCGGCTTGTATCCGGCTGCTTTAACCCGCTCTGAGAACGCAACCGCGCATTTTGTCAGGCGGTCCTTGTCAAGGCCATAGGTGCGCGAGCTGGTGTAGCTAAAAGGCTCCCAGTCAAACACGACGGGGAAGGTGACGTCGTAACCGCTTATGTGTGAGAGCACGAAGTCCGCCTCCTCAATGGCCTCCTCCGGCGTTATCGCCTGGGAGAAGAAGTAGACACCGACCTTCAATCCGGCTGCCAGTGCGCCATTGATGTTCTGCTCAAAGTAATCGTCCAGACAGATTTTCCCGGTTTCATAGCGGCGGTATCCTACACGGATGATCGCAAATTCCATTCCGGCCGCCTTAACCCTTGACCAATCAATATCATACTGGTGAGAGGAAACATCCACTCCGACATAGGTCTCTATCCTGTTTGAATCGTACTTCATAATTCCGTTTTCTAAGTAATAACGGTCAGGCTCGCGGGTATGAGCTGGTACGCCCTCGAGGATATTTACCCAGTGCCCCACGGTTTCTATCATGTTTTCATATATATCCGTATTGCAGAGCCTCCAGACTATGGTGCTCACCTCCGCACGGCTTATATTATCGTCAGGCTTATACAGGCGAACACCGGTATCGGTACTGCCCTCTACTATCCCTTGCCTGTAAAGAGTGAGCACAAGGGCATCATCGGTGTCGGCGAAGGGGGATTCAATGTCCGATTCCGTAAAGCAAAGCGCCTTTGCTGTAATATGAGCTACCATAAGGCGTGTTATGGGCGCGTCAAGTTCCTTAATTTCACCCGCTTTTACAAGGCCTTTCGAAACCGCGGTATCGAGGTAGCCGCTGGCCCAATGCTCCTTTGTGGCCTTTTGCTCGTTATATCCTGTGGCAACCATAATAAGCTTCAGAGCTTCGCCGCAGGTCAGTGTCCCGGAGGGTCTGAAATCGCCTTCGGGGTAGCCGTTTATGATGCCTTGGGAGCTGAGATCCTTTACATATGTATAGAACCAGTCGTTGTCCCTGACATCCGGGTAAGAAATTTCATCTAGGGGCTCCTCTCCGGCAGACCATCCGGCCGTGACCGAGATGTTTTCTGTGGCAATATCAGAGGAGTTGATTATGTAGAAGCCCTTACTGAACCAGCCGTTAAATTTGTAGCCCTTGAGCTTGGCCTTGGGCAATGTGCCATAGGGCTCGCCGGTTTTGAAAAAAGCGATGTCGCTATCTATGCTTCCGTCACCGGGATTGAAAATCAGATAATTATATCTGCTGGATTCGCCGATGCTGTAATCGCCGTACAGGAAAATGGCGGCTTCTCCAAGACGTCTTTCAATAAGCCGCTGGACCGGTCTGCCCCCAACATGGCACCACACGCCGAAGGCATTGACAAGCTCCATCTCCGTATAATGCCCGCTTTTGATGTAGTTATAGAGTTCTTCACTGGAGTTCATCCAGCCGGAGCCGAAGTTGTACGTAAAGCTGACCAGTGCGTCAAACCGGTTTTGCGTGATGATGGTGCTGCATGTGGCAAACATTTTCTTGACGGCGGCCTCATAGGATTTGAGCTCCTCGCGCAGCAGTTCTTCAGCCTCCTCACGCGTTATGCCATTGGGATAATCGCCCGGATTGCAGCGTGTGCCAAAGCCTATGTAATATTGAGAGGAGTCCGAATATATGTAAGGTGAAAAGCCCTCGTATTCTTCTATGAACTTAATTCCTGCATCGCTGATGGTCATTTCACCAATTCCCGTTTCAACTGCCAAGGCAGGAAGGGCTGTAAAAAGCATCATACAGAGCACTAAAAATGCTGAGACTATCCTTTTTCTCATGAAATTTTGTCCTCCTTGTTGGAAAAAATGTTTCTTTGCGACAATATTCGACAAATTGGTATTCTAATTATAACAGATAGGGAGGACTAATAATAGTCATTTCGTGTGTCATTTGTATTACAAAAGTCCAGGCTCTGTAATAAACGCTTAAAGATCTCCCCATCGGGAAGGCGCTTGGAATTATGACGAATATTTGTCCAAAATGTTCCGCATCAACGAAGACGCCGGGGCCATTTGGCCCCGGCAGCTATTTTAGAGTGCGATATGCCGCATACTATAAGTGAGAGCAGGATACCGCAGTGTCCCTTGAGCAAATTGCTTATAATTAAAAGCTCCGGTCAATATGGACAGCCATATGCCAATGGCCCGGAGCCTGATAGGACAGCAGGCAGCAGTCCGTTTTTTGGCCGCCTATGTAAATATCACTCGGCTTCTCCGGATTCCAACCGCGTTTAATATAAAAATCCGACACGTTCTCCCTGCACAACAGAATCGATGGAACATTTTTATATAGCAAGTACGCGCCAACAGAGTCGAGAAGAAACCTTCCTACACCCATCGCGGATTTTTCCTTACAGACGTACAGGTTTCCTGCACCGAGAAAGTCAAGCCTCTCGCCGGCCCTCGAAACCGTCGTCCATATCAGGCCCATATATGCGATTAAACAGCCGTCCTCCTTTACGGTGACGTGGATGTCCCCGTCTCTTATATTTTCGTTTATCCACCTTAGATGGGAGGCATATCCGCGGGGGCAGTGCTGCTCCTTAAGGCGGATTATCCTGCTTAGCTCAGCGCGATTGATTTCCTTATGCAGGGTGAAGCAGACTTCCAATCTGTTCATTTCATCCACCCCCCCATAGGCGGCGGGAGGAAATGATCATACTGCCAATTTGCTCCGGGCAGTTCAGATTCGCCGCTGTTTCCGACTGTCATTATGTACTGCGCTAAAGCCTCGGTGCCGAGAATAATAGGGATACTTCCCGGAGAAATCATGTGCTTTATTGTGTTAGTCATAATTTCCTCTCTCTTTGTTAACCAAATTGGTAATACAATTTGCAAAAAATATGGTATTAATGTAAAAAATATCCATAAGCACACCTAGTTTAACACGGATTTTATCAAAAGTCCATACATTTTATTACATTTATGGAGAAATATTAAATTGGCTCTGCAAATCTCCGCTCTAAGCTCAAAAAAATTCCCCCCGATACCCGATGGTATCAGGGGGGATTTTGGCCGGCTATCCGAGTCAAGAACTGCTTTTTTTAAGCGTTCTCATTGAGTTGATGATGGCAAGAACCGTCACGCCTACGTCGGCAAAGACGGCCAGCCAGATATTGGCGGCACCCATTGCGCCGAGGATGAGAACGGCCGCCTTGACCGACAGGGCAAAAACGATATTCTGGCGCACAATGCGCACAGTCCTTCTGGAGAGGAGGATGGCCCTGGCAATCTTAGAGGGTCTGTCGTCGGTCAGAACGATGTCGGCAGCCTCTATCGCGGCCTCGCTCCCCAGCGCGCCCATGGCGATGCCCACATCCGCTCTGGCCAGAACCGGGGCGTCGTTGACCCCATCTCCAACAAAAACAAGAGTTCCCCTTTTGCTTTTTTCATTTAGTAATCTTTCGACCTCGGCGACCTTTTTGTCCGGCAGAAGCTCGCAGTGGGTTTCGTCTGTTTTAAGTCTTGCGCCCACGGCCTCGCCAACCTTTCGGGCATCCCCCGTGAGCATTACTATTTTTGATACGCCAAGCCGCCTGAGGGCAGATATTGCCGTTTCGGCGTCCGGCTTAATGCTGTCTGAAATTACGATATGGCCCAAATATTCATCGTCCATCGCTATATGTACGATTGTGCCCGGCTCATCGCAATTCTGCCACTTCACGCCTACCTGCTCCATTAGCCTTGAGTTTCCTACCTGCACTAATCTATCGTCTATGCTCGCCCTGACACCAAGACCGGACAGCTCTGTTATTTCACCGACACGGCTCTTATCAATCAGCGCCCCCTGCGCCTCGACAATGGAGCAGGCAATCGGGTGGTTTGAGTAGCATTCCGCGGTCGCCGCGAGTTCCAGCAGCTGTGCCCTCGTCCCCACCTCCGGATGGACGGCGGCGACGGAAAATGAGCCTTCGGTCAGGGTGCCGGTCTTGTCAAATACCACAATTTCGGTTTTGGATAGAGCCTCCAGATAATTTGCGCCCTTTATAAGAATGCCCTCACGGGACGCCCCGCCTATACCCCCAAAAAAGGAAAGGGGAACGGATATCACAAGGGCGCAGGGGCAGGAGACGACCAGGAATATGAGAGCGCGGTTAAGCCAGTCGCCAAGGCTCTGCGAAAAGAAAAGTGGCGGAATAAGGGCAAGCAGCACAGCCGTTATGACAACGCAGGGAGTGTAGTATCTTGCAAAGCGTGTGATGAAGCGCTCCGCTCTGGCCTTCTTCGAGGCGGCGCTTTCGACAAGCTCCAATATCCTGGCCACAGTACTGTTTTCATACTCGCTTGTAACCTTAACTTTAATAACTCCGCTGAGGTTTACGGTGCCGCTCATGACCCTATCGCCCGGGCCGCTGTCGTATGGGAGCGATTCCCCCGTCAGGACAGAGGCGTTTATTGTCGTATTGCCTTCAATTATAAGGCCGTCAAGCGGAACTCTGCCGCCCGGTTTTACGATAATTGTATCGCCGACCTCAACCTCCTCGGGAGAAAGCTCCATTTCGCTCCCATCCCGGAGAACGAGGGCGCTTTCAGGGCGAATATCCATCAGTGAAGCAATGGATTTTCTGCTTTTGCCGACTGCAACGTCCTGAAAAAGCTCACCGACCTGGTAGAAAAGCATTACAGCCACAGCCTCGGGATACTCCCCGATTGCAAAGGCGCCAACAGTTGCAAGCGACATCAGAAAATTCTCGTCAAAAACCTGCCCGCGAATGATGTTTCGCAGCGCCGAGTAAAGAATGTCATAGCCGGTGAGTGCATAGGGGATGAGAAAGGCCAATAGGCGCGTAATACCCTCAGCAGGAAGCACCACAGCCGCAATAAATAGTATCAGGGATATCAATATCCTGACTAGATTTCGCTTTTGTCTTTTGCTCATATCAATGAATCCTAACTTTTTATTCTGCAATCAGGTTCTATTCTGGCACAGGCCTTTGCGGCCATTTCAATAATATCCTCGAACATTTCGTCTGCAGCCTCGATTGTAAGCCTCTGAGTCATGAAGCTGACGGACACCTCCTTCACGCCCTTAATCTTCTCAATCGCTCTCTCCATTTTGGCGGCGCAGCTCGCGCAGTCCAAGTTTTCCAATTTGTATATCCTTTTCATTATTATTTCTCCTCTGTAAGATGTTCGTAGCCCTGGGCTATAATCGAGCGAACATGGTCGTCGGCCAGAAAATAGACAATGGTCTTGCCTTCCCTTCGGTTTCCTACCAGCTTTGCATTTTTCAGCACCCTGAGCTGGTGCGAAATGGCCGATTGCGTCATGCAAAGCAGCTCGGCTATGGCGCAGACGCACAGCTCAGTCTCAAGGAGGGAATACAGGATTCTAATCCGCGTCGTATCTCCGAAGACCTTGAAAAGGTCGCCTAAATCGCACAGGAGTTTGTCCTCCGGCATTTTGGCCCTCAGAGCCTGCAACGCTTCGTCGTGATTATGTACGGGTGCTTTCATATACAATTGAACGCCCTTTCATATGAATGTATATTCATATGATATGCTGTTCATTTGAAAATGTCAATAGTTAATAATAAAAAAAGCAGTGAGCGGGTGGCTCACTGCAAAAATTATGTAATATAGGTTCTATAATAAATGTTGGGGTAGTGGTGAAAACCAAGCCCCAACATTTTCATAAAAAAGGTAGAGCATAAAGAGGAAATCCTTTAAGATAAAAGCGACCAAAC
>JAAYOL010000047.1 GCA_012520395.1 Clostridiales bacterium
ATCCAACATGGGGGCGTGGCGCAGCTGGGAGCGCGTCTGAATGGCATTCAGAAGGTCAGGAGTTCGATCCTCCTCGTCTCCACCATTTACAAGGGTTTTGAGCAATACTCAAAACCCTTGTTTTTTTGTTCCTATATCTTTAGGGGACCGTGAAGTGATAACATATTTATGCAAATCAAGCCGAGAATGGCACCATGTCCCTCTGTTAATTTTTGATATAACAAAAACTACATTGTGAGCTTTAGTATACGCTGATTTGGTAAAGCTAAGTTCAGATTGCAATTGTTCGCAAAAAGGTATATACTGGTCATAAATTATGTGAAATATCGGCAAAGCCGTCGAAAGTCGGCGACGCAAAGCTTAAGGGCCTATACCACATTGGGATGGCAGCCAGCTGCGCCCGCTAAGGAAAGGGCCCTACAGGAGGTAGGGTCCTTTTTGCATATAAATATGAGGTGAGCATTTATGGATTATATTTCTGTCGCAGAAGCTGCAGAGAAGTGGGGCATCACCCGGCGGCGCGTGCAAGTGCTCTGTAATCAAGGACGTATCTCTGGCCTGGAACGTCTTGGAAAGGTCTGGGCAATCCCGAAGAATGCTGAAAAACCTAAGGATGCACGAAAATATAAACATAAACATCCATAAAATAAAAGCTGATATTTGGGAGTCTGCTTGAGAGGCTAAAAGATATCACAGAAGTCAGGGGAATACTTATGTTTGTCAAAAATGCAGAATTATGCTTCATTGATTTGTTTGCCGGTGCCGGCGGGCTTTCTGAAGGGTTTATTCAGTCGGGATTCAATCCGATTGCGCATGTTGAAATGAATACTATGGCATGCAGAACACTTGAAACCAGAAGCTGTTATTATTACTTAAAGAACGAAGGAAAACTGAGCATTTATTACGATTATTTGCGCGGCAAAATCACTCGTACAGAGTTTTTGGATCATATACCCGAGAAAATATTGAAGACTATCATGTGTGTTGAGATGTCAGAGCATACAATAGAGAATATTTTTAATAGAATTGATAAAATTCTGGATGAAAATGGCACCAAACAAATCCTGCTCAAGGGGTGTGTTTTACGAATGTTCCTGTGGGGCCAGGAAGTCCATCGCCGGCGCAACCCGACCAGGTGCCCTTCAGAGAATTTCCTATACATGCAAAGGGTCAAAGCCTTGGCTTGGTATTGAAAGTGATGAAGAACACATTTGTGGCAACAAAGATGTAAAAGTTCTTCTGAGGGGGGCCACGAATGTCTGGTTTGCAGACACCCGTAGCTCTATCTATATTCCGACGGACGATGAAATGACCAGCCGTAAAATTATTGGGGTCCTCGACTTGCACTATAATAAGTTGAAAAATCATCGGATAAATGGAGGCTTGAATCGTGAAATAATAAATTATCTTGCTGACAGTGCCGGAATTGAACGTGATATCCTTTACGCGGCTTTTGTGAAGCGTAGCGAATGTATTGAAGGATTGCCAGAAGTAAATGAAGAGATATCAGAAGATGAGTATCGTCTTGCAGAATATAAAGTTCTGATCAAAAACAGCGGAAGCGATGCGCAAGATTTCCATTCGCAAAACTATCCTATTGCCAGCTACAATCCGAAAATCAACAAATATTTTAAGAGCATATCACTGGTGCCGAAGCTTCGTGAGACGCGTGCATTTCTTGGTTTTTCTCGATTGGAACCAAATGATGCTGCTGTTTCTGAAAGAAAGAAAATGCTTCGAACCGGGAGCGAGAACTGGCTGCCTGCTATTGAGGTATATGGCGAAGGAATCTTCTTTGAGTTTAATGAAGAAGCAGTGCAACGATGGGCGCAGAAACCAAGTGTAAGTGAGCGCGTTAAAGGATTAAATCGGGCATACGAAAACTCAAAATTTGGGCAAAGAGCGGAAGGCAATCTCCGTCCGGAATTTGTGCTAATCCATACCTTTGCACACTTGCTGATTAATCAACTGAGCTTTGATTGCGGATATGGAAGCTCTGCGCTTCGTGAGCGTATTTACTGTGAGAAAACGAGCAATAATCACAAAATGTATGGGGTGTTGATTTATACGGCTTCTGGTGATTCTGAAGGATCGCTCGGCGGTTTGGTTCGCCAAGGCGAGGCCGGTCGCATTGAAGACACCATAGTTGATGCTGTGAAGAATGCGCAGTGGTGCACGTCTGACCCAATCTGTATTCAATCCGCAGGTCAGGGGCCGGAGTCATGCAACCTTGCAGCATGTCACAATTGCACTTTGCTTCCAGAAACCTGTTGTGAATGCGGTAACCGTCTGTTGGATCGCGCCACAGTCGTTGGAATGCTTAAAGATAAAGATATTGGCTTTTTTAAAGAAATCTGCGACCAGTGAGGTTGAGGTATGCTTGTAGTATTATCACAAAGAATTGATTTTGAATCAGGGTATGCGGATGAGCTGTTCAAGACATACCATTACCCGTCCCGCTATCGTAATCAGCTTCATGAAGGCGATAAGTTTATTTATTATCAAGGAAATCGTTATGACAGAAAACAGCGCTATTATTTTGGAACCGGAGTTGTATCACAGATATCTGCTGCCGATGAGAAAAACTACTATGCAACGCTGGATAGGTGCAAACGATTTTCCCAAAAGGTTCCGATATATCTTCCCGACGGCGGCTATATTGAACAGTTAAACTACCAAGAAGTGAGAAAAAGCATTAATCCACCATGGCAAAGTTCTATCCGTCCCATATCTGAACAAGCTTTTAACTATGTACTTAGCCGCGCAGGATCTTTGGAAGATGTTGAACCTGCTTTGTCATTGGAAGAGATGAAAAGTCATCTGAAACAATCAATTCGAGATTTTTTTGTAGGGAAAGATGATTTAGCGGTGCTTGAAATAGGTAATTCTGCAGCCATCATTGCAAAAGCTTTAAATCTATCAGAGTGCCAAGCTCCAGATTTAGGGTCTATGCCTGCCGACTATAATACATTACAGATATCGCCGGATCCAGTTGAGAGCTTGATATCTTATTGCCTAAGCATGAAAATGTCGTATTCGTATAAACCTGTTTTGATTATGGCGTTGCTTGAATTACATGATAAAGATTGGAATCTCTCCATTTCGAAGGCTGCTCAATATTTCAAGACACACTATCAACAGCGTCGTGAGAAAGGGCTTCCTGTTGAGCTGAAAAAATGCATATATCAGGATCCAAGTGTCACGTTGGAGGCAATTATAAAAAATCTTATTTCTAATCCCGTCAAAGTTTTGGTCGAAAGTGGTTTCTTTGAATATACATCTGATACCTGTCTGTTTTCTCTGCGCTCAGACCTGAAAAAGAAACTGACCAAAAAGGATATAGAAGGTATCTATGATGTTTGTAAAAGAAGGCTTGATCAATATTATTCCAGGCAGCGGTTTTAGAAGGTGATATAATGACGGATGTCCATCCTCCCGAGGTAAGAAGCTTCAATATGTCCCAGATTAAAAGCAAAGGTACCAAGCCTGAAGAGTTGGTAAGAAAACCCCTGTTTTCAGAAGGCTTCAGGTACAGAAAAATTATGCTCAATTGCTTGGCAAACCGGATATTGTATTGCCAAAGTATAAAGCAGTGATCTTCGTAAACGGTTGCTTCTGGCATAAGCACGAAGGATGCAAATATTTAGTGTGGCCCCGAAATAATGCGGACTTCTGGAGAAAAAAACTTGAGAATAACGCCAAACGTGATGCTCAGAATTGTGAGAACCTTGCCCACTTGAGGTGGAAGGTGCTGATTGTATGGGAGTGCGAGTTAAAGAAGAATGCAGCTGGAAACACGTTGAAAAGAATTGTTCAAAATCTGCGAGATTAAGGCTATAACCCCCAAGTAGCAAGTTCCTATCAGATTAAATGCCAAGAGGCGGTGTGATTATGCCCAGCTCCCCTAACCAAAGAATGAAGCTCCTATATGTAATGAAAATCCTTCTTGAACGAACGGATATAGAGAATCCGATGACAATGCGGGAAATTATTGCGGCCTTGTCTGAATACGGCATCAAGGCCGAGCGTAAGTCGCTCTATTCCGATATGGAGCTGCTGCGTTACTTTGGCCTTGATATTGAATCACGCAAATCCAAAACCGTTGGATACTACATAGATGCCCGTGATTTTGAGCTGCCGGAGCTCAAGCTCTTGGTAGACGCCGTTCAAAGCTCACGCTTCATTACACCGAAAAAGAGCGCAGAACTGATCAAGAAGCTCTCGAGCCTGGCCAGCCAACCTCAGGCAAAGCAATTAAAGCGTCAGGTTATTGTCGCCGAGCGTCCAAAGCCCGTGAACGAGAGTATTTATTACAACATCGATGCCATCCATGCCGCCATCAATCAGGGCTGTAAAATCAGCTTTAGATATTTTGAATACAATACCGCCAAGAAGCGTGTATACCGGAAAAACGGCGAGGTTTATTGCTATACACCGGTGGCGCTGTGCTGGAATGACGATAAATATTATCTCATCTGTTACACCCCAAAATATGATGACTTCACCCATTACCGGGTAGATCGCATGAGCAATGTCGAAATCTGCGATGAAAAGGCGGACAAGCCAGACAAAGAGCACTTTAATTTGGCTCAGCATACCAAGCGCTTCTTTGGCATGTTCACTGGCGAGCTGGTTTCCGCCACACTCTGGTTTGACAACAGCCTCGTTAACCCCGTATTGGACAGATTCGGCAGCGATGCAGTGCTCCAAAAAAGGGACGATGGGTTTGAGGTTCGCGCCGAGGTCTCCGACAGCCCGGTGTTTCTGAGCTGGGTATTCCAGTTTGGAGACAAGGCGGAGATTCTTGCGCCGGAATCCTTGCGCCAGTCCATGGCGAAGCTGATCTCGGACAACGCTGCAAAGTACAGTTTATAACCATAGTCCGTGCCGTTGGACACCTCTTTAGATATACTGAGTATACACTTTGTTCTTGAAGAACAATAAATTCCAGGCTTTTTGTGCTTGTCATATATACATTGCAAAAGAAGGTGAGTTATCTGTGGCAAAGGGCGATAAATATATTGGCTTAACAAAATATTTGCAGGGCAGTGGCAGCGATACAGTTGAGTTGACATTTTCTCAGATAGGCGACCTCGTAGGCGGCCTGCCTCCTGCGGCGTATCGCCACCGAGCGTATTGGTCGGATGGAAGTCAGGGCTCGTTTAGCTATGGCTGGCTGAACGCAGGATACTCTTTGCGTGTTCAATTTAAAGATCAGATTGCGATCTTTACGAAATCTGATAGGAAGCCTTCTGCCATGACAGCTTCTTCTCTGAAAAAGCCCTCTATCAGAGCAGACTCTGCTGAACAAAAGCTGCCAAGAAAAGCAAACCTTGATATCGGCACCGCAATCAACGCAATACACACATATCACTTATCAGGAAGGGATGCCCGACACACCCGATACACATCATGGGACCATTGTTATTCTGCTTTTGTGTCATGTCCAGAAAATCCCGACGATGAGCATATTGAATATTTATGTCTCCATCTGGCGTGGTATATGGCTAGCTGGGGCATGCTACGCAATTCTTTTTTAATGAATCATGATCATTTAATACATAAGCCATTGCTCTCAAAGCTGTTGTCTCCAGCCTTTCATTCCCTCTATTGTGAAAATCAAAGTGAAGGAAGTATTGATTTAACACTTGAAGCAGCGGATGTAATCCGATCCGCTTATCCCGTAAAACCCTTGACGGATACTTTTATCACAAAAATACTACTGGGTGTTTTCGGATCGTCCCCTGCTTATGATCGATTCTTTAAAGGTGCAGCCAGAAAATACTCAATCTGTACTGGGCGGTTCGGAGAAAAATCACTTCGGCAACTATGGACTTATTATAATGACCATATCGCTGAATTTGAACTGATGAAAAAGAGACTTTCTAACGAGGGACTTCAGTACCCACCGATGAAATTGATAGATATGTGCTTATGGCGGCTGGGATATGATGAAGCAAATCAGACGAAAAAAGCTGCACTGTAGCTTTAACAACAAATCATAGTCCGTACAGTTGGACACCTCTTTTGTTATACTAAGTATACAGGGAGGTGTTCTTCATGTTTGAGAATGAACGATACATCACAATCACAGGGCTTAATTTTTACTATGACATGAAGCCCTTCAAAATTGGATCACTTCTAACATTGCGAAAAGAACCGGACAACGTCCACGATGACGAGGCGATAGAGGTTCTTGCCCCGCTGTTGGGGCGGGTCGGCTATGTGGCAAACAGCCCCCGTACTACCGCTGGAGGCACCATGAGTGCCGGGCGTATCTACGATGAGCTTCCCGGCGAGTGTGCCGCCGTGGTGCGTTTTATGACGCAAACCAAGGTGATTGCCCGTGTGCTGCCGGATAAGAAGCTTAATATTAAAATAGATGTTACCCTTGAAGACCAAAACAACACCGACATCTTTTCACAGGTTGCCGTAGACTCTATTACAGAGCCAGTGCAGAGCCAGTCTTGACTGATACCGCTCAATAAGAAAGGACATCACTATGATTCTATCCGCTTATCCCGACAAGATAGGCGGCCTGTAGAGAATCCGTTCCCGACACTCCCTACAGGCTACCGGATTGTCGAGGAGATGATACAATTGAACAGAGATCGCGCTTACTATCGAAAGCAGCGCAAACGCATTATCCGTAATAAGTCACGCTTGCTCAAGCGCCTGGGTGGCGGTGACTTGTATGAAGGATGGACAAGAGGCTATCCCGGTAGACTGGCTAAAGGAAAAATCCATTGCTCCTGCTGGATGTGCCGCACCAAGTCATATGACTATCTCCTGCACAGGGATGTGAGACAAAAATTGGATGCCAGACAGCAAACGGAAGAATATTGGGATAGGGAAAGGCAGGAATTGATATGAAAGGCATATTTGGGGATCTATTTGATTTCAATAGTGACGGAGAGCTTGACAGCTTCGAGCAGGCGGCGGATTGCATGTTCCTGGACGAGTTGCTTTCTGACGAAGACGAGAATGAGGATGAATTCTAAGCCCGCATACACAGGTGCTGAACCCAGACAAGAGAAAGATATTTTCTTTTTTTGCTTTCAAAGGCTGTCCATGGAGAAACCCACATGAGATGACCAGCATCCTATGTGGGTTTCATTTTTGACTATTCAATTTTAGCCTCTGATGAAGCATCTGGCGGATGTTCCATCAGCAACTGAAACACCTGCTTGCTGGTTTCATTATCCCGATAGGTCAGACTGTAGAGCAAAACTTCCGCCGTACTCTGGATGAAGATGTGTGCGGCATCAGTGATCTGAAAACTGGCTCGAATGCTTTCCCCTAACTGCTCCACGGGATCAAAGTCACCCAAGATGGTCCCAATCTCCCGATAAAGCTCCCGTAGACGGACGATGTCCATCTTCACTACTGGCGGCCGTGTCTGGTATATGTAGTTCGGCAGTTGATGCGTGGGCACATGCACCGCCAGCATGACATAGTAGATATGTTGTCGGGTTATATCTTCCTGATAGGGCAATGGATGAGTGTCGATGTATTCCTTCACTTGCGGATAGAGTGAATTTTTTCCTCCCCTTTCCTCATCGCCCGCCATAACAAAGCGAATAGCGTTCCAGAGTAAGGTTGCCGCATCGTTGCCGGCATCGGCGGCATCCATGGCTTTTGTATGGGCAAGCCCATCAAACACAAAGGCCAAATAGTTGTCCAGCAGACACCCTTTGCCACCCAGCTTCTCCCGAATTTCCCGCGCCAGGGGAAGCCAACCGTCCGTATTGGGCTGAATCCGCTGGGGATCATCTGTGCCCAGGAAGTCTTCATAATTTTTGTATGGATTCAAGTTCACCACCATCCCTTCATCGTGTTGGTAGTAAAGCTTGGGATGACAGAAAAGTCAAGTCCTTGGTTGGTAATCCAGAAAACAAAACGTGTGCCCCTGTGTGGCCTTATGTCACCTCATAGGGATGCTACCCGCCTCTGCCCCGTAAAGCCGAGCTTGGCCCCTGTGTGCCGCCCGTGGAGCCATTGAATGGCCCTCCAACATAAGAACCGCCCCGGACAACGGCAGAGTGAGCCGTTATCCTGGGCGGTTTTGCATTCACATTTTCTCGTAGAGTCGCTGAAGCTCAAACTCGGAGAGTTCTCCCTTCTCCGCTTGCTCCTTGTAGTCCTGCGCCAAGGCCACCTGACGGTTCCATTCATTGATGTCGAGCTTACCTCGGTAGCGGCGTGTTTTCAGCCGGGAATAGACCTTTTTGTATTCGGTCTGAATCAGAGAGCCGCTGACTTTCTCCGCTTCCTTCCGATGAGCGCCCACCTTGCGGCAGGTACGTTCCGTTTCGCCGGGCGCGATATTGGTGCAATAGCGTGTGTCGTAACCTCCGGTCAGCAGGAAAAAGCGGCCGCAGTTATGGCAGCGCCGGGGCGCGTTGCCGTGCATCAGTCCCCGGAAGAAGTCCACATGGAGAAACGCCCCCAGAGAATCGAACACCATGCGCTCGGCGATCATGTACTCCTTCTGGTTGATTGGGTTAGGCATGGTGGTATATTCGATATATGCCTTGCGGCTCTGTAAAAACTGAAAGCCGGGGTAAGGCGGTAAGGACTGTGCGATCTCACGCTGCACAGAAGCGTTGCGCAAAAAGTCGTAAAGCCCCACGGCATAGTGTTCGCCGTTCCTCCGCTTCAGTCTCTCGTAGTAAAAATCCAACAGCACCTGCACATAGGTCCGGAATGAAACCCCCTCCTCCACAATGGCCTTCAGCGCCATAAGGAATCCGGCCATGGCCGCCGACTCCATACTCTGCGGATCAGACAGTCGCTGAAAAAGCTCCGGCTCGTTCTGAAAGGCATGGAGAAACAGCATCTTCCCGAACTCCAGATCAATCCCCCGAGAGCGATACAGGGGCAGCTCATAGACAATATCCAAAACGTCGTTCAGCCGAAGCTGCAAAGCTTCAGCGAGAGCGGCGTCTTTTTTTATGCCTGGATTAAACAACTGCCGCTCAACCACCGTGAAAAGCGCAGAGTTCTTTTCGTGCAGCTTCGCCAGAATATCACCGTCTAAATTAAGCATATCGGTGGAAATCTGGCCGAGAGGGAGCACACTGCCGTCGATGCTCACAGCGTCAGCAAAGAACTGGACTGTGAACTCTTGAATTGTGTTTTGCTTCTCGTTCAGCTTCTTGGTTCCGTCTATCATAATGACCCCCTGTTCCCGATGGAGAATCGGGATATACTCAACCGTCTTCAGCTCTATTGACTCATTTGCATTGTAGCCGATATATTAAATATAGTCAATAAGGAACAACAAAAAATTGAATCCCCGCCGTAGAAGCAAACCTTCAGGGGAAGCAGGCCATGACCCGTTGTCGCAAAGGGGCCCCCGGCAAATCGAAGATTGTTGGGGAGAGGAGGAGCAGCGAAGTGAGCAAGTTTTTCCCGTCAGGGAGAAATGAGCGATACGCAGCTTGTGACGACGAGAGCGTGCCAATGAAAGAGCGCAAATGCGAGCGGAGCAAAAAAGAAAATGGAGGTACGTACATTGAAGCAACGATTTCACACCATCGACGGCGAAACTCTGATGAACACTCCGCTTAAACTCATTCCCTTTGTGGTAGACGGGTTGATCGCACCGGGACTGCATCTGCTGGCCGGTGCGGCGAAGGTGGGCAAGAGCTGGCTGGCCCTTTGGCTCTCAGTGGCAGTGGCAAAGGGCGAGGATGTTTGGGGCATGCATACCAAACAGGGCACCACACTCTATCTCTGTCTGGAGGACAGCACCATCCGCATTCAAAACCGACTGTTCGAAATCACCGAGGACGCGCCGCCCTGCGTCCACTTCACCACCGAAGCCCAGA
>JAAYOL010000048.1 GCA_012520395.1 Clostridiales bacterium
CCGACGGGGCGAAGGGTCTGTTGAAGATGCGAGAGCTCGGCTGCCACACGATAGGACAGGATAGGGAAAGCTGCGTCGTTTACGGTATGCCGATGGAAGCTAAGAAGCTCGGCGCGGTCGTGAAGGAGCTGCCAGTCGACCAGATCAGCAGGGAAATAATTAACCATCTGAGGAAAACACAATAAGCCTCAGGAAAAGCAATACGGTATTATTCCTTTACACACAACAATTGCAATATCTGAATTCCGGAGGGCAGAGGTTTTTGGACTCTGCCCTCCTTTTGGCTTTAATTTAGGCATATACGGCCCAGCCCATAGCTGCGGTTTAGCGATAGAGACTGTCCTTGTGGGAGGGCACAAAAATGCACCCCTTACGGGGTGCACCTCTGATAAATTATACGGGATGCTTCATCTCTCAAAAACGCGGTTATCGCAAATATCACCAGTTGCGTTTTAATTCAAAAAATCCTTTAGCTTTTTGCTGCGGCTCGGGTGGCGCAGCTTGCGAAGCGCCTTGGCCTCAATCTGACGTATACGCTCGCGGGTTACGTTGAATTCCTTGCCGACCTCCTCAAGCGTTCTTGCCCTGCCGTCCTCTATTCCGAAGCGAAGGCGCAAAACCTTCTCCTCCCTCGGCGTGAGGGTGCCGAGAACATTTATAAGCTGTTCTCTCAGGAAGGTGAAGGACGCAGCCTCCGCAGGCTCCGACGCGTCCTCATCGGGGATGAAGTCACCCAGATGGCTGTCCTCCTCCTCGCCTATCGGTGTTTCAAGGGAAACAGGCTCCTGCGCAATTTTGAGGATGTCCCTGACCTTTTCGACGGGCATATTCATCTCCTCGGCAATCTCCTCGGGGCTGGGATCGTGGCCCAACTCCTGCAAAAGCTGCCGCGACACTCTGATGACCTTATTTATCGTCTCCACCATGTGGACGGGTATGCGTATGGTCCTGGCTTGGTCCGCTATGGAGCGTGTTATTGCCTGCCTGATCCACCATGTGGCATATGTCGAGAACTTATAGCCCTTCGTATGGTCAAACTTTTCCACGGCCTTGATAAGACCGAGATTTCCCTCCTGTATGAGATCCAAAAAGAGCATTCCGCGGCCAACATAGCGCTTTGCGATGCTCACGACCAGACGGAGGTTGGCCTCAGCCATGCGCTGTCCGGCAACCTTGTCGCCCGCCGCCATTCGCTCGGCGAGCTCCACCTCCTCTTCCGGGGTCAGCAGGTTCACCTTGCCTATCTCCTTGAGATACATCCTGACCGGGTCGTCAATGCTGAAGCTGTCGACGAGGGACTCCGGGTCAACCATGGTCTCCTCTTCAATTTCCTCAAGCTCCTCAAGCTCCTCAAGCTCGGGCGCTATGTCGTCCGGCAGCTCTACGAGAAAGCCCTCTTCGTCCATCATCTCCACGCCGGACTGTTCGAACACCTCATAGACCTTATCCACCTGCTCGGTGTCCAGGTTTAGTTCTTCCATAGCCTCCAAAAGCTCTTTCAGGCTCACCGAACCCTTTTTCTTACCCTTTTCTATCAGCTCGTTGAGCTTTTCCTCAACTGTATTCTGAGACAGGTTTTCCTGCCCTTTAAGGGCGGTTTCCTTTTCCGCGTTCACCGCCGCCTTATCATTATTTTTTTTAGACATCTTTATCCTCCATACCTTTTATCTCTCTGTATTTACGGCTTATCTCAAGCAGGTCCTCTGTTTTTTTAAGCTGCTCGGTCCTTATTACGCCTATGTAATCTCTCATCGCTTTTTCAGCACCGGCTATTGAGGCCGGCTTGTGCATCATAAGCGTTAAATGCGAAACCTCATCGGCGGTAAAGTCTGCAGACATTGCCGCTATCGAAACGGGCTTGTGAGCCTCGTGCCGCTTTTTTATATATTCATATGCTTTTCCAAGAAATTCGGATGTGAAATCCTCTTTTTTCAAATCACCCGTCTCACGCAGGAGCGAAGGGTCGCCAAGCAGCAGACGGATAACTCCCTCCTCGGCCGCGGCGCTCACCGGGCTATCGTAACGCATGGCTCTTATCTTGGGCTGAACTATATTGGCGGGCCTTGTCTCCCGCTCCAACTGCCGTTTCCGTTCCCTAGAACGCCTTGACAGGGCCCTTTTTATCTCGGTTTGCATCCCCTCCGGCGTTATCTTCAGCAATTCGGCCACGCGGTTCCCGTAAATCTCGCGGGCAACCGGACTTGGGACCGTGGCGAGCATCTCGGAAACCTCCCTGAGATACGCTACTTTCTCCTGATCATTCGTCAGGTCGTATTTGTCCCCGATTAACGACAGCCGATATTCGATGTGGTTTCCCGTACCGCTTAGCAGAGCGGCAAAGGCACCCGCGCCGTTGTATCTTATATATTCATCCGGGTCCTTGTTACCGGGGACCTTGAGTACCTTTATGGCAACCCCCAGACGCTCAAGATGGTCGATGGCCCGCTCGGCGGCGGCGACGCCCGCCTTATCCGAATCGTAGGCGATGACAACCTCCCTCGTATAGTTGGAAATGAGCCTTGCCTGCTCTTCGGTCAGAGATGTGCCCAGCGAGGCCACTGCATTGTCAAAGCCCGCCTGCCTGAGCGTTATCACGTCCACATTCCCCTCCACAAGGATTATTCGCCCGAGCTTCGTTTTCTTGGCAAGGTTCAGGCCGAAGAGGAAGCGGCTTTTATTAAAGAGCATGGTCTCCTTTGTGTGGACAAACTTTCGCTCCTTCTCGTCGTTTGTAATGCGCCGTCCGGAGAACCCTATTACGTTTCCGCGTACGTCTATCAGCGGGAACATAAGGCGATTCCGGAAAAAATCGTAGATATTGCCCGTTTTTGAGCTCTTGCCTGCAAGCCCTGCATCAAAAAGCTCCGTTTTAGTATATCCCCGGCGCTGCATTTCATCGCACAGAGCGCTCCACGAATCGGGCGCTGCGCCAAGCCCGAAGGTCTTGGCCGACGCGGGCGATATACCGCGGCCCGCTATATAGTCGGCAACGGCCCTGCACTGGGGCCTGCTGAGGTTATCATAGAAGAACCTCGCCGCCTCGCGGTTGAGCGAGAGAAGCCTCTCCCTTCTGCCGCGCAGCTGCCTGTCGCTCTCATCGTCGGGAACCTCCAAATTCACACGCCTGGCCAGAAAATGAACGGCGTCGGGAAACGAGAGGTTCTCAATTTCCATAATAAAGCTGATTACGCCGCCGCCCTTGCCGCAGCCGAAGCAGTGATATATCTGCTTGTCGGGTGAAACGGAGAAGGATGGAGTTTTTTCACTGTGAAAGGGACAAAGCCCAAAAAGGTTGCTGCCACTGCGCTTTGAGAGATTCACATAAGTCTTTACAACGTCTGTAATCTCGTTTCTGGCAACTAACTCCTCAAGAAAACGCTCCGGAAATGCCAATTTCCTCCCCCTTCCGTACATATTTTCCATAAAATTGAATATTTATGCGTTTCTAGTGCTTTTAGCTTATTATTCAGGTTTCTGCCCTTATAATACTCTCAAAATAATATTTTTAGGTTTGAGCTAAGCATCTGAGCAATGTTTCTGAGTGCATATGCCGCCCCGGTGCGGCCTTAGCATCCCTTAAGGACGATAAGCCCGTATGCTGCCGCCTTGCTCCAAGACGGCATATGCACCCAGAAATCTACTGCCCCGTGTATTTTTAGCCGGAATTGGCGGCGGCAAGCTGTCGCCGCCCCGTAAAGAGGCCGGGTCAATCCGGATTGTTTGCCCGGATAAAACTACCGTACCTGCCATGCTGTCGGCACGAAAATCTCACTGTACTTGTAGATTGCGTACTTGTCTGTCATGCCCGCGACATAGTCGCAGACGGTGCGCTCAAGCCCTTCGCGTTCGGACAGCTTTTTGTAATCGGAGGGCAGTTTATCGGGATTTTTTATATAGTATTCATAAACACCTCCGAGGATTCCTTCTACCTTTTCCTCCTCGCCCTTGGCCTGTGGGTTTTTATAAACCCTTTCGAACATAAAGCTGTGAAATTCGTCGACCGCAGCCTGTATTTCCGGGCTCATCACAAGCTCGTTTTTCCCAAAGCTACGTTTGATAAGGTCCTGGGTTATCGTGTTTATCCTGACGCTGTGGGTCTCGCCGAGCGTCTTTCGGACATTGTCCGGAAGGTCGCTTGGAGTGAGAATCCCGGCACGGATAGCGTCGTCAACATCGTGATTTATGTAGGCTATCCTGTCGGCGAGGCGCACGCATTTTGCCTCTAAGGTATCGTCCGGCCCGCCCTTGGTATGATTTAGGATCGCCATGCGAACCTCGTATGTAAGGTTTAGCCCCTCCCCTTCCTTTTCAAGCAGGTCGACAATCCGCAGGCTTTGCTCGTAGTGTTTGAAGCTTCCGAAAAGCTTGTCCAGCGCCCTCTCGCCCGCGTGCCCGAAGGGGGTGTGACCCAAATCGTGCCCCAGAGCCGCCGCCTCCGTCAGGTCCTCGTTTAGCATCAGCGCCCTGGCCACAGTGCGCGCAATGCGCGAGACCTCAAGCGTGTGGGTCATGCGCGTCCTGTAATGATCACCCTCAGGCTGCAGGAAAACCTGTGTTTTATGCTTTAAACGCCGAAAGGACTTTGAATGGATAATCCTGTCCACATCACGCTGGAAGCAGGTGCGTATCCCGCAGGGGGGCTCCTGCCGCAGGCGGCCTTTTGACTCCGCCGACAGCACTCCGTAGGGCGAGAGCATGGCGCGCTCAAGCTCCTCTCTCTTTATCCTGGGGTTTTCCAAACTTACCGCCTCCCTGCATCAAAACTTTAAATGATACTGAGTTATTTCATATATATATATACGAAAATTTTTTGCTTTTCCCTCTTTTCTCTTAAATTTATTTCAGAAATTTTAAAGAGGGCGAAAAACGCCCCCTAAAACAGCCGGAATAGATTATCCGCCACGCTCTGCCGGTCTACATCGACACTATGCGCGATATCGTGTATAGCTCCTCTTCAATTGATTTCTGCATATCAAGAGCCTCCTGGATATCGTAATCGACGAGCTTGTCACTCTGTATGCCCACGACACGGTTGCCTATGCCCTTGCGCAGCAGGTCCACCGCCCGGTAACCGAGCCTTGTGGCGTTCACGCGGTCGAGTGAGCTGGGGGCACCGCCTCGCTGGATATGGCCGAGCACCGTAAGGCGCGTGCTCATCCCCGTATTCTCCTCAATGAGCCTTGCCACCTCCGCAGAGGGGGTCCGGCAGCCCTCGGACACAACCACTATGTTCTGGGTTTTCTGATGCGTTCTAATTTTTACGTAGATTTCTTCCATCAAATCGCAGCTTCGCTCCGGAACAAGCACCGCTAAGGCACCGGATGCCACGCCTATTTCCAGGGCCAGATAGCCGGCCCTGTGACCCATTACCTCTACCACGCTGCACCTGTTATGGCTCTCAGAAGTGTCGCGCAGGCGGTCAATGGCCTCCACAGCTATATTACAGGCTGTATCAAAGCCTATGGAATAGTCGGTGCAAACAATATCGTTATCTATTGTTCCGGGCACCCCGATGGTCGGCAGTCCTTTTTCGCTGAGCGCCATGGCTCCCCGAAATGAGCCGTCGCCGCCTATGACTACAAGGCCTTCAATTCCGTTTTCCCTCGCTACCTCGGCCGCCTTCTCAATGCCCTCAGGCGTTGCAAACTCCGAGCTTCTCGCTGTATGGAGCATTGTGCCGCCGCGCTGTATGATGCCGGACACGCTACGCATTCCGAGGGGAAGCAAATCGCCCTCCATAAGCCCCTTGTATCCGAAGCGAATCCCCGCGACCTCAATGCCGAAATAGTGAGCTGTCCTCACAACAGCGCGAATGGCTGCATTCATCCCCGGTGCGTCGCCGCCCGAGGTGAGAACTGCTATTTTCTTTACTTTTGTCATACAAATGCCCCCGCATTTCAATTTAGACTATTTTCACTCTATTTTTCTGTTTTATCATTAATAGAATATCCAATGTTATCCACATAAAAAGGCGTCGCTTGAGCACGCCGGGCGGCAAGCGCCCCTGGCATTGGGGAGAGTATACTTCAGCGCCTGCGGTCAATCAGGGCTTTGGCCGCCTGATAGTCCTTCTTGTGAACGTAAAAGATGTACTCGTTTGTGTAATTCATATTATAACCGAAAGTTCCTGTTCTGGCGCGGTTACTCGTCAAGACGGAGGGACTGGTGCGGTCCATAACCTTATACCTGTAATCTATCCCATTGGCGGACAGAAGCTCCCTTATACGCGCCTGCTCATCCATAGAATATGTAATAGCCACTTCCCTGCGGTTGAATATGGTTATCATATCGCGCTCCTTAAAACAGTTATGAGTTATTGTGTTTAATATATACTTTCCGGATTAGAAAAACAATACTCCATAAAGAAAAATTGGTCCGCCAGAACAAGGCAGAGCAAAGGCTTCCCGCCGTAAATCCGGCGGGCTTTTGCAGCAAATTTAACAATTAGTTTACATATTCTTTGTTGCAATTGCTGATAAACCGGAATATGATGCATGTATAACAATAAAGGAGATTTTATATGATAATATTATTACACTGCGAAGACATTGACGATTTTATTTTCGAGAATGAAGGGACTGTTTTTAGCGACAGATAAAGACTCGGAAGTATCCCAGGGTGAAAATCCCTGGTATTTTTTTGCCCTTTTTTGAATTAGCAATTTTCATCATTTTTCGGGGTTTTAATAGGCGTTCTGCACAGGGACGCTGCCCTACAAAATGTCCGGGTCGCTGTCAAGCGTAATGAAATAGCTGTAATAAGGCACAAGAAAGGAAAATCCCTCCACAATTCGCCGCGTCAAATCCGGAGAGAAAAGTGCCGCACTCACCTCTTCCTCGTGGATGAGGGAGAAGTTCTTCATATTGTACCAGTCCTTGAGCAGGCTGCCCGGGTTGCCCTTTGGGCGCTTATAACTCTCACCCTCCAGAACAAACTCGGTCTGCCGGTTGAGCGCATGTGCCAGCTTTTCCATCGGACCGGGGTCTCTGTCGATGCGCGCGCGGTGTTTTGCCATGGTCTGGGTCCTTGCACTGTAATAGCCGAGGCCGTAGGACCAGTTCTCGGGCGCGAGCTCGAACCAGAAGGTGGGCTTTTCAAGCCGATCGCGCCCCTTGTGGAGCGAAAACCATAAATGGTCCTTGTAGGGGCCCCTTCCATGAAGCCTTCGGGCGTCCCGATATATACGCGACACACTAAAGTCAAGTCCTAGCCCAGGATGCTTTTCATTGAAGGCTTCGAAAACCTCCGATGCCAGGGATTTCATTGGCTCTGCCAAAACCCTTTTATATTCGTCCTTATGAGCCTCAAACCAGCTCTTCTCGTTATTAAAGCGGATGCTCCACAAAAAGTCTATCGTCTGCTCGGAAAAGCCCTGAAACATATTCTCCCCCGGATGATTTAGTCATACTTGCCTACTATCTATTATACACTATTTTTCAATTTTTTCTACCAAAAAGGTCTGGTTTTTACGCGCCGGCCATCCTGCCGCACATTTTTGATAAACAAGGGCAGTAAGGTTTATACTAGGAAAGAGGTGATTATTATGCCCAAAGACAGCCAGCTCGACCCGAAAGGCATCCGCAAGAAAAAGTCTCGCGGCGGCCCGACAATGGCTGAAAGCGCCCTTGACGGTGAGGGCAGGAACACGAAAAAGCAAAGTGCGGACAGGCATCAACCGGGAGACGACAAAAAAAGGTCATAAAGCTACTATACGCCGCCCGTGGCGGCGTATAGTAGCTTTATAGCTGTAGCACAGTTACTGCACCCTACTTAAATATCTTTGGGACAAGGGCCTTGAAATCTAATAAACATATATATAGTACCATTGCTCATTAATTGGTGTCAGATAGTCGTATATTAAACAGTGGGTTTCATCTAGGGTTATAGTTTTCTCCTCCGTATTTATAAATGTTGCTTCTTTCGGATAATACAGAAATCCAGCATATACGAAGAAGTTACTTATCTGCGGAAAAAATACAGCAATATCGTCTCCAATTTTAATGTATTCAAGGTCATATCCATATCTAACTATCCGCTTGTATTTATCAGCCGGATATTTTTCTAGTAAGGCATTTTCTGCTTGCTGTAGGTCGCTTACAACCGCTTTCGCCGCTTCTTCATAGTTGGATTTTAATAAATAGAATTTTGCGTAGTCAGCATATGGTATAGGAGGCTTATAGAATGCGAAAAAGAGTACTATGAGAGATTGCAAAACCAAAAGGATTTTAATAAGTGAATTATGTTTTTTCCGAAAGAGGAAAACTATTAACGCTATCAAATAAAATGGCGTAATTAGAAGCGTTAAAAACAAACACAATAAATATGCATGGGCGAACAATCCAAGCAACAGTACTGCAATCCCCAAAATTATTAAGGTCATACCGCTAAACCTTTTCTTGTTTTCTGAAGAAGATGCTTTTTGACAGTCCATAATTGTAATTCCCCATCCCCCATCGCTTGATGGGAATTTGTTGCGCCTAAATATGTAAGACAGAGAAATTCAGCGTGGATTAAACAACGCGCCCAACACGGCCAAGAAAGTTGCCATAACCAAGCCCGATACGACATAGGATGCAATTGTCGGGCTGAACTGATAGATAAGAATAATTGCAATGCATTCACATAGCAAAATTACCGTTACCTTCAGTTTTATTTTCTTTCGCCGCCTTTGTATATGCTGTTTATGTCTGTGTGAAACGGGCGCGATAACTATCGCAATTAGAACCGCCGCCGCAACGCATATAATTGTCACATACGTATTCAACAACCAAAGGCCGCTGATTAGCATACTTGAAGCTCCGATGGCGGTGCCTATAACGATGCACCAGAAATGAGTCGGCGCGTGAAGCCCACCAAGGTTAATTCTGAGTAATGAGTAACTGACTGACCACACTAACAACTCAATTAAATGATTCGTAAGTAATCCTATTATCAACAGAATGCCATCGGAAATTAGAAGATTAATGAAACACTCAGCACCGTAAGAAAGTACAGCTTCGTCATTTTCTTCCGCACCGTTTAGAATTAGAAATTTCGAAATCTTATGGGATATTTCAGAAATCATACGGCTACCTCATACTATTGACGCAGGAAAGGAGCGCATCGCGGATATCCTGCAAATAGGTCAGGCTGACAGGCAAAGTCATACGATTCGAAAGTACTAATTCCCGCCCATTGAGCATTGTAATATGGTCTATATTTACAATTGCGGTGCGGTGGCAGAAATGGAATTGTTCAGGCAGATATGAGAAGATTTTACGCAAGGGCTCTTGCTGCCTAAAATTCCCTTCTTCGGTTAATATTTGGGTATAGTGGCCATCACTGGAAAAACAGAAGATTTCAGAGTAAGGAATTCGGCGGACAGCGCCGAGATATCGAAAGGTATATGAGCCGGC
>JAAYOL010000049.1 GCA_012520395.1 Clostridiales bacterium
GCCATTGCGGTCCGGGCTGTCTGGGCCTGCTGTTCTTCACAAAATAAAAAAACGCAGATATGCGGCCGGAGAAATCCAGCCGCATGTTTTTTGCAATAAACGCACTGCATTGTTGACTTAAAGGCAGCTATTACCTATAATTAGCTACAAAGCAGATTATAATATAGTAATATAAAAACTACTAATTTGAAGTGAGGTTACTCTATGTCGAAGGTAATAGTAATAGGCAAGGGTCCGGCCGGGGTATCCTGCGCCATCTACACGGTCCGCGCCGGAATTGAGACCGTAATAATCGGAAGCGGAACCGGCGCTCTCGGTAAGGCTGAAAAGATAGAGAATTACTACGGGCTATCCGCGCCGATTTCAGGTGCCGAGCTCTCCGAGACAGGCATAGAGCAGGCCCGGAGGCTGGGAGCGGAGATAATTTCGGAGGAGGTCGTCGGCATGGGTTACGACGGCGGCTTTTCCGTTAAAACCCAGGGCGGCGAATACAGGGCGGAGAGTGTTGTAATCGCCACCGGCTCGCCTAGAAAGGCGCCCGGCATTAAGGGCATAGAGGAATTTGAAGGGCGCGGTGTGAGCTACTGCGCGCTTTGTGATGCCTTCTTTTACAGGGGAAAGACGGTCTGCGTCCTCGGAAGCGGCGAGTACGCGATAAACGAGGCGAGGGAGCTTATGCCCATAGTCGGCAAAGTGACGATTCTCACAAACGGAGACGAGCTCGCCGGCGAGCCCCCGGAGGGTAGCGAGGTAGTCAAGACTCCCCTTTCAGAACTGAAGGGCGGCGAGAGGCTTGAGAGCGTATCATTCAAGGACGGGTCGGAAATTGCGACTGACGGTCTGTTTGTTGCCTACGGGACCGCTGGCAGTGCTGACCTGGCAAGGAAGCTCGGAGTCTTTACCGAGGGCAACAAAATCTCGGTAAACGAGGACATGGAAACGAATATACCCGGTCTGTTTGCCGCAGGCGACTGCACGGGGGGAATGCTTCAGGTAGCTAAAGCCGTTTACGACGGCGCTAAGGCCGGAATGTCGGCTGTCAAATATTTACGCGGAGGAAAATGATATGGAAGAAGCCGTGCTCAGACAGCTCTTTGAACGGCATTTTCCTGCCTGGGCGCATATGTCGGAAGACGACAGGGCGGCCCTCATACGAAACACTGCACCCGTAAGCTACAAAAAGGGCGTATGCGTACACGGTGCCGAAAGCGAATGCATCGGCATACTACTGATAAGAAAGGGAATGCTTCGCACCTATCTGCTCTCGGAGGAGGGCAGGGAGGTAACGCTGTTCCGGCTCAGGGAGGGCGATTTGTGCATACTCTCTGCCTCCTGCGTTATGGAGGCCATCACCTTTGACGTGCATGTAGATGCCGAAGAGGACACCGACGCCCTTCTCATAAACGCCTCGTTTTTTTCACAGCTTACGGAGCGCAACATCTATGTCGAGTGCTCTGCCTACAAGACAACGGTGGAGAGATTTTCGGACGTGATGTGGGCCATGCAGCAGATACTCTTTATGAGTATGGACAAACGTCTGGCGGTTTTTCTCTGGGATGAGCTGTCAAAAACGCAGGGGAATACTGTCCGCCTTACTCATGAACAGATAGCGAGATACATAGGCAGCGCCAGAGAGGTCGTATCGAGAATGCTGAAATACTTTGCCTCAGAGGGAATTGTAGAGCTTTCCAGAGGCGGGATAAGGATTCTTGATAAGGGGAAGCTCAGAGGCTTTATATGATATAATAATTGCGGAGCAATTATTATATCTTGCGCATGTCGCCCGTCTCCGGGCGACATGCTAGTATTAAAAGCCATGGCGTCGAAGACGCCATATGGCAAATTATTATAAACTGCGTTTTATGATATAAAGGATTTTTAGACAGCGTGAAGGGCGCACCGTGCGGTGCGCCCTTCTAAAATTATTATACTTCCAGCATTTTCAGTATGTCGGCCTTGGGTTTTGCGCCAACAGTGGTGGAGATTACCTTGCCATCCTTCATTACCACAAGGGTAGGAATGCTCATTACTTTGAAGGCGGAGGCGAGCTCCGGCTGCTCGTCCACATTTATCTTTCCTACTTTGGCGGTCTGCACTTCGCCTGCAATTTCGTCGATGACGGGGGATACCATGCGGCAGGGGCCGCACCACTCCGCCCAGAAGTCCAGAAGCACGGGCTTGTCCGATTTTATGACCTCGTTTTCAAAGTTATCCTTTGTAATTGTAATAGCTTTCATATCCTTATTCTCCTTTTTCTCTGTTTATGTTGATTATATCCGGTTTAAATGGCAGTTTCTGTGACGGGGTCACAAAATTCTTGAAAAATCATATAGTTTCGACTTTGACAAGGTTTGTGCTGCCGATAACTCCGTTGCGGGTGCCGCCGGTAATAACTATTTTATCTGAGGGAGAGAGTTTGAGCCTTTCTTTCGCGATTTTTACAGCGTGGTAGAACATCACCTCTGTGGATACGAATTCTTCAATCATAGCGGGCATAACGCCCCAGGAAAGGGAGAGCTTCCTCCAGGTCCTCTCGCTTGTTGTGACCGCTATAATGTTAGTGGGGGGACGGAATCTGGAAACCATTCTGGAGGTCATGCCCGACACAGTGCAGACGACTATCGCCTTCGCGTCCAGGTCCATAGCCATGGCGCAGGTTGCGTGTGAAATCGCGTCCGTAGTGTCCTTAATTTGGAATTCGGTGTTTATAAATCGCTTTCCGTACTTTATGACGCTCTCTGTGTATTCGGCTATCCTGGACATTGTGGATACGGTGAGGGCCGGGTACTTTCCAACGGCTGTTTCACCTGAGAGCATTATTGCGCTTGTGCCGTCGTAAACTGCATTGGCCACGTCTGATATTTCGGCCCGTGTCGGACGGGTGTTAGTTATCATGGATTCAAGCATTTCGGTCGCCGTTATGACACTTTTTCCGAGAAGGCGGCACTCCGTTATGAGCTTTTTCTGTATAGCCGGCAGCTCCTCGAAGGGTATCTCGACCCCCATATCTCCCCGGCCTATCATTATGCCGTCGCATACGGAGAGTATCTCGCGGATATTCTCAACTCCGGAGCTGTTCTCTATTTTCGCAATGAGGTCTATTTCATCGCCGCCATTTTCGTGCATGAAGCTCTTCACATCCAGCAAATCCTGCTTGGTCGAAACAAAGGAGCAGGCTATGAAGTCCACGCTGTTTTCTATGCCGAAGAGCAGATCCTCTTTGTCCTGCTCACTCAAATAGGGCTGCTTAAGGACCTTTCCGGGGAAGCTCATGCTCTTTTTATCGGAAAGCTCGCCGCCCACCGTTACCGTACACTCGATTTCGCTGCCATGGATTTTTTCCACGCGAAAGGCCATCAGCCCGTTGTTGAGTAGTATTTCGTCGCCCTCGTTAAGCTCGTTTGGGAGATTCTTATAGCTTACCGATACGCGGCTTTCATCGCCCTCGACATCCTCCGAGGTGAAAATAAATTTATCCCCGTCGTTTAGAGTTATTTTTCCGTTTTTAAAGGTCTTTATTCGGTACTCCGGGCCCTTGGTATCAAGCAGTATCGCGATTGGAAGGGCAAGCCTTTCCCGGACGCGTTTGATGGCGTCCATTTTTGCCTTGTGCTCCTCATATGTTCCGTGTGAGAAGTTGAGTCTGGCTACGTTCATCCCTGCAAGGCAGAGCTTCTCGAGCATCTGCTCGCTTTGGCTGGCCGGCCCTATTGTGCAGACTATTTTTGTTTTTCTCATAAGCAGTTTTCCTTTCTAAAGGCTGAGCGACAGCTTGTTATTAAGTAAAATACACAGCCGGTAATTGTCAAAGTGCCTGACGCCGCTTTGGTTATAACCACACCCTCGAAGGTGCGCGTAATAAAGCTTGCCCGGGAGGGCGCATGCGCATGTATGGTGTGCAAGCAACTATTATAACTGACCTGTCAGCCGGTTCCGCCTACGGTGGGAGGCTGACGGTCATATATCTCGCGACCGCCTGGCCTCTTGCGGGGTAACCGGCGGCGATGACATTATACCATTAATTTTTCAAATTCATGGTATAATATCCCTTAAAGTATTATACCACAGGAGAAATTATCAGCCAAGCAAAATGTGGATAAAAGGGTTCAGCTTTCCGTAGAAATCCGGGCCGAAAACGCATGTGATGCCGGGGCGCCGGAAGTTGAATCAGGTTCATTTTCTTGCAATGAGGCCCTACTAGGGTTATAATACATACTACGATGTGCACAGCCCTCTCCGGGGGGTGCGCTATATGAATATTAAAGTGCCATGCGCTGTATGGCTGCATTTATTTTTTCATTATACTGTATAGACAAATAAGCCGATGATGCGGAGGTAAACACATGACTATTTTTTATAAATTCGGCAATGGGCTTTATGTAAACATCACAAACCGCTGCCCCTGCGGCTGCGTTTTCTGCATACGTCAAAACGGCGACTCGGTCGGCGACGCGCAGTCGCTATGGCTTGAGCGGGAGCCCACCGTAGAGGAGATTATTAGCGATTTTGAAAAGACAGATAAGACGGGCTGCTCGGAGATTGTTTTCTGCGGCTACGGTGAGCCGCTAGAGCGCCTGGACGCAGTGCTTGAAACCTGCCGGTATATCCGCAGCAAGACGGATTTGAAAATTCGCATAAACACAAACGGTCTGTCCGACCTGATAAACGGCAGACCGACAGCACATCTGCTGAAGGGACTTGTCGATACCGTTTCCGTGAGCCTGAACGCCTCCAACAAGGAGGAATACAACAGAGTGACAAGGCCGGCCTTCGGGGAGCTAGCTTTTGAGGCGATGCTCAAATTCGCGCAGGACTGCAAGGACTGTGTTCCCGAGGTGATTTTTACGGTCGTGGATGTAATATCTGAGGAGGAGATAGAGGCCTGCCGCCTTCTTGCCGAAAAAATGGGCATACCACTGCGTGTCAGAGTTTATGAGGGTGCAAATTAGTCGAGTAGCTTATCGCTGAAATAGTACCTGCCCTTGCCCCTGGTCGCCTTACCGTACTCAATTGCGCGCTCGGGACAGCGGTGTATACAGGCAAGGCACTTAAGGCAGCCACCCAGCCAGACGGGCTTGCCATTTCTAAGCTCGATATTATCTGCCGGGCATACCTCCTGACAGAGGCCGCAGCCGGTGCAGGAAGCCTCCGCATGAAATGACCTGTCGCTCCGCGCGAATCTGTTGAAGGCAGGCCCGATGAGGGAGGACTTAAGTCCGGCAAAGCTCCCGGCGTGAACATCCCACACCTCTTTTTTATCGAGGATGTCCTGAGCTATCCGGGGCAGCCTTTGCTTAGCGCCTTTCACCTTTGCGCGCACCGTCTCTGCAGGGTCGGTATTAAATGAAAGTATATAGTTGTTCGGCATCTGAAGCGACCAGGCGGAGGACAGACGGAGCTTCTCTGTGAGGCTGTCCATTGCCCTGCCGGCCTCGTCGCCGCAGGTACATACAGCCCAGCGGTATGACCCCGTGTCCGCAGGCAGATTGGCTGCGAAGTCCGAGACAATTTCGGGCGGCAGCCATGCGTATACGGGAAAGACAATACCAATCGGCTGTCCCTGAGCGATTTCAGGACAACTGCCGGACTTCACAATATCGGCTATGCTCACAGCGGTATCGCCGGTGAGATCTGCAAGCTCCTGCGCCACCCACCGGGAGTTCCCGGTGCCTGAGAAATAGAAGATCATCCTAGCTCCACCTTTCATTGCGCGGCCTAAGGACAAGGCGAAATGCGCCCCAATTTTAATCGCAGCCCAATTCCGCTACGGCTTGGCTCATTCTAAACTGCCAAGGCTGTGGCGGCAGCCTGGCAAAGTATTATTCTGCAGATATTATAGCATCTTGAGAGAAAATTTACCATAGCTGACGTCAACTGAGCCATAACTCCTAAATGGTGGGTGAACCTATGACATTTAACAATCTGTATTATTTTAATGAAATCGTCAAGGACATGAACCTGGGCATAACGGCCGAGAGACTGCTCACAACCCAGCAGGCACTCTCCGGGCATATCAAGAGGCTGGAGAACCATTTCGGTGTCCGCCTTTTTGACCGCACCCCCTTCCTCGTGCTGACCCCCGAGGGGAGGGAGCTGCATCGCGAGGCAAAGCTGATGCTCGACGCCGAAAGGCGGCTTTTCATTTCCTACGGGACACAGCCTGTGCAAAAAACGGGCGCCCTCCGTATTGCCTGCGGACTGGCCCGCTCCCGCCTGTACCTTCCTGACATAATAAACAGGTTCACCTCAAAGCATCCCCATATACGCATCACCTTCGTAGACGAAAACAACTTCCGTGACCGCCCGATGTTCGCGGGGAACGATGTGGATATGGCCATAGGCAGGGAGCCCTTGCCTTCGCCCGGGCTGAAGGTACACCCGCTCATGAGAATGGGCGGCTGTGTGGCCATATCCGATTTCCTGCTAAGAGAGCATCTGGGCGACGGTGCGAAGGAGTTTATAAGAAAAGCGAAGGCAGGCGTGGAGATTAGCGAGTTACCCGCGACCATACCAGTTGCCCATACCGGCATTGCAAAGCGTGAGTCCTGGGTCTGCGAGAGGATACCGGAGCTGAGGGAGAGGCCGAGAATATATGTGGACCCGGAAAACCATGATGTCCTGCTCCAGATGTGCCGGGAAGGTAAGGCGATTCTCTTTATTTCAGAGATATATGTAAAATATATACTGAAGGCATATGCGCCCTCCTTTTACGAGAATATTCATTTCTTCCCTCACAATCTGCAAGGTGAAAGATTCACCATAGAGGAGGCTCTGTCATACGACGCGAGCAAAGTGCACCCACCGCATTTTAATGAGTTTATAAATATAACCTTGGATGTGTTCCGGGAAATGGATATGAAATAAGCAGAACTGTCTTTGTCTGCAACAACTACAACCCTTTAGTTGTGGGGCTACTACCTAATGATTGTTTGAATTGTAGAAATTCGTATGATAAAATATGAAAAGATATGAACATTATACAACTTGGGAAAAAATAACAAAGGAGGAAGATGTCTTTGAGTGGCAGAAACTGCACTGCAAACAGCTCCGCTTACAGCGAGCTGAAGTGGGCCTTTGACAATAAACGTAAGGCCGTCTCAAAGCTGATGGAGAGCGGCCGGAAAACTGTATGGATGATGGGTGACGATGTTCCTGAGGAAGTAATTATGGCGGCGGGCATGCTCCCTGTCAGGCTCTGCGGTTACTACGGCCCCAGACCCAACGCCGATAAATACCTCGAGATTTCCTTCGGTGCCCAGTGGCGTGGACTTTTCGAAGCAATAATGAACGACGAGTACGCGGGTATGATGGACTATCTTGTGCTCTCCAACTCATCCGACATAATACAGAAGCTGTACTATTATCTGCTTGAGTTAAAAAGGATGGAGCCGGAGCGCAGGCTTCCGGAAATTGCCTATGTCGATTACGCACTTCTCACTAAGGATTACCGCTCCCAGGAGCGCAACTGGAGCGTAACCAAAGACTTTATAGCCAAGGTGGAGGGCTGGTGCGGCAGGAAAATAACCAACGAGGAGCTTACCAAGGCAATCAAGGTATGCAACGAGTATAAAAAGGCGCTCAGGGCCTTCTCTGCACTGCGTTACGGCAAGGACAGCCGCGTAACCGGCAGCGAGGCGCTTACGGCTATCGCAGGCTCGTTTTATCTTGAGAAAGAAAGGGCGACAGAGCTTTTAAAGCAGCTTACAAAAGAGGCTGAGAGCTGGCCTAAGGCCGAGGGCGTCGGAGTTTTCTATACCGGCAGCATGCAGGAGACCACCGAGGTCTATGAGCTTATGGAGGCGGCGGGCCTGAACGTGATTAGTGAGGACAAGCTGTTTGGTGACCGCTACGCCGACTGTGACGCAGACCCTGAGCTGCCGCCCGCACGCGCAATCGCAAGCCGCTATCACCTCCGCTTCCCCAGCAGTGAGCGCGCCTTGATTAAAGAGCGTGCCATCTGTGTGCCCGAGCGTATCAAAGAGGTGGGCGCTGAGGGCATGGTCATATTTATGAACCATAACGACGAGTCATACATATGGGACTTCCCCAAGCAGAGGGATGCACTCAAGAAAATGGGGGTACCGGCCCTGATGATTGAGGGTCAGTATTACCCACTTAAGGATAAAGAGGAGCTTTCCAGGAGATTTGCAACATTTGCAAGGACCGTGAAAGGAGCGCAGAAGTAATGGCTGAAGAGAAAAAGTATGAAACACGGTCGGTGAAAAGACTTAACACACCCAAGCTCACAGGAGCTTACCAGAAAAAATGGTTTATGGGTCTGCGCGAGCGCATCGAGGCCGGTGAGCCCTTCGGCTTTGTCGGTGCAAATACCCCGATGGAGCTGTTGCAGGCCATGGATATCCCCTTTGTGGTCAATCAGTGGTGGACGGCCATATGCGCGGCTAAGCAGATGGGCCCCAGATTCTATGACCTTTTGGAGCAGGCGGGCTACAGAAACGACATTTGCTCCTATTGCGCCGCCGCCTATGCCTGCTCCCTTGACCCGAAGCCTGAGGAGGGCCCCTGGGGCGGACTTCCGAGTCCCACTCTGCTCATATGCGCTGAAAGCTGCTCCAGTGGAGTAAAAATTGAGGAGCTAATGACCGAGGCCTTCGGCGCGGAGGCCTTCCGCATACAGCATTATCATCAGGACGTCATCAAGGACAACTGGTGGGAGCTCTCCTGCGACAACTGGGAAGAGCTGGTGGGCAAAAAGCGCATCGACTTCTACGAGAACGAGCTGAGACTCCTCATCTCCTTCCTTGAGCAGAAGACGGGCCGCAGACTGGACCTTAACCGTCTTATAGAAACCCTTAACAACGTAAACGAGCAGGAGGGCTATTACCGCAAGACAAGAGACCTCATCGCCAAAACCGTCCCGGCCCCTGTGACGGTCACCGATACCGTCAACGCCGTAATGCAGGCCCAGTGGCACAGAGGTACAAAATGGGGCGTTGAGATGGCAAAATCGCTCTATGAAGAGGTGAAGGAGCTCGTTGACAAGGGTGTTGCCGCCGTTCCCAATGAGAAGATTCGCCTACTGTGGATAGGGCGTGGGCTTTGGTTCAACCTCGCCTTCTATCAGCACTTTGAGGAGAAGTACGGCGCGGCCTTTGTCTGGACTATGTATCTCGGCATCGCAGCCGACGGCTACATACGCAATAATGTGGAGGAAAACCCGATACGCTCGCTGGCTTCCCGCTTCTCCTTCCTTGAAGATATACTGCACGTTCCTCCCTTTAACAGTCAGTGGTTTGTCAAGGAGGCAAAGAACAACCAGATAGACGGAGTTGTGTTCCTTGTACCGGAAAACTGCATGAACAACGGCGACTTCAGTTATAATATCATCAAGTCCCTCGAGGACGCCGGCTTCCCGGTCTGTGTTCTCCGCGCAGACCCCGCCGACGCAAAAAAGTGGAGTCAGGAGAACATGGTTGCCGCTGTTGAGGAGCTTATTGAGAACAGAATCATTCCCAAAAAGTCCTAGGCAGAGCTTCCGGCTCACCGTTAAATTTTAAATAGGGTGGGCGTCCCAAGTATGGGGCGCCCGCAAAATTTTTTTATAAAAGGTATTGACAAGAGCTGATACGGGGTGCTAAACTGTGATTAGTTAGCCGAGGCTAACTAATCTTTGCACATTGAGTTAGCGCTGACTAACCCGGTAGAAGCAGGGAGGAGTATTATGATGCCCTTAAAGTTGGCGAAATTAGGAGAAATAAATTATATACGAAAAATCAGCGGCAAGGATGAGGTCAGACAGCGTCTGGCCGAGCTTGGCCTTGTGGTGGGCGAAGAGGTGACTGTCGTCTCCGAAATCTGCGGTAATATAATAGTTTCGGTAAAAGGCAGCCGCATTGCCCTTGATGACGGCATGGCCGGCAGAATTATGGTTTAGGAGGGGAAGGGTATGAAAACTCTGAGAGAGGTAAAGATAGGCGATACCGTTAAAGTATTGAAGCTGCATGGGGAGGGCCCGGTAAGGCGGCGCATCATGGACATGGGCGTCACAAAGGGCGCAGAGGTTTATGTGCGCAAGGTGGCACCCCTGGGAGACCCGATTGAAATCACAGTCAGAGGCTACGAGCTGTCTATCCGCAAGGCGGATGCAGAAATGATAGAAATTGAATGATTACAAATTTTTTACTTCGCAGTTAGTCAGGACTAACTAACACGGCAGGGAGGAAGAGAGATGAGTATAAAAATAGCTCTTGCCGGAAATCCCAACAGCGGCAAGACGACAATGTTTAACGAACTGACCGGCTCAGCGCAGTATGTTGGCAACTGGCCGGGAGTTACGGTAGAGAAAAAAGAGGGAAGGCTTAAGGGGCATAGGGACGTTATAATACAGGACCTGCCGGGCATATATTCCCTTTCCCCGTATACGCTGGAGGAGGTAGTCGCGCGCTCTTACCTCGTAGGTGAAAAGCCCGATGCTATAATTAACATAGTTGACGGCACCAATATCGAGCGCAATCTCTATCTGACGACACAGCTTATCGAGCTTGGCATACCCACGGTAGTCGCTATCAATATGATAGACGTGGTCCGGAGGAACGGTGACGCCATTGACATTGAGAAGCTCAGCCGTTCACTTGGATGCCAGGTCGTCGAGACCTCGGCGCTAAAGGGTATAGGGGCGGCCGAGGCCGCGGAAAGGGCGATTGAAGCTGCGCGCGCGGAGAGTAGCTGCCGCCTGCCCTCGGTATTCAACGGAAGTGTTGAGCACGCAATTGCCCATATTGAGGAATCCATTGAGGACATGGTGCCCAAGTGCAACCTGCGCTGGTACGCGATAAAGCTCTTTGAGCGCGACGAAAAGGCCGCAGAGGAGCTAAGCCTTGAGCAAGCTCTGCTTGACCACCTTGATGAGCACATCAAAGCCTGTGAAGCTGAGATGGATGACGACTCCGAGAGCATCATAATAAATCAGCGCTATGCCTACATAGCAAAGGTGGTTTCATCCTGTGTGAAAAAGAGCAAAAGGAAAAAGCACTCCACCTCGGATAAGATTGACCGCGTGGTTACAAACCGGATAATGGCTTTGCCCATATTCGTAGCAGTGATGTTCGTTGTGTATTATATATCGGTAACTACCGTCGGGTCCATAGTCACGGACTTTACCAATGACACTCTGTTCGGCGATTGGATAATAGCCCCGCTCGGTGAGTGGATGGGCGCGATAGGGGTTGCTCCGTGGCTTACCGGTCTTGTGGTGGACGGAATCATAAGCGGCGTAGGTGCCGTACTCGGCTTTGTACCGCAGATGCTGATACTGTTCCTCATGCTGTCCATACTTGAGGACGTCGGCTATATGGCCCGTGTTGCCTTTATTATGGACAGAATATTCCGCAAGTTCGGCTTATCCGGCAAGAGCTTTATTCCCATGCTCATCGGCTCCGGCTGCTCCGTGCCCGGAATTATGGCCAGCCGCACGATTGAAAACGAGCGCGACCGCCGCATGACTATAATGACAACCTCCTTCATACCCTGCGGCGCCAAGATGCCGATAGTTGCCCTGATTGCGGGCGCTTTGTTCGGCGGCGCCTGGTGGGTGGCACCCAGCGCCTACTTTATCGGCGTGGCCGCTGTCATAGTATCCGGAATAATACTCAAGAAGACAAAGTACTTCTCAGGCAAGCCCACACCCTTTGTCATGGAGCTGCCGCCATATCATGTCCCTTCCGCGGGAAACGTCTTCAGAAGCACATGGGAGCGCGGCTGGTCCTTCATCAAAAGGGCGGGTACCGTAATTCTCGCCGCGAGTGTGTTCATCTGGTTTACCTCAAGCTTCGGCTTTGTCGATGGTGTATTCACAATGGTGGAGGAAATGGACAGCTCCGTGCTTGCGGCCGCGGGTAGCTTTATAGCTCCGCTCTTTGCTCCGCTCGGCTTTGGCAACTGGCAGTCTGCCGTTGCAACGGTCATGGGCCTGCTTGCAAAGGAAGAGGTCGTCGGAGTGTTCGGGGTTCTCTATGGTGTCTCGGGTGACGCGCTGCATATGGTCGAGGAGGGGCTGTTTGAGGGACTAAGTCCCATTGCCGCACACTTCACCTCGCTCTCAGCCTTTACATTTTTGATATTCAACCTTCTCTGTGCCCCCTGCTTTGCCGCCATAGGCGCAATAAGCCGCGAGATGAACAGCAGGAAATGGACCTGGTACGCCATAGGCTACCTCACTGTGTTCGCCTACTCTGTTTCGCTCATCGTTTATCAGCTTGGCCTTCTTTTCTCGGGCGGCGCCTTCACGGTCGCAACAGCCGCGGCGTGTATAGTCGCAGCGGCTCTGCTTTGGCTGCTGCTGAGGAAAAATCCGTATGATGAATCAACAGAAATTAAAGTCAATTTGGAGGTGGGAGCAAATGCTTAGCTTTATCATGGCAAATCTCTCGACTATAATTGTCGGCGCAATAGTTTTTGCGGTAGTAGCCGCGGTGCTGGTCAAACTGATACGGGATAAGCTAAACCACAAAAGCTCCTGTGGCAGTTGCTGCAGCAATTGCCCGAGCGCGGGGATCTGTGGGGCCAGACCCGACAAAAGAACATAACAAAGCGATGCGCGGGAGATATCTCCCGCGCAATTTTTTAAAAAAATTAGTTATTTGTTGTAAATATAACATAACTATTGACGGACATGTGGTAAAATAGGCTTAAATGATGCTCAGGCATTAAATAGTAAGGGGGCTTTCTTCTTGATAGAACAAGTATTTAACTTCTCTACCGGCGATGAGAAGGCGGTTGAAAGGGTTTTATTTGATGAGAACATTCATTACCTGCACATGGTATTCAATGAGGGAGAGGGCCTCCCTGAGCATTATTCGAATTCAAACGTATATATGACCGTGATTAGGGGGACGCTCTCAATTGGTCTGAACGAGCAGGACATTCATGAGTATGGAGCAGGCACCCTGCTGAAGATTCCCGTCAACACAAAGATGAACGTAAAAAACCTTGGCTCCGCAACCCTGGAGCTGATTGTAGTCAAGGCTCCGGCTCCAAAGAGCTGAAAAATAATTAATCGGAGGCAAAAAAATGAAGAAGTACAAGTGCATTATCTGCGGTTACATCTATGACCCGGCTGAGGGAGACCCCGACAACGGCATACAGCCCGCAACAGCATTCGAGGACCTGCCGGACGGCTGGGTTTGCCCGGTTTGTTCCGCGGGCAAAGAAGACTTTGAACCAATAGATTAATTAGAGGAGGAAATCATAAATGAGTATGTTTTGCTATCAGTGTCAGGAAGCAGCCAAGGGAACAGGCTGTGATATCCGCGGCGTATGCGGAAAATCAGAGGAGGTTGCAAAGCTGCAGGACCTGCTCATCTACACACTTAAGGGCATATCGCAGATCGTAGTGAAGGCCGGTTACAAAGCCGATGAGCTCGGCGGGCTCAATTACGAAATGCTCAGCAGCCTTTTTATGACAATAACCAACGCAAACTTCGACGGCGATGCAATTGAGGCCCAGATAAAAAAGATGCTCTCTGCAAGAGATCAGTTGAGAGAAAAAGCCGGGCTCAGTGACCTGCATGACGCCGCAGTATTTACTGTGAGCACCCGTGAATCAATGCTTGATAAGGCAGCTAAGGTCGGTATCCTGGCAACGGAAAACGAGGATGTAAGATCCCTCAGAGAGCTGATTACATACGGTGTCAAGGGCATGGCAGCCTACGCCGAGCACGCGAAGAACCTCGGCAAGGAAGACGCAGCCGTAAACGCCTTTGTATATGAGTCCCTGGCGGCAACGCTGGACGATTCACTCACGGCTGACGACCTTGTAGCCCTGACCCTGAAAACCGGTGAACACGGCGTAAAGGTCATGGCACTTCTGGACGAGGCAAACACCTCGAGGTTCGGCAACCCCGAAATCACCGAGGTCAGCATCGGCGTTAGAAACAACCCTGCAATACTTATTTCGGGGCACGACCTTACGGACCTTGAGCAGCTGCTTGAGCAGACAAAGGGCACGGGAGTTGACGTATATACGCACAGCGAAATGCTCCCCGCGCACTACTACCCCGCCTTCAAGAAGTACGACCACTTCGCCGGCAACTACGGCAACGCGTGGTGGAAGCAGACCACAGAGTTTGAGTCCTTTAACGGACCCATCCTCTTTACAACCAACTGCATTGTGCCTCCGAGAAGCGAGGAAATCAGGAAGAGAATCTTTACCACCGGCTCTTCGGGCTTCCCGGGATGCAAGCACATTACGGCCGATGAAAACGGCAAGAAGGACTTTTCAGAGATTATCGAGCTGGCCAAGACCCTGCCGGCACCTGTTGAGATTGAAAAGGGAAGCATAGTCGGCGGCTTTGCGCACAATCAGGTCTTTGCTCTGGCCGATAAGGTTGTTGACGCTGTAAAGTCCGGCGCCATTAAGAAGTTCTTCGTCATGGCCGGCTGCGACGGGCGCATGAAGTCCAGAGACTACTACACCGAGTTTGCCGAGAAGCTCCCCCGGGATACGGTTATACTGACAGCAGGCTGCGCCAAGTACCGCTATAATAAGCTGCCGCTCGGCGACATTGGCGGAATCCCCAGAGTACTCGATGCCGGACAGTGTAACGACTCCTACTCGCTGGCGTTAATTGCACTTAAGCTCAAAGAGGTATTCGGTCTGGACGATGTGAACAAGCTGCCCATTGCCTACAACATCGCCTGGTATGAGCAGAAGGCCGTCATAGTTCTGCTGGCCCTCCTTTACCTCGGGGTGAAGAACATCCATCTCGGGCCCACGCTCCCGGCCTTCCTGTCCCCGAACGTAGCCAAGGTTCTGGTTGATACCTTTGGTATAGCGGGAATTGGAACGGTAGAAGACGACATCAAAATGTTTATGGCATAATAATATTTTTCATGCAGGAGGGGCTGCCCTGCCCGGACTTTAAGTCCCGGGTGAGGCAGCCCCCTTTTAATTTTCAGTGTCTTTTTGCGTTTTTCTGTTTATACATGAACTGATCTGCCATTACAAGCACGTCCTCGACAGTGAGGCAGTCCTTAAGGAAGGCCGAGCCTATGCTTATGTCCACCAGCGGCTCTATTTTGTTGATATAGTCTAAAAAATCACCTGTTACCCGTCCTATCAAATTATCCAGCCTCTCCTCTCCGTCAAAGAACAGAACGACAAATTCGTCCCCTCCCCAGCGGCACACCAGGTTTTTATTATCGTTAAAATAGCCATTTAATATTTCTCCGAAGCGCCGCAAAACTTCATCACCTGTCTTGTGGCCCCGGCGGTCATTTATCAGCTTGAAATTATCAATGTCGATAAGCAGCAGATAACCGTCCCGGTATGATGACTTTAAGCCCTTTGATAACAGCTCTGAGAAACCCCACCTGTTAAGAAGTCCCGTAAGCATATCGTAACTGGCGTAATAATATAGCCTATTGTTCGTTTCGTTGTAGGCATCTGTGAAAGTTCTTATAATCATATAGCTTGTAAAAATCAATACAGGCACCTGAATCAGGCGGTCATAGAATCGGCTTACGGGGTCGTAGACGGGTATCAGTTCGGGATATACATAATCAAGGATGTGCAGAACAATGAATACGACTATCAGGGCGGCAAATAGAATCTTTTGATAAATGCCGTCCATTATGTAGCTTATGATAATTAAAGCAAAAAAGGCAAACGCGATAAAATCACCCTTCCCGCCGCCAGAGTTGATGAAGGCGTAGGGCATGTAGAGCAGAATTGTGATTAGCAGGGCTATAAAGGGTATATACCTGTTAGAGGGAAATCTCCTGTTGAGGAGGAGAAGAAGGGAGGATAAGACAAACAGGATTAACCATTTAATATTTATCTCCGGGGGTAGTTTGGTGAGGTAATTGATGAGAATTGTAAAAAGAGAAAGAGCCATACCGATATAAAGAACATGCCGAAAAAGTCGCTGTTTTATATCGAAATTCAACAAACACACTCCTTTTGTTTGCATATATCATAGGTTTTGCATAGGCCATACAGTAAGTCCAGCACCGCGGCCTTAAATGGCCTTGCTCACAGCCCTGAGAAAACAGTTGCGCGAAATGGCCCCCCACAGGTTATTACAGCATTATAACAAACAACATCCTGATTGTGAAGTAGATGTTTTTCTGTTGTGGGTCAAAAAATAGATAGAAGCTCGTGCCAAAGCCAGAGCTCCTATCTATTAAGAATGCTAGGGAGGTTATTCAAAAGTGAAGAGGCTGAGTTATAACGCGATAGAAAAATGAAAAATTCAACGCTTAATATATATACTTGCAATTTCCGGGCCGAGTACAACCAGCGCGGCCACTATAACTATGGCGATTAAGGCAACGATGAGGCCGTATTCCACCATGCCTTGACCGCTTTCTTCATTTTTTAGCCAGTTTGAAAACTTATTCATCATTGACTCCTTTCTCCCGCCTGGTCATCAAAATGGTAGCCAGCGCATGCTATAAAATAATAAACACAAGAGTGACAATCAGACCCATCACCATAAAGGGGGCGAAGGGCAGCATACTACGAAGTGTCAGCTTCCGTGTAAGGAGCCCTATCTGGCTATAGAGCAAGAGAGAAATGCTCATAATAGTCAGAGCCGAAATTATATTTGGGTAACCCAGAACTAAACCTATTACCCCCGCGAGCTTAACGTCTCCTGCTCCCACCTTGCTGAAACCGAGCGCCCATGCGACGATGGCAAAAAGACCCGCTACGATTACCATACAGAGAATAGAGATTAGCAAGGAATTTAAACCATAATACGAGGCCTGGAATATAATCCCCACAACTGATAAGGCGAGGACAAGTTCATTCGGAATAACATTGATTTTAAGGTCCACCAGAGCTGTCAGCACTGACAGGCCGAAAAGCAGAGATACAAGCATCGCCCCAAAAATGCTCTCCATATGTATGGCAGCAAGAGTCCAAACGGCCGCACTTACAAGACAGATAATGATATTCAACCGGCCCGGTGTGAAAACCCCTTTGGAAGCAGCACTCGGCTTTATACATTTATACACGGAAAAACTCTGCACTGCGTAAGGGATGAAAACGCCCGAAAGAGCGCCGGTCAGACCGAGCCCGATTACGGCCACCATATTGCCCACCCCTTTCAAAAAACTAGTTTGCTTTCATGTCACAGAGAAAGATTGCAGTAGAATTTGAATTAAATGTAAATAAAAAAGACTCTATTTGGCTGCACAAATAGAGTCTTAGTATTAAATAATACCAAAACATTTCGGCAACCAGGCTGTCATAGTCAATCGACCTTAGACCCTATGGCTTTGCGTCTCCGCCTTTCGACGAATTTGCCATTATCGATATTTCTGAATAGATATTACATTTTAAATGAAAATATGTCAATAAGAATCGCAAAAAAACTCAAATAATTCATGTTTTTTATAATAAATCACATAATAATTCAAATTTTCCCGCCCGGTTGATACCCGGGCTTCAACATTTAATTAACAAAGACCCCCTAACCTGAGTTAGAGGGTCCTGGAGCTGCTGGTGAGAATCGAACTCACAACCCCGTCATTACGAGTGACGTGCTCTACCTTTGAGCCACAGCAGCAAAATAAGTTTTTGAGAATTCGGCAACACATGCGAGTATAGCATATCCTGTTTTTTTAGTCAACAGAAAAATATATTACAATTTGTATTTTGAAGGAATACTTTCCTCAAGGCGATGCTGAACTAAAATAATAAAACCGGGGAAATAAGGGATTATGTAACTTTATTTAAATTATTGATGATTTATATTGATTCCAAATAAAGGTGAAAAGGCTCACTTCTATTCAAATTTCTGTATTTTTTAGGTAAAATTCGTATAAATCAATAAAATTTAAGTCTACATAAGAAATGAAGCTTTTAACATCTACAAATAGTTATGCACATTATCAACAGAGTTATCCACATCGCCCTACACCTTGAGATTAAAGGGGTATAAACAAATATACCATTAAATGTAAAGTGCGCAAATGAATTTATTACAAAAAATAATAATATTAAACTGTTTACATAATCACAGAAAATGCAGCAATTCGACATATAAAATTTAATCGAAATTATGTTTTGCAGGATAGCGCCGGCAATAAATCATAAAATATTGTCGACATCCATTGTCGCCCAGGCGTTCAAATCCGTGCCGGCTATGTTGCCGGCCTTAAGCTCGTAATAGCCCTGCGAGCCTATCATGGCTGCGTTATCGCCGCAGAGATTCAGCGGTGCCAGATAAAGCGCTATGCCCTCCTTCTCGCAGGCCGCCGTAAGATCTGAGCGTATTCGTGAATTTGCGACAACTCCGCCGGCGCAGGCTATTTTTCTATGACCTGTCTGCCGGGCGGCCTCCATCACCCTTGAGACTATGGAGTCGCTGACCGCGGCCGAGAAGGAAGCGGCGAGCGAGGCCTTGTCAAGCTCTTCTCCCTTTTGCTTAGCATTGTTGACTGTGTTCAAAACCGCGGTTTTGAGCCCTGAAAAGGAAAAATCCAGAGGGCAGTCGTCAACCTTTGCGCGGGGAAGGGGATACTTGCTGCTGTCTCCCGACTGTGAGAGCAGGTCTATGGGCCTTCCGCCGGGGTAGCCGAGCCCCAACACTCGGGCTACCTTGTCGAAGCACTCGCCGGCGGCGTCATCCCTCGTTGAGCCGAGTATTTTCATCTGCGTATAATCTCTGACGTCTATTATGAGTGTATGACCGCCGGACACCACCAGCGCGAGAAAGGGTGGCTTAAGCTCCGGATAGGCCAGATAATTGGCGGCAATATGGCCCCTTATATGGTGCACCGGAACGAGGGGTACGGAGAGGGCGAGGGCGGCGGACTTGGCAAAGTTAAGACCCACTAAGAGCGCGCCTATGAGGCCGGGCGCGTAGGTGACCGCGACGGCATCAATATCCCCCTTTTTTATATGCGCTTTAGCTATGGCCGAGTCCGCGAGCCGAGATATGACCTCTATGTGGCTGCGTGAAGCGATTTCCGGTACCACTCCGCCGTATATGGCGTGCATATCTACCTGCGAGAATATCTCATCCGAGAGGACCTCCCGGCCATTTCGCGTTACGGCAACGGCCGTTTCGTCGCAGGAGGTTTCAACCGACAGTATTATCAAAGGAGTCATTCCTTTCTAAATGCTTATATTTATAAGTCATGAGCAGGGCATCCTCCCGGGGATTCTTGTAGTAATTTTTGCGCCTGCCCGCGACCTTGAAGCCGTACTTAGAGTAAAGAGCGATAGCCGGCCCGTTGTTCTCGCGCACCTCAAGAGTAAGAAATGATAGTCCGCCGGCTCTGCCGAAGTCAATAAGTGCGCTGAGCAGAGCACCTGCGATGCCAAGGCGCCTTGAATCAGGATCGACGGCTATGTTTGAGATATAGCCCTCGTCCATGACAGCCTGCATACCCGCGTAGCCGAGAAGCCTGCCGCTCTCGTCGACGGCGGCCAGATAGTGAGATAGCGGGCTTGAGAGCTCGCCACGAAACATTTCCTCTGACCAGGGCAAGGAAAAGCATAGCCTTTCAAGCGCCGAGGCTTCGCGCAGTTGACTCTCCTCCAGCCTTGTGATGATTACCATTCAAATACGCCTCACTTCGCGTCAAGCCAGTTTGGGCCGCTGTGAGCTTCCGCCGTTAGGGGAATGGAGAGCTGCATTACACCCTCCATCTCCTCGTCGAGAAGCCTTTTAACCGCCTCGCTCTCCTCAATCGGCGCCTCGACGATAAGCTCGTCATGCACCTGCAACAGGAGCCTCGCCTTAAGGCCCTCACGCCTGAGCCTGGCATGAACGCGCACCATTGCCAGCTTGATTATATCCGCGGCAGTGCCCTGTATGGGTGTGTTGAGCGCCACCCGTTCGCCGAAGGCGCGAACATTGAAGTTTGAAGACTTCAGCTCCGGCAGATAGCGCCTGCGCCCGAAAAGCGTCGTGACGTATCCGTTTATTTTCGCCTCCTCGACCACGGTCTTCATATATTCTCTCACGCCGTGGTACTTGGCCAGATAGTTCGATATATAGGCCTTGGCCTCTGTTGTTGTGACGTCTATGTCTTGGGCAAGAGAGAAGGCTGAGATGCCGTAGACTATGCCGAAGTTTACCGCCTTGGCCCGGTTTCGCTGGAGGGGCGTGACATCCCCGGGCGCGACCCCGAAGACCTGAGAAGCGGTTACAGTGTGTATGTCCTCGTTGTTTTTAAAGGCCCTTATCATCGTCTCGTCGCCGGAGATGTGGGCCAATATGCGCAGCTCAATCTGCGAATAGTCGGCGTCTATGAGCGTTTTTCCGGGTGAGGCGATGAACATACGGCGTATCTCGCCGCCGAGGGCTGTGCGTATGGGGATGTTCTGCAGGTTTGGCTCGGTGGAGGACAGCCGGCCTGTGGCGGTAACAGTCATCTGAAAGCTCGTGTGAATCCTGCCGTCCGGCGCGATTACCTTTATAAGTCCGTCGGCATAGGTGGATTTCAGCTTGGTCAGCTCTCGGTACTTGATAATTTCTCGTATTATCGGGTGCTTGTCTATCAGGCGCTCTAAAACGTCTATGTTTGTGGAATAGCCCGTCTTGGTTTTCTTAGGGGCGGGCAGCATAAGCTTATTAAAAAGCACATCTCCGAGCTGCTTCGGGGAGTTTATGTTAAATTCCATGCCGGACAGCTCAAATATGCGGCTTTGCCTCAGCTCTATTTCGCCGGCAAGAGAGTTTCCAAAATCAGCCAGTGCCTTCCTGTCAATAAGGAAGCCCTCGTGCTCCATGTCGGCGAGCACGGCGCAAAGCGGCAGCTCGATATCGTAGTACAGCCCGGTCATCCCCAGCTCGCTGAGCTTGTCCTCCAAAACGTGATAGAGCCTGTAAGCGGCCGCCGCCTCCGGCAGTTCATAGCCCAGATAGCGGGAGGACAGGGAGGAGAGCTCATATTTGCTGTCGGTGGGCGAAATGAGGTAGGCCGCGAGCGCGGTGTCAAAGACAAAGCCCTCGACCGACAGGCCCTCGCCAAGCAGAAGGCGCATTATGTCCTTGACGTTGTGCGAAACCTTTTTTACCTTCGCGCTGAAAAACTCGCGGAGAAAGGCATTATAACCCTCGCCGCAGACGCCCCAAACAAGTACGCTGACCTTGTCACCGGAGCAAATCTCCAGGCTGTCAAGCCCATCCCTGCATATCAGGGAGACATATTCGCAGGCCTTGCACCTTTCGAGAAGCGCCTTGAGAGACGCGTCGTCGTTCACGTCCTCCATGACAATCTGAGGCTCCTCCATGCGGGGAGAGCAGGCTTCCGAAGGCGGCGTGAGACCGAACCTATCAATAAACTTGTTAAATTCCAACGCACTGAACAGCTCATAGAGCCTGTCGTTGTCAGCGGGCGCTCTTAAATTGGCAGCCGGCTCGAAATCGAAGGGTACGTCACGGCAAATAGTGGCGAGAACATAGGAGAGCTCGGCACTGTCTCTGCCCTCAATGAGCCTTTTGCGCACGGAATCCCTGATGTCAAGCGTGTCTATATTCTCATATATTTCCTTAATTGACCCGAAGCGGCGGATGAGGTCGAGCGCGGTTTTTTCGCCCACGCCGGGTACGCCCGGGATGTTGTCCGAGGGGTCGCCCATCAGGGCCTTTAAATCCACCATCTTTTCTGGCGGGAAGCCGTACTCCTCAATAAAGGCCTCTGGAGTCACAGTTTTAGACTCGGTCCGCCCCGCACGCGTAGAGACCAGTTTGACCGTCGTCTTGTCGCTGACAAGCTGAAGGCTATCCTTATCGCCGGTGACTATGACGCAGCGGATGCCTGAGTCGGCGCACCTTTGCGCCACCGTTCCGATGAGGTCGTCAGCCTCGAAGCCGGCCTTCTCGTACCTCGGGATGTTCATCGCGTCTAGAACCTCTTTGAGTATGGGCATTTGCGCTGCCAGCTCCTCGGGCATGGCCTTGCGTTTGGCCTTATAGCCTTCAAACTGGTCGTGGCGGAAGGTGGGGGCCTGGAGGTCAAAGGCCACGCAGAGCGCGTCCGGGTTTTCCTCGCTCAGAAGCTTTTGAAGTATATTCAGAAAACCGAAAACAGCGTTGGTATAGATCCCCTCCCTCGTTGAAAGCAGGCGTATGCCGTAAAACGCACGGTTCACTATGCTGTTGCCGTCTAAAATCATCAGCTCCATTACTTGACCTCCGCAAATTAATTAATAAATTATTATATCACTGTTTTATAATTTAAACAAGGCGGCAAAGCGTCTTATATCGGACCTCGTAAGGCAGGACATGAGTCTTAGGAATATGTAATAGAGGACGAGGGTAAGGAGTATGTGCAGCGCAATTACGAGCGGTACGGGGGACAGGGGCAGACCGATAAGGCGTAGCAGGAGTAGGGCGAAATTGACGGCGCCGACAATACAGATAAATGGCAGAGCGATGTCCCTTAGCGGTATGGATACGTCCGCTATCTTGGAAAGCCTTCGTATGCTCAGCACAAAGTTGAAGGTCTCGGTAAAAAATATGGTGAACACATAGGCTGTGACGGCGTACCTAGGTAGGAGAAAATAGACCATTATCACGCTCAAAAGTGCGTCGAGTATATTGTAGGTCATCGATTGCATCTGTTGCCCAAGACCCTTGAGCATGCCGTCTGTAACCGTGTCCATATACATCACGATGACCAGCGGTGCAAAAATTCTTATAAGATTCCCCGAGGCCGCCGAGTGGTAGACGGCAAAGCCCAGATCCTTTGCATAGGCAAAGAAGATGCCGAAAACGCCTATGGAGAAAAACAGGCAGATGGAAAGGGTGCGGTTTATTATTCTGTTTGATAGCGCCCTGTCGCCACGCATCTGGGCGTCGGTGAGGTCGGGCACCAGCATTTCGGATATGGATTGAAAAATCGCTATCGGAAATAGCACAACTGGCAGTACCATGCCCGAAATAGTGCCGTAGGCGGCGAGTGCCGCTTCGGAGCTGGCGCCCGATTTCTGAAGCCCTTTTGGGACCAATAGGTGCTGTAGGGTACCGAGTGCCGTTCGTGCATAGGCGCTCAAGGCAAGGGGAAGGGCAATATTCAGCATACGTCTTGTCATGCCCCGGTGCTTTTTCTTACTTGAACCGTAACGCCGCACATCAAGGAAGTATAAAAACATGATGAGGGCGACGGACAATATTTCACCGAGTACATTACCCACCGAGACAGCGGCGCAGGCGTATTCAAGGTTTTCCAAAGGTACAAGCCTGAGCAGCAGCATCACGGCAATAATCCTGATCAGGTTTTCGAATATCTGTGCCGAGGACGATTTGACAATGCGCTGTACTGCCGTGAAGTAGCCGCCCATGACGGAGGACAGGGAGATGAGGGGGAGACTGAAGGCAAGTATCCTCAGGGAGAGCACCGTGCGCCCGTCTCCGACCCAGATGGCCCCTATACGATAGGCGCCGAAGAACAGGATGGCTCCAGCTGTTAGGCCAAAGCTGAGAGCGTATACGAGACAGCGCTTGACAGCAGCGCGAATGCCTGTGGGGTTATCCAGCCCGATTTCCTCGGAAACGAGGCGGCAGACGGCAAAGCGTATACCCGATACGGCAAAGGTCACAGCGAGGACCTGCACAGACATTATAAGCTGGAAAAGCCCTATACCCGCCGGCCCTATCTTGTTTGACAGATATACCTGAAACGACAGGCCTATTGCGCGAATTACCAGCGAGGCTATCGTAAGCAGAAGGGTGTTGTATACAAATCTTTTCGCGCGCATAAGTAAGCCCCCCGAAAACAAATCGATAAGATATTACAATAGATTATAATAGGGAGGACGGACATATATGACAGGCTTTGATAAAACAGGGGCTCTGCGTATCGGACAATAGCCGGGTACAGATTCATGCCACCGTGAATATAATGGGGTGGAGATAGCACACAAATGCTATTATCGTAAAGGAGAGATAAAAATGTATTGGAGACGACCCGGCTGTCGCTGGGGCTGCGGGCGCGTTTTTGGCTGCAGGAACTGCAGACCGCGCTTCCCGTTTTTCCCGTTTTTTTAATGTATGATAAGGGGCTGTGGCAATTTTCGCCACAGCCCCTGAAGTTTATTCATTCAGTTAAATGTATCAGCGTATACCTCGAAAAGCTCCTCTATCCTTTTTCGAAGCGGCCCGTTCTCCGGAGCCATTAGATTCGGATCTGATTCAAGAAGCTCTGCCGCCGCGCCCTGAGCGTCTGAGAGAAGGCTCATATCGGCGGAGAGGTCTGCTATCTTCATCTCCGGCAGACCATGCTGGCGCGAGCCGAAGAAGTCGCCCGGTCCGCGCAGCTTCAAATCCTCCTCGGAAATTTTAAAGCCGTCGTTAGTCTTAATCATGGTGCTTATCCGTGGATTCTCGCTTCCGCCCTCGCAGAACATGATGCAGTAGGACTTGTGCCCCCCACGCCCCACCCTGCCCCTTAGCTGATGGAGCTGGCTGAGACCGAAGCGCTCTGCGTTTTCGATTACCATAAGCGAGGCGTTCGGCACATCGACTCCGACCTCTATGACCGTAGTGGCCACCAGAACATCCGTTTCACCGCGGACAAAGGCGCCCATAACCGCGTCCTTGTCGGCGGGCTTCATTTTTCCATGTACCAGAGCGAGTCGTAAATCCGGCAAAACCCTGGTTTTGAGCTGTTCATAATATTTCTCGGCGGCCTTAATGTTTAAAGCCTCGTTTTCCTCGACCATCGGGCATACAATATAGACCTGACGACCCTCCGAAACAAGTCTGCGTATAAATTTCATTACCCTTGGCCGCATCCTCTCATCCACTCCGAAGGTCTCCACAGGCCGCCTGCCGGGGGGCAGCTCGTCTATTATCGAGATGTCAAGATCGCCATAGATGATAAGCGCGAGCGTGCGCGGAATGGGGGTTGCGGACATGACCAGGACATGGGGATTTTCGCCCTTTTCCGTCAGAAGGCTTCGCTGGTTTACGCCGAAGCGGTGCTGCTCGTCGGTTATCACAAGAGCCAGAGAGAAAAAGTCCACGCCCTCGGACAAGAGCGCGTGCGTGCCGACGATTATATCGATTTCACCCAATGCGAGAGAGACTTTGACCTCCCGCTTTCTTTTTGCGCCAAGGCTGCCTGTCAAAAGCCCTACGCGAACGCCCAGAGGGGATAAAAGCTCTGTCAGCGTATTATAGTGCTGCTGGGCCAGAATTTCAGTTGGGGCCATAAATGCCGTCTGAAATCCCGATTTGTAGACATACCAGGCGGCAGCGGCGGCGCAGAGAGTCTTACCCGAGCCGACGTCGCCTTGAATGAGCCTGTTCATGGGTCTGCCGGAGAGCAGGTCTGACATAAGCTCCCCTATGACGCGCCGCTGAGCGCCCGTCGGGGAGAAGGGGAGGGCGGCATAGAGCTCCTCAACATCCGCATTTCCCGGAACAATGCCGGTCTTCTCCGCCTTACGGCTGCGCAGCAGGCCGAGTGCGCAGGCGAGGACGAACAGCTCCTCAAAAACCAGACGCCTTCTCGCAAGTGCCAGGGCCTCCATATCGGCGGGAAAGTGGATGTTGTGATAGGCAAAATCAGCGTGGGACAGGTTGAACCTTTCGCGCACCTTATTAGGCAGCACCTCGGGTATGAGGCTGTCTGTCTGCTCCAGGCCCTGACGCACCGCCTTTGAAAGTATATTCTGGCTGAGGCTTGCCGTCAGCCTGTAAATCGGTACGATGCGCCCCGTAATGCTCCCGGCCTTTTCCTCGGGCTCAAAGACGGGGTTTGTCATCTCCGGACGCTGCAGTGTACCTCCGACCTTGCCGTAAAAAACGTAGTATGAGCCGTATTTCAGCGAATCCTTAACATAGGATTGATTGAAGAAGGTCAGGTCCATCGAACCGCTTTCATCGGCGACACGCAGTTTTACGATGTCGAGCCCCTTGCGGATTCGGCTAAGGCGCGGGGAGGTGACCACAAGTGCCCTCACACAGGCTGTGTCGTCCGGCAGGAGACTGCCTATGCTGCGAAACACGCTTCTATCCTCGTAGGCGCGAGGAAAGTAGGATATGAGGTCAAAGAGCGTGTTGATGCCGAGCTTCCTAAGGGACTTTGCCCTTTGCTCTCCAATGCCCTTGATATATCTCACGTCTGTCCTGAGCTGCGCCATAAAATCACCTCGCATCGCATTAGTAGGCTGCTTATAAACCCGCCGTAATCAATCGCTGCCCCAGTCAATTTTTTCAAGAGCCCAGGCCGTTAGCTCGCTGAGGGCGGGGTGTATTACCATTGATTCATTAATTGGGGCGATGGTGCCAAGTTGAGGACACATTATGCGCAGCTCGCTCAGACCCGCGCCGCTTTTGGTAGCCCTGCCACAGATATGGCCGGTGTTCATCAGATATACAAAAGGCTGCAAGAGAATGGCCGCGTGGGGCCCTACTATGTGTACACCGAGTATTTTTCTGTCCTCACCGACAATAAGCTTTACAAAGCCGTCGTCAAAATCACCCTTTTTATACCCCATCTTTATTCCGCCGACGACCTCGGAGTAGTAGTTTTTCCCGACATAATATTTCAGGCCGCTGTCCTGAATCTCCCTCTCGGTCAGCCCGACATGGGCCACCTGCGGGTGCGTATAAACAGCCCAGGGCACCGAGTTGTAGTAGGCCCTTTTCCGATCCCCGTTACCAAACATGTTATTTACCAGCACCTCGGCCTCGTAATTGGCCTTGTGCCTGAACTGATACTTGCCGTTTATGTCGCCTATCGCCCAGATGTGGGGCACGGAGGTCTCCAAAAAGTCGTTTGTCCTTATATAGCCTTTTGAATCAAGCTCAATACCCGCCTTTTCAGTTCTGAGAGAATCGGCGGCTGAACGCACACCCGCGGCAATAAAAATCTCCTCCGCCTCTATCGTGCTGCGCCTCCCCGTGGCCTTGTCCTCTATTGTCAGGGCCTTGTTAGAGCCGGAAGGGGCGGCCGATACCGCCCTTGCGTTCGTGTGGACCTCTATCCCGTTTTCCTCGAACTGACGGCGGACAAACTCGCTGATTTCTTCCTCCTCGTTCATTAAAATCCGCTCTCTCGACTGGACTATGCTGACGCGTGTGCCGAGGGCGGAGAAGATGTGGGCAAACTCGGCCCCGATAGGGCCGCCGCCGACAATTACAAGGCTCTCCCACGGCTTTTCGGGGAACTTTTCACCGAAAAAGGTCTCGGAAACGACATAGCCAGACTCCTCAAGCCCCTCAATTTCAGGCACGAAGGAACGGGCACCCACCGCCACTACGAAGCGCTCGGCCTCAAATTCCGATGAGGGCTCGCCCCCGGTATAGCTTACTTTCATACTATTGGGGCCAGTAAACTCACCCGTACCCTTATAAACGGTGAGGTTTTCTGTGCCAAGCAGAGTGTTTTCGATGGACTTGCTGTGTCCAATTTGCTCCCACATCCTGGCGGATATTTTGGCCCAATCTACCTCGGGCGGCGAAAAGTCAAGCCCGATGCGCCTTGCATGCCCTGCCTCCCGTATCAAATCAGCGGGATAGGCGAGCATTTTTGAAGGAATACAGCCCTTTGTCAGGCAGGTGCCGCCGAATTTCGACTTCTCGACAATCGCGCAGCGCAGCCCTCTTGACAGGGCGGCCTCAAGGACCATCAGCCCTGCACCGCTGCCCACAATCGCCAGATCATACCTCTCCATGGCAATTCCTCCTTGTGCATCTGAATATAGTATTTATCAGTATAACATTACCATTCTATTAATGTGTTTGCAAGCTGAATATGTTTGAGCTTTTGGACATAAATTAAGTTTAGAATAATAAAAGGACGTGATCTTGTGCTGAAAACACTGTTCAAATACAAGGGCAAAACCCTGCTTATAAGCCGAAAGGGGCTGGCCGCTGTATCAGGGCTGCTGCTGACTGCGCTTATTATATACATCGTCGGCGGCTCGCCGATAGTGGGCGCGTCCGCAACGACGAGGGAGCTGCCGATATATTGTGTCCAAAGGGATTCAAAATTAGTTTCACTGACCTTCGATGCCGCCTGGGGTAACGAGGATACCGAGCTTCTTATCGACATTCTGGGTAGGTATGATATCAAAGCCACCTTCTTTGTGGTGGGCGATTGGGTAAAAAAATACCCCGAGTCGGTGAAGGCGCTCCACGACGCGGGGCATGAGGTTATGAATCACTCAGATAATCATGCACATTTTTCAAGGCTATCCTCGCAGCAGATAATCGATGATATAAACGCCTGCAACGACAAGATTGAGGCGGTTACGGGCGTGCGCCCTACGCTGTTCAGGCCGCCCTTCGGCGAATATGACGACCATGTGATAAAGACGCTAAACAGCATGGGCATGTATACGATACAGTGGGACGTTGACAGCCTGGACTGGAAGGATCTCTCCGCCGCGGAGATTAGAAACAGGGTTACCAGCCGAATCAAAGCAGGTTCGATAGTTCTGTTTCATAATGCTGCAAAGCACACCCCGGAGGCACTGCCCGGGATTATCGAGTGGATAATACAAAACGGCTACACCGCCGTGAAGGTGTCTGATTTGATATTGAAGGACAATTACACCATAGACCACACCGGAAAACAGATTCCCAAGGCCTCGTAGAACTAGGTAAAAAAAAGGTGTTCAATCAATATCTTCAGGCCGATTATGATGAGCACCGTACCGCCCACAAGCTCGGCGCGAGATTTATATCTTGCGCCGAAAGCGTTGCCGATTTTCACGCCGACAACTGAAAGGGTAAAAGTTATCAGACCGATAAAGGTTATCGCATAGTATATATTGACCTGCAAAAAGGCGAGGGTTATTCCGACGGCTAGGGCGTCTATACTGGTTGCAATCGAAAGAACGAGCATAGTTTTAAAGGACAGAGAATCGCTCGCAGGCTCATGTGAATGTCCCAGCGCCTCGTGTATCATCTTACCGCCTATAACCGAAAGGAGTACAAAGGCAATCCAGTGGTCTATGGAAGTGACCATATGCTCAAAGAATGTTCCTAAAGAGTAACCCAGAAGAGGCATGCCCGCCTGAAAAAGTCCGAAATACAAGCCGACAATCAGGGCTTTTTTCAGAGTGATTTTTTTCATGGCCAGCCCCTTGCAGATGGCCACCGCGAAGGCATCCATCGAAAGAGCAAAAGCTAAAATTATCAGTGAAGCCAGGCTCATATTGCAACTCCTAACAATAGTAACGAGACTTATCTGCGAAATGACGCAGATAAGTCTCGTTGTTTAAAACAAAGCCAGACAAAAAGCCATTATGTTGACTTTATTACACATCAGTGCCAACTACTCCCTTATCTATGTGCCATTTTAAGACATGTACCGCAAAAAGTCAATATATAATCAGACATATAATGTAAGATATTCCACAATTAGCAGTAAATGAGAAATACTTTACACCAAAAATCTATATAAAACAAGAGAATCAGAGCATAGAGTAAGCTGATACTGCTTTCCAAAAGGCAAGATTTAAGTCAGAATCCGGGCCTATATTTTTAACCATTCGATTTGTTGTGGCGTGTTTCTGTCGAAAACCTCAGCCTTCAAGCGTCTTGGCATATTCTTCATAGCGCAATATCTTTTCCTCGCAGTCCTTCACGCTCTGACCCTTGGCCATGATATAAACCTTGATTTTCGGCTCCGTACCTGACGGCCGGACAATAAAATCCGTGCCATCTGAAAGCTCAAAATACAAGACGTTCGAGCCGCGGAGCCTTGCCTCTAAAACCGCGCCGCTTTTCACATCCAGCACTGTTCCGTCAGAGTAGTCCGTTATGCGCAGGACCTCGGCTCCGCCGATTTCCCTGGGTGGCTGTGCCCGAAGCGAGCTCATAAGCCGGCGCATATTCTTCAGCCCGTCAAAGCCGGGCATGACGAGGTTTAAGGTTCTTTCGCAGTAATAACCGTATTTTTCGTACAGGGATTGCAGGGCGTCATAGAGGGTCATGCCCTTCAGGTGATATGAGGCGGCCATCTCAGCTACGAGCATAGAGGCGGTCACGGCGTCCTTATCACGCACAAAATCGCCTATCATATAGCCATATGACTCCTCATAGGAGAAAATGACCTGCTTCTCGCCCGTGGCCTCAAAATCCTTAATTTTCTCCGCCATAAATTTAAAGCCGGTGAAGGTGTCCTCAATGTATATGCCGTTCATGTCCGCAATTTTGTCGGACATTTTTGTCGTGACTATTGACTTGAGGATGGCAGCATTCTCCGGCAGAGTGCCCGCGGCCCTTTTTGCGTTAATCATATAGTCCATGAGCAGTACGCCGAGCTGGTTGCCGCTTATGCTGATAAAATCCCCGTCCTTTTGCACCATTACGCCTATACGATCGGCGTCGGGGTCTGTGCCTATGATGAGCGAGGCGTTTTCCCTGTGAGCAAGCTCCACCGCAAGGTGAAAACCCTCCGTGTACTCGGGATTTGGGCTTTCTACGGTGGGGAAATCACCGTCGAGCTCCATTTGCTCGGGAACAGGGAAGAGGTGCTTTATTCCAAGCCTTCTCAGAACCTCGGGTACCATCCTGTAACCTGAGCCGTGGAAGGGAGTGTAAACAATCCTCAGCCCATCTGCTGCTTTTTTTACGCAGTCTGTGTCTATTGCATGCGCCATAACGTTTTCAAGAAATTTTTGGTCAATTTCCTCGCCTATGACCTCGACAAGTCCCTCTGATAGAGCCTCGTCAAAATCCTTTAGCTTTATTCCCGTAAAAATATCAATTTTCGCCATCTCGGAGGCGACGGACGCGGCGTGCTCCGGAGGGAGCTGTGCCCCGTCCTCCCAGTAGACCTTGTAGCCGTTATACTCCTTTGTATTGTGGCTGGCGGTTATGTTGATACCAGCCATGGCCCCGTATTCGCGTATCGCAAAGCTGAGCTCCGGGGTGGGGCGCAGTGCGTCAAAAATCCTCACCCTTACCCCGTTTCCGGCCATGACAGAGGCGGCTTCCCGAGCAAAGAGGCTGCTGTTTCTGCGGCAGTCAAAGCATATGACTATTCCACGCTCCATCGCCTCGGGGCCCAGGGCGCGTATCAGGGATGCGAAGCCCTGTGTCGCGTGCCTTATAACATGGACGTTCATTCGGTGCAAACCTACGCCCATTATTCCGCGCAGGCCGGCAGTGCCAAAGGAGAGCGGCGCGAAGAATCTGTCCTCCATCTCCTTAGGGTCGTGTATAATTGATTCCAGCTCCGCCTTTTCCTCTGCGGAAAGCGAGGGACTCAGAAGCCACTTTTTGTATTCGTCATTGTAACCCATAAGCATCCTCCCGAAAAGCTCAATTTCCGTCCTCAGAGCTGCTGAAAAGCACATTTCTCGCGTCTTCCAGCATCGTTTCCGGCACATAAATATTCATGCCCGCGCCCGAAAAGCCTATAAGAATCTTCACAAAGGGCCCGGCCCCCGGAAAGTCACAGACATATGGAATGTTGAAAGCCCTCAAAACAGAGAGAGCCATCTCATAGTCGACCTGTGTTCCGGCAATATTGGCAAGGAAAGCGGAGCTTATCCTGCGCCCGTCTGAATCCAGCGGCCATTCGGGAGAGCTGTCGGTTCTTTTAAAGCCGAGACGCCAGCTTGCTTTCGCAGGCTCCATCATTGAGGGCGGCATTTCCTCAAAGAGCTCGCCGCCGCACTCGGGACATATCATAGTCCCGTCTTGGTATTCGGATTCGCAGTTGTGACACCAGGGCATAGATTGTCTCCTTTAATTAGCAGCTACTTATGATATTTGGAACCCTCAGCTATTTTGAAGCCCCTGTAAAGCTGCTCCAACAGTATAATTCTGGCCAAATGATGCGGAAAGGTCATTTTTGACATGGAAAGCTTAAAATCGGCGCGGTTTTTAATACGATCGTGCAGGCCGATGGAGCCGCCGACAATGAAGCAAAGGCGCGACTTACCATAGGCTGCAAACTTCTGTAGCATAGCCGAAAGCTGCATGCTGTCAAGCATGTTGCCCTCTATGCACATGGCTATAATGGCGGCATTGGCGGGCAGCCTGAGTTCGATCCTCTCGGCCTCCTGCGCAAGCGCGGCCTCGACGTCTGCCACCGAGGGGTTGACCGGAAGACGGCACTCCGGCAGCTCCTCAATCTCCAGCTTGCAGTGAGCGCCAAGCCTTTTTACGTATTCGACGGCGGCATCGTTAAAGTACTTCTCTTTAAGTTTTCCCACACAGATTATTTTTACCCCAAGCATTATCAGTTCTCCATTACAGTGAGTATCTTATGCCCATAGTGTCGCGCGGGGCGACGGACATTTCAAAATCCCTGCCCAGAATGGCACCGCCGCGCCTGAGATGCGAATTCACCGACGAAAACGCAAGCTCGGGCGTGTTGTTGTCACGGCTCAGATGTGCCAGAACAAGACGCCTCGTTCCGCTCTCCACCAGCGCCATGGCAAATTGTGCCCCGGCCTCGTTGGAAAGGTGCCCCCTGTCCCCAAGAATTCGTTTTTTAAGAAAAGGCGGGTATTTGCCTATCCTCAGCATTTCGACATCATAGTTTGACTCAAGGACCACCGCATCGCATCCGCTGACGGCCTCCAATACCGAGCGGGGCACGCAGCCCAGATCGGTTACAAGTGCCAGAGAGCGGCCTCTCGCGCACAGCCTGTATCCGACGCTCTCGGGTGTGTCATGGGGTGTCCTGAAGCTATGTACCTCGACTGAGCCGAGTCCGAAGCTGTCGCCGGCCCTGAAATCACAGATGGTTTCACATAGCTCCGGCACCGAGGATATAAGAGCGCTTGCTGTTTTATGCGCCGCATAAACCGGCAGAGCAAAGTGCTTCGTCAGATTAACAAGACCCTTAACATGGTCCGAATGTTCATGGGTTATCAGAATGCCGGACAGGTCCGTGGGGTGCAGTCCCAGATTCTTCAGAGAAAGCGCTGTGCGCCGCATGGAGATGCCGGCATCTATAAGTATATGCGTGCTCTCGTAGGAAACGAGCATACAATTTCCACTAGAGCCGCTTGCTAAGGTGCAGAATTTCAATTTTTCACTTCCGATCCGCGGGTATTTCAATTTATTAAGCAAAAGGAGCATCCGTTTAAGACGCCCCCTTTTTGTATTTAAGACTACAATATATTCAGATGGCTATACCGGGGGAGGAGCCCTTTTCCAAAACGGAGACACACTCTATGTCGGCGCCGGCACTTTTGAACTTTTCCACCAGATTCTCATAGCCGCGTTCTATGTGGTACACGTCCTCGACCTCGGTAGTTCCTATCGCGCACAGCCCTGCTATCACCATGGCCGCCCCCGCACGAAGGTCGCAGGCCTTTACCGGCGCACCTGTCAGAGCCGGTACGCCCTCAATAACTGCTATTTTCCCGTCCACCTGTATCTTTGCGCCCATGCGCCTTAGCTCGTCGACATACCTGTAACGGTTGTCCCACACGCCCTCAGTGACGACGCTGATACCCTCGGCCAGACAGAGACCGACAGCCACCTGAGGATGCATATCCGTCGGGAAGCCGGGGTAGGGCAGGGTTTTTACATTAGTCCTACAGAGCGAACCTGTGCGCTTGACAAAAATGGCATCCTCGCGGGCCTCTATCGTCACGCCCATCTCGATGAGCTTTGCCGTAATACAGTCAAGATGCTTGGGGATGACATTCTTTATAAGCACCTCGCCACCGACGGCGGCGACCGCCGCAAGATAGGTCCCAGCCTCTATCTGGTCTGGTATGATGGAGTAAAAGCCGCCGCTCATCTTGTCTACTCCACGGATTTTTATGACGTTTGTACCGGCGCCTCTGACGTCTGCGCCCATGGAGTTTAAAAAGTTGGCTACATCGACTATGTGCGGTTCGCGGGCGACGTTTTCGATAATGGTCTGACCCTCTGCCAGCACGGCGGCGAGCATTATGTTTATAGTTGCCCCTACGGAAACTACGTCGAGGTAGATGTCGGCCCCGCGCAGTCTGCCTCCGGGTACGTTTGCATAGATTATTCCGTTTCTTATCTCGACCTCGGCGCCCATCGCCGTAAAGCCTTTGATATGCTGGTCAATAGGCCTGACACCTAAATCACAGCCGCCCGGCATCGATACCTCAGCCCTTCCGAATCGGCCGAGCATCGCCCCGACAAGATAGTAGGATGCCCGTATCTGACGCATCAGCTCAAACGCGGTGCCCCTCTTAGAGATGTCGGTACAGTTAATATCCATGGTGTGCCTGTTTATGGTGTTGATTTCTGCCCCATGTTGCTCAAGTATTCTGAGGAGCAGGGTGACGTCGCTGATTTGAGGGATATTTTCAATTCTGCAAACTCCGTCAACAAGCAGTGCGGCCGGTATTATCGCGACAGCCGCGTTCTTTGCGCCGCTGATCTCAATTTCGCCGCTAAGCGGTTTCCCGCCATGGATTACATACTTTGTCAAGGGCTCACATCCTTAGATTTTATTTATAGTAAAAAGCAGTTTCAGAGCCGTTTCTCTATATTTTTGATTCACCTTTAATAATCATAAGCAATTGTATCACATTTACATAAAATTTGTAAAGAAATTTCTGACTCGACATGAAAAAACTATATACGGTATATTTCCCCAAATTACAATGTAATATTTAGTTTCATCAGTCGGGAAAAGAGACCATATCTCCTGTTAAGCCGTTAACATAATACTTACCGACATCCGTGGTTATGCACCAGTACGGAGCAAGGCGGCCGCTGCCGGAGACAGAGGCTGAAAAGCTGTAACCGGGGGTGATTGTGATAATTTCATTGCAAATCAAATCCGATTCCCTGACTGCGTTCAGAAAGCTGATTAGGGCGGTGTTGACCCCTATCATAGGCTCGGAAGGTGAAGGGGAGGGGAGAGAGGTCAGTCTGCGGCCGTGAATGGACATTAGGCTCTCGCCGTTAAAGGACATCGTAATCCTGCAATTAAAGATACCGACGTCTTCGAACAAAGGCGTAAATTGGACTGAAGACAGGCTGCCGCCATCGTCGTACTTTATCTCGGCACTTTTTAGGTCTGCTGTAATGTCAAGTTGATCGAGATAAGAGCCTAAGGCTTTAAGTGAGCTGTCGGGCATGGCAATCCCGGCTGCAATCGTGATTGAAAACTCGCCGTTTCCCCTGAATACTGCCTCACCGAGCGGGCTTGAGTATTGGTAAATGTTACCGCCGGGCTCATATACCTGACATTTTCCCAAAACTGCTTCTGCCACAGACCTCTCGCTTTCGGTGTCGCGCTGCACGTCGTAGGAGCCTAAATCGCTGTAAACGGGTATTACGGACATATCCAGAGATATGCCATATGAACTCAAAATACGTATTACGTCTTCTTTTGCCTTCTTCTCCAGTTTGCCCGTTTCAATGCGTCCGATTATAAAAAGGACAAGGAAAAAGATGTTAACAATCAGAAGAATAATTATTATAATGTTCTTTATTTTTGAAAGTTCCACAAAACCGGCCCTTTCCTGAGTATTCCTATCGAAGGGTCCATTGGGGTGTCAAGGCTCCGTCCCCATCCTCATGATATTCGAGCACCGGCTCCCCGCCCTCCTCGCCAATCAGGACTGCCGCCTGCAAATCGGGCAGAGCGGGCGTATAGCCGCTTACGGAGCTAAAGGATCTGAAGCAGAGCCTGGCCTCGGTAATTACATCACCGGTTATTTTAATAACCGCTGCGTGCGGGGAGGAGGACGGGCGCAGTTTAATGCCGTTAAAGAAGTAATCAAAGGTCAGTATGATGCTGCCGTCCCTGTTGTAGGTATGCCTGGTGTAATACAGCTCCGCAGCGCCGGCAGTGCCGCCGACAAGGGCACTGGCAAATGAGCGCGCGCCCTCCAGCAGTTCGCTTACCTGCGGCTTGTCGCCTAAATAGCTAATCTTCAGCCTGTCCCCTGTGTCTCCGGTCGCCTTATATATGGCAAGGCCGCTGGCATAAATCCGGAGCGAGCAGTTTTCCGATATATAAACGTCGGCGCCCGATTCGTAATACTGTGATGTCAATTGCGGATTCATCTCAAACCCGAGAAGTATGTCACGCATTTCGATTTTGTCAGACATCGGGTTGGACGAGCAGACAGAGGGTACCCTGCCGGTATCTGGAAGGATAAGCGTATAGGGGTCGACTTTTTTAATATCTTTGCCGAGCTCAAAGGCGTAGTAGCTGTTATTGGGAAGATACTTTGCCATACAGGATGCGAGGGAGGAGTATAGCACGGCGGTTTTCGAGCGGTAAAACAGACCGTTGTTGCCGATATAATATAAGTACACGCCCCGGTCTTCGGTGCCGGATATGCATATGCGACGGGCGCTGTGCTCTGCCCCCCGGTGGGTCATGTCTGCTCCGAGCAGCCACCTTGTAAGCGCGGAAAGAGGTATGGGGTTTAGATAATCAAAATATATTCCGGCGGAGGTAATTGCGGAGCGCCAAGCGATCTCGGTTATTGCCTGCGGCTCCGAGGAGGAACCGAGGGCCTCACCAAGTATGTTTGCCGTATCGTTGTAGAAGGCTGAAAGCCCTTCCCCGTCGTACTTGATGCCGTAGTGGTGCCCCCCGATTCCGGTGACAACGGCGTAGACCGGCCTTGCCGCCTCGGCAAAATCTATTTCGCGGTCATGCGGAGCAGATGTGACCGATACGCTCTTTAATGAAGTCAGCCAGCCGGGGAGCCGGGACAGGAGGGGAGCCGAATCAATAAACTCGTCAAAGTACCCCGTCTTGCCCGCAAGAAAAACAGCGGAGGCGATAAGAACAAATATAAGGACGGTTTTCCCCGTTTCCCTGAACCGTTTCAACTTCAAACCCTCCGAAAATGGCCTGTCTGCTGAACAGGCGTTTCTATGGGAAGAGTCACAGTCATAGTGGTGCCCTTGCCCACTGTACTTTCTACAGAAATGTTCCCATTATGCCTAATGACGATGTCGTTTGCGATGGAAAGCCCAAGCCCCGTGCCGCCGGAGGCCCTGGAGCGGGCCTTGTCCACTCTGTAAAAGCGGTCGAAAATACGCGGCAGGTCTTCCGGCGGGATGCCAATCCCCGTGTCAGCGACCTCCATCCAGACAGTGTTCTTGCCCCTGCCCGCGCGCACACTGATGCTCCCGCCCTCGGGGGTATAGCGGACAGCGTTGGATAAAATATTGAGCAGGACCTGTTCAATCCGGGATTTGTCGCCGAATATGTCCGGGAGATTGTTTTCTACCTCCAAAGACATTTCAAGGCCGCTCTTTTTCGCTTCAAGCAGCATTGCTTCGTAGATGTTTTTGACCGAAAGGGAGAAGGAGAAGCTCTCAAAATTGAGGTCGGCCTTTCCGGAATCGAACCTTGAAAGCGTGAGCAGGTCCTGAACGATTTTCGTCATGCGGTCGCTCTCGTTTACGATTACCCTGAGGAAATTCTTCTCCATGTCGGCGGGCATGTCCTCTGAATCAACAAGAGTCTCGGCATAGCTTCTGATGTTCGTAATGGGAGTTCTCAGCTCATGCGATACGTTCGCGACAAATTCACGGCGCAGCTCGTCAGACTTTTTCTGCTGGGTAACGTCGTGTATAACGGCCAATATGCCGCCCTGCTCTCCATAGCCTGAAAAGGGCGCCATAGATATCTCAAGATCCATGGAGTTTATATTTCGCTCATACTCCGCGTACTCAGGGCTTTTCAGAAGAAGGAGCTCGTCCATCGAGGTGAAGCCGCCGAACAAGGTGTTAAAGTTTACGGACTTGTCATCGAGGGAAAGGCCCAGCATGCGCTCTGCTGCGGGATTGTGGTGCATAATGGAGCCGTCTCTTGAGAAGGCGATTACTCCGTCGGTCATATGTAGAAATACGGTCATCAGCTTGTTACGCTCATTTTCAATGTCGTTGAGCGTATCCTTGAGCTGCTTTGCCATATTATTAAAGGTCTGAGTCAGTACGCCGATTTCGTCATGGGTCTGAACCTCAATTTTTTTCGTAAAATCTCCGTGTGAGACCCTTTCTGCCGCCCTGGTCAGGCTTTGAATTGGCGTTATCATCGTCTTAGATAGCAGAAAGCTGAGCAACAAGGAGATAACAAGGCCAATTATCAGAGCCTCCACAATAATCTGAAAAAGCTCCATATTCAGGTCGGCCACCGTTTGCTTGTTGTCGCGGACATAGACTATGTAGGTGCCCACTTGTCCGGAGATGGGGAGGGCCACATCCATATAATTCTGGGTGTAGCTGCTCGACCAGCCTTCCTCGCCGGTCAGGGCGGCCAAAATATTGGGGCTTTTTTCGAGAACCAGGTTCTCCTGGGGGTCCGAACTCAGAAGAGGGTTGCCAAATTCGCTGTCGAGAATATAGTAGTTTCTGGAGCCGGAGTTAATGCCGAGGGCGCCCTTGTTGGCGCTGAGTATTTCATCAAGCTTTGCAGGGCCGTCGGGGTCGTCGGCTGCGCTGCGAAGGTCCGCGACAAATTCGGGTATTGAGAAAAAGGAAATCATCTGATTGTAAAACTCATTGGTGTAGAAGCTTAGAACGCCGCGAATCAGAAAGGCGCCGACAACGGTCATTAGAGATATTATAAGTAGCAGCATGATAAGCACAAGCTTAATGTGCAGCCCTCTTTTCACGGTTACCACCCCAGCCAATTCATATATTGAAATTGCAATCCTCTGGTTTCAGTCGTATCAGAAAATATAAAAATCGCCATGCTACGACACAGCCTGTATTGCCTGATTTGCACGCCGTCTATAAACTAACCACTTTCCGGTTAGTATATCATAAGATAACGATAAAGCAAACAGGTTTTCCGCCCGAGCCCACATATAAAAAGGGGGAGCAGTGCTCCCCCTCTAACAGACCGAAATTCTTACTCCGTCTAACCGCCCGGCAGATTGCGTTCAGCCATTTCTATGGCCTTCCTCACAATGTTGCCGCAGTCCCTAGACGAAACGTCACCCCATCCTCTGGATTTGACAGTTTCGTATACCCCAAGTTCCTTGGCTATTTCCATCTTGAGATTATCAGACATTATGCTGTTTCGTCCGCTCATTTCAATTCCTCCTCATATAATTCAAAGAAATTGCTGAAGTGGTGCGACTAAATTTCTGTCTGTGCC
>JAAYOL010000050.1 GCA_012520395.1 Clostridiales bacterium
AAAAGCCGCACGACGGTAACAATATATTTCATAGAATACCCCCCCCTTGACTTGATATACTTCCATTATACAAATATAATAAGGGGAAAGGTGTTACCGAGGTCACTCTTTTTTAAAGTGGAGAGCAAAATGAAAAAATATATTGAATTAGTAGAGAAAAGCCCTCTCTTAAACTGCCTGCCCAAGGAGGAAGTGCATTCTTGTTTAAAGGATGGTAGCTTCCGTATCAGCACCTATGGCAAAAACAACATCATCCACTTTTCCGGTGAGGCCTGCCGGAGCCTTGAAATCATTTTAACCGGACAGGTTAGCGTGGAGCGCATTGACGAAGAGGGTAACTTAATGAACATCGCGGAATTCTACGCCGATGAAATTTTGGGTGGGAACCTGCTTTTTTCAAAAAATCCTTATTATCCTATGACTGTCACCGCAAAGCAGCCGACGACAATTGTAGAAATCGATAAAGAGCGTCTTTTGGTGCTTGCTTCGGGCAACCTTGCTTTTTTGAGAAGCTATCTTGAATTTGTGGCAGACCACACAACGATTCTTGGCGATCGCATTAAACACTATGTTAACAAAACAATACGTGAGTGCATTATGAGCTATTTGGAGCATGAGCGGAAAAAGCAGGGCTCGAACAGGATATTGCTCCCCATTACCAAAAAAGCCTGGGCTGAAAGGATCGGCGTTTCGCGCACATCCCTTTCAAGAGAGCTTGCAAAAATGAAAAAAGACGGGCTGATACGCTACGACGCAAAAGCAATAGAGCTATTATAAAAGAGTCTTAAATCCGCGTATCCGGAGAAACAGACCATAAAAAACGAGCTCCCCCGAGAAAGGTTTTAGACCTTACCCGGGGGATTCTCAATCTTATTTTGCCTTTACCTGCGATTTCTTCACGTCGTATCCAAGGGCGGTGATTGCCTTTTCCACGTCCTCCACCGATAGCTTATCGTCGTCAAAATCAAACTTTAATTTACTGGAATTGAACAGCACCTTCACGCTTTCCTTGTCCACGCCGCTTAAGGATTTCGTAGCATTTTCAATCTTTTGAACACAGGATGGGCAGGTTAATGTGTCTAACTGAATGGTTGCCTTTTTCATTATTAAGCTCCTTTCTATTTTGCCTCTTACTTTCTCAACTTGTACCGCAGCAGCCTCATGCCGTTTAGGATGACCACAAGAATACTGGCCTCGTGTACCAGCATGCCGATGGACATATTCATCCATTCACTGAAGAAAACGCTGGCAAGCAGGAAGAGCACCACCCCTACGGCAATCACGATGTTCTGCTTCATATTTCTGGCTGTGGCCTTGGTCAGCCCAAGGGCGTGGGGCAGGCGGCTGAAGTCTGAATTCATCAAAACCACATCGGAGGTCTCAATGGCTACGTCTGTCCCGCTCCCCATGGCGATACCGATATGCGCCAGGGCCAGGGAGGGGCTGTCGTTCACACCGTCACCCACGAAAGCGACGATTTGCTTTTCTTCCTCAATCAGCCTCTTGATATAGGCCGACTTATCCTCGGGCAGCATGTTGCCGTGGGCTTCGGTCAGGCCCAGCTCCCGGCTCACCACGTCAACGGTACCCTGGTTGTCGCCGGATAACATCACAAGGTTCTTTACGCCCAGCCTCTTGAGTCTGAGCAGATCCTCCTTCACACCGGGGCGAATCTGATCGCGAACCCCCATAAGTATTTTCAGCTCCCCGTCAACTGAGGTTAATACAAGGGAGTTCCCGTTTTTCTCAAAGTGGGCGATATCGGCTTTTGCCTGTTCGCTTAGCTCTACGCCTTCTCTTTCCATCAAGGCAACGTTGCCGACCGCAATTCTGTGACCACCTACGCCGGCCACAATTCCGCCGCCCTTTATAACTTCCGTGCTTTCAACCGGCGAAAAAGTGGTTTCGCCAATGTCTGCCAACACCGCTTTGGCGAGAGGATGATCGGACTCACGCTCTACACTTGCAAGAAAGCCCAGAGCTTCATCAATATTATCTCCATAATACTTTTTTTCCGCAACCGACGGGTTTCCCAAGGTTAATGTGCCTGTTTTGTCGAACACCATGGTATCCAGCCTGCTAAAATCTCCAATCACTTCGCTGCCTTTGAGCAGGACGCCATGGCGCGCTCCGTTTCCGATACCCGCCACGTTGGATACGGGGACGCCAATCACCAAGGCACCGGGGCATCCAAGAACGAGAATGGTAATAGCCAACTCGATGTTTTGGGAGAACACCCAGACGAGTATGCCCAGAAGAAGGACGGCAGGAGTGTAGTATTTCGCAAAGCGGTCGATGAAGCGCTCCGCCTCTGATTTGGAATCCTGGGCCTCCTCCACCAGCTCAATGATTTTGCCGAAGGTAGTGTCCTCGCCCACACGGTCGGCGGCAATTTGGATTGTCCCATTGTCAAGAATGGTACCTGCAAATACAGTCGAACCCTTTTCCTTGGAAACGGGAAGGGATTCCCCTGTAATGCTGGCTTCATTGATACTGCCTTCGCCGGATATAACCGTTCCGTCAACCGGTATTTTCGCGCCGGTTTTAACAAGCAATATGTCACCAACATCCACTTCGTCCACTTCGACTTCTTCAAACTCGCCGTTTGCCATCTGCTTTAAAGCGCTTTCGGGCGCCATTTCGGTCAGCTCTTTAATGGCTGAACGGGTTTTATTCAAAGTGCGCTGCTCTAAAAAAGCCCCGAACAGGAAAAGGAAGGTGACAATGGCGGATTCTTCGAAGTTCCGGATGAAAAACGCTCCGACAACCGCGATAGTGACCAATACGTCAATACTGACGACCTTGACCTTTAATGCCTGATACGCCTGGATTGCAATGGGTGCAACACCTAAAACGGAAGCGGCAGCCAAGGCCCAAACAGCTACAATTTCATTTTTGAACCCTAACGCACTGGTGAATCCGATGGCAATTAGAATGCCACTGATTAATGCTATATGGTTTTTTCTACTAAGTATAAATCTCTGCACTTCATCACCTTCTTTTCCACTCCATTTCAAATTATGTTTGGTATGCCTTATCCAGCTCTGCCAGCATGTTGTAAACCGCTTCATAGCTTTCGCAGACATCACCCGGAACGGTGTAGTCGTTTGTAATTTCACGCAGCTTTGTAAACTCCTCGTTTAAATCAGGAAGCCCTGAGCCGGCTTCCTTTATTTTTCGAGCCAGTACGTCAAACAGCGTATGTACATCATGAAACTCCGGGTGGCTTTTGCCATGAACTCTTGCAACAATTGGAACATATTGCTCCAAGGTCTTAAAATGCTTCGTCTTAGTCTCATTAAACTTTTGTTTGTTTGCCATTTATCTCCCGCCCTCTCATTATTATTTTGTTTTTCTGAGCTTTATATGGCCATGTGGCGCGTCTTACGCCACGGGCCTAATTTTTACTAGCGCGCGCCCTCGGGGACATATGCGCAAGATGTAACTCTGGGGATAGTATATCTTGGTTTGGCGGAAAAGAATTTGACCTGCGTCAAAAATGGAAAAATAAATCGGCTCATGCAGAAATGTACGGGCTTTTTTCTTTTAACAAGGTACGTACCGAAAAAGGATGATAAAACGCCTGCTCAGCAAAGTATGGCTTATACGAGAGCATACGTATTTCTTTCCCTTAAAAGTGCTGTAAGCCGTGCAGAGGGTTTTCTGCGCGGCTTACATTATATACTGGTGTTGTAACGGCTCAAAGCAGGCGGAATTCCTCCGGCTTAAGTCTTTTGGCTGACGCAAGCTGATTCAACACCTTCTCCTTATCCATAGGAAGGGTGCCCCTTAGAGACAGATAGTTTGAGGCGTGGTTGCTTCTGAACACGCAGCTTCTCTTAACGTTAATGTTCTCAATCAATAGCCTTGTCTCCTGAAGCACCTGTTGCGGTGACAAACGCTCAAATGTTCCGTTAACCAGGTCGTCAAACAGCGGCATTCCCGGCTCAAGAATCAGGGTCAGAAGACTTGCGTAATCTGGCTCCATCTCGCTGATGATAGTGCCGGTGTCGATGGCGTGTTCACGCCAGAGCCGCGTGCCGCCGAGACCTGAGATAAAGGTCAAGGATGACAGGATTTTTGCAGCTCTGAGCTTGTGGACCGATTCAATCAACTCCTCGCGTGTGACACCTTTGTTGACCAGCCTCAGAACTTCGGGGTTTCCGGATTCGCCGCCCACATAGATAATGCCCATGCCCCATTCCCGCAGATCGGTCAATTCCTCCGGCGTTTTATTAAGCACGTCCTGCGCGCAGGCATGGGTACTGACCCTTTCGCACTCAGGAAAGGTCTTCCTGATGAAGCTCAGGATTTCAAGAAGCTGTTCTGACGGCATGCACAGCGCATTGGCATCAGCCAGATAAATTCTTCTAACATGGCCGTAATATCTCCTTGCCATGCTCAGATCCTCAAATAACTCCTCCGTTGTCCTGATTCTAAACTTCTTTTCTCTGAAGGACTGACAGAACGTACACTTGTTATATGTGCAGCCGATTGTAGCCTGTAAAATCAGGCTGTTTGCCTCACTCGGCGGCCTATAAATTTGACCTTCATAGCGCAACTGCATCCCCACCCATACAATATTTTCCACTGCGGCATAGCACAGGCTATGCCCTTTGAATCCATTACCTTCAATTGAGGGCGGTTTTTTACCGCAGAGCCTCAATTGTCAGTTTACATAATAACTATATCTAACAGATTACAGATAGTCAACATTAAAAAGATACAACACCTTTTTTAATAAAGGGAAGGGGTGGGGGGCGGCCCCTCTTGCTGTGTCTGCTCCTGCACGGTATTAAGTCGGCAGATTACCGTCTTTGAGCTGTTTTCTTATTAACTCCACAAACAGCCGGGCAATATCGGGGTCAAACTGCGTGCCCGCATTACGCTCAATTTCTTCCAGTGCGGTTTCCGGCGGCAGGGCTTTACGGTACACTCTGTCCTCCGTCATGGCATCATATGCGTCAGCTATCGTGAGGATTCTTGCAATAATCGGGATTTCCTGACCTTTTAAGCCCATTGGATAGCCTTTCCCGTCCCAGCGTTCGTGATGATGCAGAATATATCCGGCGATATGCTCAAGCTGTGGTGTTGCCATGGCAATGCGGTTGCCGATTTCAGGGTGCAGCTCCATTTCCCGCCACTCCGCCTCGGTGAGCTTACCGGGCTTGTTGAGCAGCTGGTCCCTGATGCCGATTTTACCGATGTCGTGTAGCTTGGATAAAAGCTGTAAATCGTACAGACTTTTTTCCTCAAGGCCAAGCTTTTCTCCTATCATACGACAAAAGCTTCCCAGTCTTTGGCCATGCTCCTCGGTTTCCTGACTTTTAGCATAAAGCGTGGCCATGATGGAGGATACAATGGCGGAGTGTGCGCTGTTTTGGTTGAGAAGCTTTTTGCGCTTAAGACTTTCTTCGGCGCTCCTGAGTACATCCTCAATATGCTGGTCTTCCTCCTCCTTTGTACTGTGTCCAATGGAGAGATTGACAGCATAAAGGGCATTTTTGTTTGCTCGGTTGTAGCCCTCAATCTTGCTTGTTATATCTGATATCAGTCTATCGGCTGCCTGACTATCCGTTTTCGGCAACAGCAGCATAAATTCGCCGCCGCCTATACGCCCTAGGAGATAATCCTGTTGTAAGCAGCTCTGAATAAGCTTGGCGGTTTCAGCAATCAGCCTATCCCCCTCTTCGTGGCCGTATGCATCGTTGACCATTCGCAACCCGTCAATATCACAAACGACAACTGACAGCGGCCAGTACCTTGGCCGGTCTAAGCGCTTTTTTTCCTGTTCCATATGACTGCGATTATATAAACCGGTGAGAAAGTCGCGCTCACGCAAAAAAGTGATCTGATGCTCCTTCTTCTTTCGTTCGGAGATATCCAGCACAATGCCTTCGAGTGCCTCTACATTTCCTTCGGAGTCGAAAATGCCCTGCCCCAGCTCCAGAACCCATTTGCGCTCGCCTGACTTTGTAATTATTTCATATTCACTCTGAAAACGGTTATGGTGTCGCAGAATCCTTTCCCACTTATCAACAAGTAGCTGCCGATATTCAGGTGAGATGATATCGTTAAAAGAGAGCTCTCGATTATAAAGCAGGCTATCTGCCGCGTATCCGGTCAGCGCGTGGCATCCCTCCGACACAAATTCCATTGTCCAGTCCTTGTCATACTTACACCGATAAGCCAAGCCGGGCAGGTGTGAAAGAAATACCGACTTGCTGCGCTCGCTTTCTCTTAAAGCCTCCTCTGACTTCTTACGTGCGGAGATATCCTCCAAAAGGCAAATATACATGGAAGAGCTGATAGGGCTGCCGGAAAAGCCCGCCACCTTTATATTAACCCAGACGAAGGAGCCGTCCGGCTTAATCAGTCGCTTTTCTAAGGAATATGAATTTATCTCGCCCTTCACAAAGCTCTCATACTTAGGTAGCTCCGCCTTAAGATCCTCCGGATGAGTAAGCCTCAGCAGGCTTGTGTCCTTTAAGCTATCGATGTCCCTTCCGAGAATTGTAGCACCTACCGGATTTATGCTTATGTAATCTGCCTGCATGCTCTCTCTGCTCCCCTGTAATACAATCCCTATGGGAGCCTGTTCAAACACATTGCGGTATAAAGCCTTTTGAAATGCCAGCCTCACGCTGTTTTCCTTGAGCTTTACATGCTGGTGCCGGAGGCTGAGCAGCACAACAACCAGGATAAGAAATAGTGTGGCGGTAATAATATCGAAGGACATCCTCTTCCATAGATCCATATTCCACTGCTCTGCCGAATAGCTCAGCGCGAGGGTAGCTGCCACGTCCTTGCTTTCCGGGGCAAAAATCGGTACAATCGCCCATATCCAGTCGCCGCATGGTGAGGAAATAGGTTCTGTAAGAAAACTCTGCCCGGTTTCGAACAGCCGCAGACTAATTTTCTCTAGAGCCTCACAGCCGCATTTTGCCCTATTAAAAGCGCCCGAATTGGCGGCTGCTGAATTTGCAACCACGGCGACGCCTTCATTTTGTTTACTTAGAATGCAGGCGTAATAAACGTGGTCCGTCGTTTCAACCAGCCGCACCAGGGAGTGTTCGACGAGGGGAAGATCCGGTATTACCTGATCTTGCTCATCTGATGCCAGTGCGACTATATGCTCGACATGCAAAAGGGATTCTAACGACCGTGTAAGCCGCAGCGCGTCTTCCTCCGCCGCCATTTGATACCTGTGCCAGGCAAAGTGGAGATAGAGCCCTGCGAGCATGATAACGATTAAGGCTATTATGATTATCCTAATCGCCAAGCTGTCTTTTACTCTACCTAATAAAGGTTTTGCTTCTGTTTTCCTGTGTCCCACAACTATCCCCCCTTATTTTAGAGGCCGGCGTGATTTCAGGTTTGACTTAGGCTTCCCGCCTAGATCCACTCGTACTCTCCCCTCGGTTTTTGATAGGTACATTGCATAATCTGCCTTTGACTGCATCAATATAAAGAAAACATTCAAAGTGTCGGCAAAAGAATAAGCCTCACATGCCGACGCAGAATAAATTTGCCGTGTGTTACACTATATGAGCATTTTATCAAAATTTGCATATTTTTGAAACAGATTTCAACAATTTTCTTTTAAATTCTAGTAAATGTGAATTGATTAATGCCATTTACCTTAAAAGAACGCTTTTTTAGGACTTAAGCATTTTGTCAGATAAACCTATTTATAAGAATATTATGGAATAAGCCGGAGGGCTTGGGCATGTTACAGCGTTTTGCTCCACGGGTGAGCCGTAGAGCATGAGCCCAATATATTGTGTATATACATTAAAATATAAAAACCGGCAATCTAGTGAGAGTAGAAAAAAGAATTTACGAAAAAGGCGAAAAAGGTGTTGACAAGGTGCTTAGTAGGTGGTATATTAACTGAGCGCCCGTGAGAGGGCGGCAAAACAGAGCGGGGCTGGCCGAGAGGAAAGAGCAGAAAAAGCTTGACAAATGCCGAGCTCTGTGATAATATAGAATTCCTCTGCCAAGGGGCGCGGGTAGCTTAAAGCCTGACGAAGCAGCGATGCTAAGAGGGTTTAAAGAGAGCTACTGAGCGTGAGAGCTGAGGGTATGTACCTTGTAAATTAAACAATGTAAGACAAG
>JAAYOL010000051.1 GCA_012520395.1 Clostridiales bacterium
CTTCCCGAAAACGCTGTTTTGGATATAATTGATTTGGCTGATATTCCGTTTTTTAATGAGGATATAGAGGCGGAGGGGCTGCCACCCTCGGTAGCTGAATTCAAGACTAGGCTGGCTGAAGCGGATGCTGTGCTGATTTCCACTCCGGAATACAATTTCTCCATACCGCCCGTTTTAAAAAATGCGCTGGACTGGGCCTCAAGAGGGGAGGACCTGCCCTTGTTCGGGAAACCCCTTGCCATTATGAGCGCGTCTGTGGGCATGCTTGGAGGCGCCCGGGTTCAGTACCATCTCAGGCAGGTCTGCGTAGCGCTTAACCTTCTGGCCTTGAATAAGCCGGAGGTTTTTATAACAAATGCGAACACGAAATTTGATGAGGCCGGCAACTTGATTGACGAGAGGACAAAAAACTCCATCAAGCGCCTGTTAGACGCGCTTATTAAGAATGTCAAAGCCAAATGAAACAGATTTAGCGACTCAGCCCGGCCGGGGCTGCACGGCAAGCATAGTAATTTTGGTGCATTGAGTCCGGAGAGTCATCGATAGCTCACTATCTTTCCAGAAGCTGTTGACATGTGACGTAATTAGTGGTAGACTCAAAAAAATATTTTTCAGGGAGAGCGCAAAATGATTCCGACTAACGCACTCGTAATATTTATTAGCATTATCATTCTTAGTGATAATGTTATTTTGCGCTGTGCTGAATAAGGGTTAAGATAAAGGACTATCAGACCTTGTAGCAAGCGCTGCAAGGTCTGATTTTTATTATCGCAGCTTTAAGGGGACCTGCGGCAAGCTCGCCCGGGCCACTTGTAGTGATATAACAAGATAGAGGAGTTAAGTTTATGAGAAAAGAAAACCGGCTCGCCACACTTATCGCAACGATTGCTATCCAGCTTTGCTTCGGCGTCGCATACATCTGGAGTGTATTTCAGACGGGTATTGCAAACTCGCTTTTCAATGGCGACAACGCTCTGGCCAGTCTCGCCTATTCGCTACTGCTGGCCTTCCTGACTGTTGGAAGCGTCATCGGGGGAAAGCTGACCCAAAGAATATCCATCCGTTATGTCGTAATGATGAGCGGTGTTATTCTCGCTGCGGGCTTCTTCCTGTCAGGACTAGTTACTGCAAGCGCCCCCTGGGTGCTTTGGATTACATACGGCTGCATGGGCGGTATCGGTATGGGTTTTTCCTACACTCCCACCATCGCCTGCGCGCAGAAATGGTTTCCCGACAAAAAGGGCTTAGTTACCGGACTTATCGTCGCGTCGCTCGGATTCGGCGGGGTTATATTCACACCCATGGTCGAGGCTCTCATCAAGGCCTTTGGCGGTCAGGGAGTGGGGGAACTTAAGACTTTTATGGTTCTCGCGGGAGTGTTCTTCGTGGTCTGTATTGTCGGTAGCTTCTTTATAAAAAACCCCTCGCAGGAATTTCTCTCTAAATACGCCTCTAAAAATGTAACAGTAAACAAGGAGGCTGTGAGTCTCTCGCCCACGGAGGTTCTTCGCAGACCGCAGTTTTATATGCTTACTCTGTCAATGATGCTCGCCTGCATGGGGGGGCTGATGATGATAGGCTTTGCAAAGCCGATAGCCGTTGCTAGGGGAATGGGGGAGACGGCCGTAGTCGGTGTTTTGCTTATATCAATATTCAATGCCCTGGGGCGCTTAACCTGGGGACTTGTATCGGATAAAATAGGCAGAAAGGCCACGCTCGCCATCCTCCTGTTCGGAACGGCAATCATAGCGCTGTTTGTAAATCTGGCAACAGGCAACTGGATTTTCGTGCTCATCGGATGTATCGGCTTTTTCTACGGTGGCCTGCTGTCAAATTACCCGGCCGTGACCTCGGATCTCTTCGGGCCTAAGCACATGGCGACAAACTACGGAATGGTACTGCTCGGTTTTGGTATCGCCGCGGTGTCGTCCTCATACATTGCGGGCTATTACAAGAATCTGGCTGCTGCGGATATTTCGCTCATGGCGCCCGCATTTACCATAGCCGCCTGCTGTGCGGCGGTCTCCCTTGTATTATTGTTAGTCGTCACAAGGAAGAGCAAAGCATCTGACGAGGCAAGCCCGGCAGTTGCTTCTGAAAGTTAATCCTTCAGCCACCACCTTCCGAATAAGAAGAAAAGGGAACTGGTTTAAACCAGTTCCTCAGGCTGTCAAAAAAGCCCTTTGGGCTTTTTTGTTTTTAGTAATATGCACTTTTACTGCAATAAGGCCTGTAAAGTAGTTGAACTTACCAGACCAATAATCAGTCTTTGGGCCTCTTCATTGTGCGCGGCTTCCCAAAAAAGAAGGCGGCCATCAGCCCCGGGCCGGCATGCGAGCCGATTGTCGTACCAATATAGGTGTAATAGACGTCCTTAAAGCCAAACCGTTTTTTAATTCCCTCCCCAAATTCCATCGCTTCCTCCGGGATGTCGGAGTGGCAGATGTAAAGCACCTGCTGCTCCGGGTCGACGACAAGTTCACCAATGATTTCATGGATGCGTTTTATCGTATTCTTTTTGCCGCGCACCTTCTCCTGTACTATCAAATGGCCCTCCAAGTCGAGATTAAGTATCGGGTTTATGTTCAGCGCGTGAGCAATCATCATACCCGTGCGGCTGACGCGGCCGCTGCGGTAAAGATATGTAAGATCGGATGTTGTATAATAGGTATTGATTTCCGCCTTACGCTCGTTTAACTGACGGACACATTCTTCCACTGTTATTCCCTTGTCGCGCATATCTGCTGCCATGAGCGAGAGCATGCCGTAGCCTACTGATGCCAGCGTCGAGTCCACAAGGAATATTTCAAGCTCGGGAAGCTGCTCCTTAAGCAGCTCCACTGCGCTCAGGCCATTTGCATAGGTTCCCGATATTCCGCTGCCAAGACATATGTGAACAATAGGAAGTCCCCTGACTGCAAGCGGCCGCCAAAAATCCACAAACTCCATAATATTTATTTGGCTTGTCTTCGGCACCGCGCCCCTGCGCATGCCGTCATAAAACTTTTTGCAGTCCTCATGCAGCATGGTATCCTCAAACACCTTGCCGTCCAGCTCATACCTTATAGGGAATGGGATAATTTCACGCTCCTGCAGCAAAGAATACGGAAGGTCGCATCCGGAATCCGTAGTTACAATGTAGTTGGCCATAAAATTACCTCCTTTTTTACATCCACTACTCCTTTATGAATGGCCTGTTTTATATATACCTGTTATATATTATAATACATCTATTTGACTAGAATTTCAAAATATATTATCAATTAATTGTATCTATCGCTGAAAGCGGCCGCGAAAATTGGCGCAGCCCGCGTCTTAGTGCACAGGGAAGTCGACAAGCTCAAGCTTGCCCCCTTATATAGGGGCCAATTTGAAGGCGGCTCTGCAAAACAGTCCATATACATGTCAAGTCTTTTCCCTTTGTAGGCCGGAACAGACGCACCTAAAAGCGCTCTTGCTGTTTTGCGAGGGAGAGCTTAAAGATAAGGTCTTCAGGGTATAATACGATATGTGCGACCGCCTAGCCGCTTACGTGGGCAAGCGGCGGCGATGATGTATATACCAAGCCGCTGACATATTAAAATAATGTAAACTACATACCCATACCCTTTAATTGCATAAAATAGTATGTTATATTACTAAAGTATGGTATTTCGGACGCAGATACAGTCCTTGATAATTAGGGCTCGGAACATGGGCAACGTTGCGCCCGGAGCATTTCACGATTTGTATCGAGCGATTCGAGCGGCAAAGACTGCGGGGCTGCCAAAAGCGGCCGACCATGCGCACAGGGCAAATCAGAAAAGGAGCTACGCGAATGCTAAGGCTGAAAAATGTCAAAAAAACTTATGTAACAGGAGAGCTGAGGCACGATGCGCTGAGAGATGTCAGCGTCTGCTTCAGGAAAAGTGAATTTGTATCTATTCTTGGACAGAGCGGTTCGGGCAAGACGACCCTGCTGAACATTATCGGCGGGCTTGACCAATATACAAGCGGCGACCTGATTATCAACGGAAAGAGCACAAAGGAATACACCGACAGCGATTGGGATACATATCGTAACCACTCAATTGGCTTCGTCTTTCAGAGCTATAATCTGATCCCGCATCAGAGTGTGCTTGCCAATGTGGAACTTGCCCTGACGCTTTCCGGAGTATCGAAGGCCGAGCGCCGGAGAAAGGCCCTGGAGGCCCTCGACCGCGTTGGCCTCTCCGACCAGGTCCATAAAAGACCGAACCAGATTTCCGGAGGTCAGATGCAGAGGGTAGCAATAGCGCGCGCCCTTGTAAACGACCCCGACATTCTGTTGGCCGATGAGCCGACGGGTGCGCTGGATTCTGAAACCAGCGTTCAGGTTCTGAGCATACTTAAAGAAATTTCCAAGGACCGACTGGTCATAATGGTCACGCACAATCCGGAGCTGGCAAATCGGTATTCAACGAGGATTATCAGGTTGTTCGACGGCAATATAACCGACGACTCCGACCCCTATGAGGGCGAAGACATCCCTGTCGTCAGCAAAAAGGAGCAGAAGAAGCAAAAAACTGAAAAAAGCAAACGCTCAATGTCATTGTCTACCGCGCTTTCACTGTCGCTGAACAACCTCATGATAAAAAAGGCGCGCACCTTCCTTACCAGCTTTGCCGGAAGCATCGGTATTATCGGTATCGCCCTCATCCTTTCGGTTTCAACGGGCTTTCAGGCATATATAGACCGCGTTCAGGAGGACACACTGTCGAGCTACCCGATTACGATAGAGGCCGAATCGGTAGACCTCACGTCACTGATTACATCCCTCGGCAGTGCCGTTGGCAATAACCAGGAAAGCAGGCATGAGCTTGACGCCGTTTACGAAAGCCAGATTATGTATGATCTGATGAATTCGATGAACTCGGCGGAGGTTACGAGAAACAATCTTACCAAGTTCAAGGAATATCTGGAATCAAATGATGAGATTAAGGAATACATCAGCGCCGTCCAGTACTCCTATGACATTGGCTTCAATGTCTACTCGAAGGACATGGATGATCAAATCTTTAAATCTGACGTCATGCAGCTGTTTGAAAACAAGGGTGGCTTTTCCATGCCTGCCTCGCCCGGCTTTTCCTCCTTCTCCAGCTATGATGTGTGGCAGGAGATGCTCCCCGGAACAGAGGGTGAGCTCATTAGTCAGACGCTGAAGGAACAGTATGAGGTTATCGCCGGAAAATGGCCCGAGGAGTTTAACGAGATTGTCCTCATTGTCAATGAGAACAATGAAATAAGCGATCTTGTGCTTTACGCGCTGGGCCTGAAAACCTATGATGAGATGCTCGACGTTATGAAGAAGTCCCAGCTCGGAGAGATAATCGACACAACCGAGGCGCGCTCGTGGTCGTATGACGAGATTCTCGGCATGCCCTTCAAGCTGATACTCAATTCGGAATACTATCAGAAGGATGCCGACGGGAGATATACCGACCTGTCCAAGACTGACGCGGGAATAGAGTACCTCTACAACAACGCTGAAGTCGGCACACCCATGAAGATTTCCGGCATTATCCGCGCAAGCGGGGACGCTGTGGCCTCAATGATGACCGGTTCAATCGGCTACACCGCCGCCCTGACTGAGTATGCGATGGAAAAAACAGCCGCATCTGAAATAATCCAAAAGCAGCTTGACAATCCCTCGATTGACGCCATAACCGGGCTTCCCTTTGCTCTGGCGGAGGAAGATGAGCTGAGCACCTCCGAAAAAGCGGAGAAAATGAAGGCGCACATCTCAAAAATGAGCACCGAGGAGAAGGCGTTGCTGTATAAGGAAATTGCCTCCACACCCTCGGAGGCAGAGCTTGACGCCGCGGTATCGCAGCAGCTGGCGATGATTGACCGTGAAACTCTTGAAAGTATGATTATTCAGACATACGCGGAGAGAATGGGCGTGACCGACACTACGCAAATCAGCGAATATATTAAGAGCATGGATGACGAGACGCTCTATGCGACGGCGGCCGAGGGCATCAGAGAGTCAATTAAGGCGGCGTATAAGGAGCGGGTGGAGGCACAGCTTGCAGCGCTGGATGGCGCAACGCTTGCCGCCATGCTGGACGGCACGGAATTTTCCGAGGAGGACTATGCCGCCTTCTATGACGCATATATGCCTTCTGAATACTCTGAATCGACGTATGAGGAGAACCTGCTCCTGCTCGGGTATGCAAGTGCAGACAGGCCCTCCGCAATCAATCTGTACGCCACCTCGTTCAAGAACAAGGACGAGATAGCAAGAATGATTGAGCAGTACAACTCAGGCGCCAGCGAAGCGGACACGATAAAATATACCGATTACGTCGGGCTTTTGATGTCCTCGGTGACGACAATCATCAATGCCGTTTCCTATGTCCTGATTGCCTTCGTTGCAATATCACTGGTTGTTTCCTCGATTATGATTGGCATCATCACATATATTTCTGTGCTTGAAAGGACAAAGGAGATTGGCATCCTCAGAGCCATCGGTGCATCAAAGAAAGACGTTTCCCGCGTATTCAACGCCGAAACAATGGTCGTCGGCTTTGGCGCAGGGGTAATTGGAATCGGGTTTTCGCTGCTCCTGCTCATCCCGATCAACTTAATATTGCATAAGATTACGGGAATTGCGATACTCAGCGCCCAGCTTCCCGCTGCCGGCGCGGTGATTCTGGTGCTCATCAGCATATTACTCACCTTCATCGCAGGACTTATCCCGTCCGGAATCGCGTCAAGGAAAAACCCCGTTGAGGCCCTGCGCACCGAATAAACTTCAATCCGGTCGGCTGCCGAATCAATGTATGCAAATATAATCAAAAGGCTAAACAGCAAGAAGCTGAGAGAGGTAAAAACCATCTCTCAGCTTCTTCTTATCCTATAGGTATTCTATTTCAAAAAATTCTTTATTAAAATCGGCAGATCTGGACAGGCCGAACAAACACTTTTTCAGCTCGGTGTCCGTTTCGATATTTTTATTCATACTAAAGCGGGCCGGGCAGTTTCTCCCCTTTTCCTTGGCGCAATAAAGCGTATAGTCGCTTATTCTTATTGCATGCTCCAGATTTACAAGGTTGGGGGTGTCTGCGTCAAGCGGAATTTCGCAGTATCCCAACGAACAGGTCTTATATATCACCCTGTTATCGGAGACTTCTGCGGGGGTATTCTCAACCGTTTCAACAAGCTGTTTGGCAAACTGACGATATTTCTCCGAACTTCTGTCAAACAAAATGATTAAAAACTCCTCTCCCCCCCAGCGCACAAGAACATCATCCTTGCCCAGCATCTGTTTGAGCACATTTGAAAAAGTTATCAGAACATTGTCTCCGACTGCGTGACCGTAGGTGTCGTTTACATCCTTGAAATAATCTATATCGACCAAAAACACGCCGACCGGATTTGGCGGGGCCGAATCACGACAGCCCGGATCACTATGGGATTGCGCGTACTTTTTCAGGTATGAGGATACTCTTTCCGAGACTACGCTGTTAAGGTATCTGCGGTTATATAAGCCGGTCAGAGAGTCGCGCAGCGAAAGCTCCCTCAGTCTTTCGTTGGCAATATTCAATTGGAAGGTCCTCTCCCTGACCTTTTCCTCCATTTTTTCATACAATCTGGCGTTTTCAATTGAAATCGCAGCCTGAGACGATAAAATCTTTATTGTCTCCAGCTTGGCAGAGCTTAGAACACCGTCGGAGAGGTTGTTTTCCAAATATACTATGCCCTTTAAGCGGTTTTGATAAAGAATCGGCAGGCACATCACAGACCTAACGCCATTGTCCCTGATATAGGGATTGCTCTGCCAGAGCAAATCTGAGCAGGCATCGTAAATTATCAGCGCATCCCTGCTGCGCATAACGTATTGCACGATTTCAACGCACAGGTTTTTACATTCTGTGAGGGGCAGGGAGCGGACAAGCTGGCTCGGCTGAGACTCCAAGTCCTTAGAAGCCTCAACGTAGAATTTGCCGTCGAACTCATCTTTGAGCATTATGCAGCCCCGCTGTGCCCCGGCGTTTTCAATCAGAATACCCATCAGTATCGTCAGCAGCTTTTCAATTTTGATTTCACCGGAAATTGCCTGTGTGGACTTTATAATTGAATCCATATCCATTAGGCTCGCGGCGGCGGTTGAGGACCGGCTGTCCGCTATCGCCGTTGTCCGTGTGAAGAAAGATCCGAACTCCTTATCCATCAGTGCAAGCTTTCTGTCTGCGCCCCATTTCCCGTACAAATAATATGCCTCGCGCATATATGCCCGTCCGACGATATGGTTGTCTCTTTCCAGCCAGAACCTCCCGCAGAGCTCATTGCTCAGTGCCCTTAATTGTATGAAATCATTGCCGCCTATGCAGTCCGTTGCCTTTTGGAACAGCTGGATTATGGTCTCAAGTGGCCTGTTTTTCATTATGGCCACTTCGGCGGAGAGCAGGTAGTATTTATGTTCAAAATTCTCCGGGCAATTCTCTGCCCATTTTTTCAGCTTCTTTAGAATTTCATCCAGCATAAGCTTAATCCGGCTCCGCTCAGAGGCCGAGGCTTTTTTCCATTTGCCGGTGAGTATTAGACCCTTGAACAGGTAGTGGTCAGGGGTGGGGAAGTCGGTTTTAAGGGCGAAAAGCAGCTTGTCCGCCAGAGCGCTCCACCTCTCGGCCTGCTCTATATCCCCTAGAATATAGCTAACATAGGTGTTGTATTGATAGAATCTGCCAAGAAAAACGATGTTTTGGGCATTTTCTATGCTCACTATCATTTCTCTGTCCTGCTCCTCAAAATCTATCTGTTCCCCCTGTGCCGGAACTGTCTGGAGCTTGTCAATGGTATAGAGCACAATTTTCCCCAAAAGTAGGGGCGCGGGCCCCTTCGCCTGCCTGACGAAGGCTAAGAATCTCTCGGTTTCCTCCCTGCACTCGCTGAGATTTTTACCTACCCACATCAACAGATGGGCCTTATGTGCAAGGGCATAGGTCGCATGCATCAGGTCACCGGTCTCTAATCCAGCGCGATACGACATGTCATAATAATCGACAGCTTCCTGATAATGTTTTACCCAGGGTGAAAGGAATGGGAAAATGAAGTAGACCGGCGACTTCTGAGACTGCGCGTTGAACTTGTCTATCAGCGCGAAGGCCACTTCCCCGAGCCTGTAGCCGGTCTTAAAGTCTGAGAGCATGGCTCCCAGAATGATGCCGCAATCGGCAATAGACTTGCAGGAAAGGGGAGAGGTGCCATAGTCCAGAGTAAGCTCGAACATCATGATAGTAGAGAGGTTGAACAGCGCCGGATTCACCTGTATAGCCTGGGGATTGAGCTGAAAGAGCAGCTGCATGGCCATAGTCTTCTCCGGGTCGGTCATAACCGGGAAGCTCACTATCTCCTCGACCGGTGTATGCGCTATAAACTTCTGTATTTTTCTAATGCCCTCCTGTGTCTTTCGCTCTATCTCCTCGGCGTTTTCGGGCAGGTGGATGCCGAGCAAACGCAGCGCCCTGCGAATCTCGTCTATGGTATCATACAATCTGCCCTGGAAAACATAGAGAAGAACCTTGATGCTTGAAACAGCGCATTCCTGTATATTGGTGCCCGCGATTCCCGTGAGGAACTCACACAGTGCTTCGGCCTTCTGCAAATCGCCGGCCAGCGTAGCGGCGGACGCCCGCTCCAGGGAGATGTGAAACAGCCTGCACGGTGTTTCGGCCCACTCCGCTTTGGAAAGCGCCGCCGCGGCCGCATCGTAATATCCCAAGGCTGTCGAAAAGGCCGTGGACTTCATGGCCTTTTGCCCTGCTATGACATTCAAATCTGCAAGCTCAACCCGCTCATCCCTGTCCACTATGAGAGTCCTGCCCTTGTTCAGATGATTGACCAGGTCGAAAATCATATCCGTCCGCCCCGTTTCGCGGAAGGCTTCGAGTAGCTTGAGACCTATGTCGCGATGCAACATACTCTTTTCTTTTTCGGGAATGACGGAATATACAGCTTGCCGGATGCGGTCGTGCGCGAAGCAGAAACGCATCTCCAGATTCGAAAGGCAGATTTCATTTTTTAAAGTTTTTATGTAGCGGTAGTTGTTATCCAGGGGCAGTAAAATCTCTTTTTCTATCGCCGCCCATAAAGCTCCGCCCAGCCTTTCCATGGGGAGCCTGCTTAGTGACGAAACAGCCTTCAAATCAAACTGATTCCCTATGCACGAGCCAAGCGAGAGCAGTTTTATTGTTTCCTCGGGCAGGGATTTAAGGCTTTTTACGAGCAAGTCTACCACGTTATCGCTGATTACGGCCGCTTCCACCTCTTCCAGGTCATATACCCACCGCCCCTTCTCCGGCAGGAATCTTATGGCCTCCCGGAGGTAGAGGCTGCTCAGCATCTGGCGGATAAAAAATGGGTTTCCGCTCGTCTTTTTTTCGATTACCTTTGAAAGCGGCCTTGCTTCCTCTAGGCTTGTCCGCAGGGTGTCTGCCACCAGCTGGTTTATTGCAGAGAAGTCCAAGGGCTTCAAAGATATCTGCCGAAAGCCTGAAGCCGAGTCGCCGCGCTCTGCCCCCAGCTTTTCAAGCTTGGCAAGCAGGGGCTTAATGGCCCCGGGCTCATTGTCTCGGTATGCACCGATAATAAAAACATGCGGAATTTCGCCCGTCTCCAGAATGTATTCTATTAAATGCAGGGTGGAGGTGTCGCTCCACTGGAGATCGTCCAGGAAGATGACCAGGGGTTGTCCCGGCCCGGTAAAAACCCTGAAAAATTCGCGGAATATAATCTTGAGCCTGTTTTGGGCCTCCAGGGGATTTAACTCGGAAACCGGCGGCTGTGGGCCTATTATCCTCTCCAGCTCAGGTATGACGTCGATAATCAGCTGGGCGTTGCTGCCCAAAGCGTCCAGCAGGTCCTGCTTCAAGCTGTCCAGCCTGTCCTGCGGTTCCGTGAGGAGCTGTTTAATCAGCTCCTTGAAGGCCTGGGAAATCCCGTAATAGGGGATACTCTGCATGAACTGACTGAACTTACCGCTGATAAAGTAACCCTTTCTTGCGGTTATCGGTCTGTATAACTCATGGATAAGCGAGGACTTACCGATTCCGGAATGGCCGCTGACCAACAGGAATTCCGAACCGCCGTCCGAGGTTATTTCGAAGGAGTTTAACAGAGTTTCAATCTCCGTTTCCCGCCCGTACAGCCTGCGTGGAATTTCAAACCTGTCGTTGACATCGCCCTGACCCGGAACGAAGCTTATGTAGCCCTGCTTCAGAGAGCCGAAATTCTGCAGGCAGAACTCCAGATCCTTTTTAAGTCCGATTGCGCTCTGGTATCTTTCCTCCACTGCCTTGGACATCAGCTTCATTATTATTTCTGAGAGGAAGACCGGCAGCTCGGTATTTACCTCATGAGGGGGGAGCGGAGTTTTTGCGATATGGGAAAAAATCAGTTCGGACTTATCCTCGCTCTTAAAGGGGAGCTCGCCCGTAAACATCTCATAGAAGGTGACCCCCAGAGAATACAAATCGGTCCTGTAGTCAATTGGCCTGCTGACCCTCCCGGTTTGCTCGGGTGATATGTAGGCAAGAGTGCATTCCGGATAATCGAAATTGGCAAACTGCGGCGTTTCTATGGTCGCCTCCGTGGATATGTCAAAGTCAATCAGCCTGACCTCGTCTGTTTTTTGGTTCCATATAAAACTTGTCGGATTAATATCCTTATGAATAATGTTATGCTTATGAAGCTGGTCAAGGCAGTGGGCCATTTTTGCTGCCAGCAGCATTTTTTCGTCTATGCTGAGCTCGCTGCACTTAAGCGCTTTAGAAATAGGCTGTCCTTTGATATCCTCCATTATGATCGCATAGCTGCTGCATTTGACAAGTGCGTAAGGCTTTATAATGCAGTCAGAATCTATTTTGGTCATGATTTGATACTCATGTATAAAATCGGTTATTTCCTTCGTCGAAGGATAATCATTGGCCAACAGCTTGATGACAACAGGGCGATTATCCGATTCCCTTATGCCCCTAAATACTATGGAGCTGCTACTCCTTGAAATCTGCTCTTTGAGTTTATAGCCGGCTAAGCAAGCCATAGAACCCCCCTCCCCGATAGGCTTAATACATGCGTTTGGTGGAGCAAGGCTGTAAAGGAAAACACCATGCTCCCGCATAATATAAGAATCAAGCAATAGAAATAAAAGTCATATATACAAGTATATTATAAAATTCGGAAGTATTCAACAAAATAAGCCATAATATCGCTTTAATTTTATTTCTTTTGACAATGTTTTTAAGCACAAAAGTTGAAATTTGTGTGTCTACAACTTATAATCAAGCGGGAATCTCTAAATTAGGGGGTCGCGGCATGGGCACTTCGGCTGAATATGCGGAGTTTGTTTGTAGCCAGATAAGAGGCATGGGAGAAATACGCTGCAAAAGAATGTTCGGAGAATATATGGTCTATGTTAACGAAAAACCTATTTTGCTTGTCTGTGACAATACGGTTTTTGTAAAAAAGCTCGACTGTATTACCGAGGAGATGAAAAGCGCCGAAACTGGCTGCCCATATACAGGCGCAAAAGAGCACTATATATTGGATATCGAAGACAGGGAGCTGTGCGAAAGGGTCATTTCGCTGCTAGAAAAGGAAACCCCGCTTCCAGAGCCTAAAAAGAAGGCTAAGAGTGGGGTGTGAGTGCTTTTTCAAGCATATTGCATATTGTCTGAAACAGGCCAAAAGACCGGCGAAACCGCCGGTCTTATAATCTATTATTTCTTCTTTTTGCGCTTATCGAAGAAACCCTTTTCGCCGGAAATGCCCTCAAACTGCATTAGAAGCTCCTTCTGCTCCTTGGTGAGATTTTTCGGAGTTTCCACTACAACTGTGACAAACTGGTCGCCGCGCCCGAAGCTATTAAGGTTCGGGATGCCCTTGCCTTTGAGCCTGAAGACGGTGCCCGTCTGTGTGCCCTCGGGGATGGAGTATTTGACCTTCCCGTCGAGCGTCGGCACCTCAAGCTCGGCGCCCAGGGCCGCCTGAGCAAAGCTTATCGGCACCTCACACAGGACGTTTGAGCCCTCGCGCTCAAACAATGCGTGGGCGCGGACTCTGATGGAAACCAGAAGGTCGCCCGCAGGGCCTCCGTTAAATCCGACATGGCCCTGTCCGCGCATTGAAACGGCCTGGCCGTTGTCTATGCCGGCCGGGATTTTCACCTTTATAGTCTTCTGGCGCCTTACCTTGCCCTTGCCCTTACAGGTCTTGCAGGGCTGGTGTATGATTTTTCCCGTACCGCTGCATTTGGAGCAGGTGGTAGTAGAGGATATCATGCCGAGCATGGTGCGCTGCTGTGTGCGCACCGAGCCTGTGCCCTTGCACTGGGAGCAGATCTCCGGGGTCGTGCCCTCCTGCGCGCCCGAGCCGCCGCAATCGGAGCAGTCCTCTATGCGCGCTATGGAAATCTCCTTTTCGCAGCCGAAAGCCGCTTCTTCAAAGGAGAGGGTGAGGTTTACGCGTATGTTCTCGCCCCTCATCGGAGCTGTACGGCTGGCGCCGCCGCCCATGCCGCCGAAGAAGGATTCAAAAATGCTGCCAAGGTCAAAGCCCATGTCGCCGTAAGCCCCGCCCCAGCCGCCTCCCCCGAAGTTCGGGTCTACGCCTGCGTGGCCAAACTGGTCGTACTTCGAGCGCTTGTCGCTGTCGGATAGCACCTCGTAGGCCTCGTTTATCTCTTTGAAGCGGGCTTCTGCTGCCTTGTCGTTGGGGTGCAGGTCAGGGTGATTTTCCTTGGCCAGTCTTCGATATGCTTTTTTTATCTCATCGTCCGAAGCGCCCCTGCTTAGCCCGAGCACTTCATAATAATCTCTCTTCTGGTCAGCCATCTGTATGTTTCTCCTCGATGCCGCAATTGCGGGCGCAGAGTATGCGCCCGCAAAAACTAATAATACCTGACGTATGAGATGGTGTCAACGGTTCAGAGCCTTTATTAATCTTTTTTATCGTCGTCAACTACCTCATAGTCCGCGTCGTAGTATTGCCCGCCGGCAGCGCCGGTGTCTCCTGCGGCGTTCGGGTCAAAGCCCGCGCCGGCCTGCGCGCCGCCTGCCTGTGAATAGAGCTTCTCGCTAACTGCATAGAATGCCTTGGTAAGCTCCTCGGAGGCACTTTTTATCTGTGCCGTGTCGGTGCCGGCTAGAGCCGTCTTTACCTTGGCGATAGCGTCCTCTATGGTCTTCTTATCCTCGGCGCTGATCTTGTCGCCCATTTCGGATAGGGTTTTCTCCGACTGATAGACCATCTGGTCAGCGTGGTTTCTGGTGTCTATCTCCTCCTTGCGCTTTGCGTCCTCGGCTGCAAACTGCTCTGCCTCGCGTACGGCCTTTTCGATGTCGTCCTTGCTGAGGTTTGTAGAGGAGGTGATGGTTATGTGCTGCTCCTTGCCCGTGCCCAAATCCTTGGCCGAGACATTGACTATGCCGTTAGCGTCAATATCGAAGGTAACCTCTATCTGCGGAATGCCCCTTCTCGCCGGAGCGATGCCGTCGAGGTGGAAGCGCCCGAGCGTCTTGTTGTGAGCCGCCATCTCGCGCTCTCCCTGCAGGACGTGAACCTCAACCGAGGTCTGATTGTCAGCTGCGGTGGAGAATATCTGGCTCTTCTTAGTCGGAATGGTTGTGTTGCGCTCAATGAGCTTGGTGAATACGCCGCCGAGCGTTTCGATACCGAGGGAGAGCGGGGTCACGTCAAGCAGGAGTATGCCCTCAACGTCGCCGCCAAGCACGCCGCCCTGAATGGCTGCGCCAACGGCAACACACTCGTCGGGGTTGATGCCGCGGAAGGGGTCCTTGCCCGTAAGCTTCTTTACAGCTTCCTGAACTGCCGGAATACGAGTTGAGCCGCCGACGAGAAGAACCTTGGACAGCTGGTTTGCGCTCAGTCCACTGTCTGAAAGCGCCTGATTGACCGGGCCCATGGTCTTTTCGACAAGATGGGCAGTAAGTTCGTTAAATTTGGCCCTGGTCAGGCTCGTATCCAGGTGCTTCGGGCCGCTGGCGTCGGCTGTTATATAGGGTAGATTTATGTTGGTGGAGGTTACGCCAGACAGCTCAATCTTGGCCTTTTCAGCGGCCTCTCTGAGTCTCTGCATGGCGACGCGGTCGGTGGACAGGTCCACTCCGGTTTCCTTTTTAAACTCGGTCAGAAGATACTTTACGATGCACTCGTCGAAATCGTCGCCTCCGAGGCGGTTGTTGCCCGCCGTTGCGAGAACCTCAATAACACCGTCGCCAATTTCGAGGATGGATACGTCGAAGGTGCCGCCGCCAAGGTCATAGACCATTATCTTCTGCTCTACATCCTTGTCAAGACCGTAGGCAAGGGCCGCTGCCGTTGGCTCGTTGATTATACGCTTAACGTCGAGACCGGCTATGCGCCCTGCGTCCTTTGTAGCCTGGCGCTGGCTGTCGGTAAAGTAGGCGGGAACGGTAATAACAGCCTCGGTGACGGTGGTTCCGAGATAGGCCTCTGCGTCGGCCTTGAGCTTTTGCAGAACCATCGCAGAGATCTCCTGCGGGGTGTAGCGCTTATCGTCGATAGAGACCTTGTAGTCACTGCCCATCTCACGCTTTATAGAAATTATGGTCCTGTCTGGATTTGTTATCGCCTGCCGTTTCGCTACCTGACCCGTCATACGCTCGCCGGTCTTGGAAAACGCCACTACCGACGGTGTTGTTCTGTTGCCTTCAGCATTTGGTATTACGACCGGCTCGCCGCCCTCCATTACGGCTACGCAGGAATTTGTAGTCCCCAAATCTATTCCTATGATTTTTCCCATTGTCATGTTCCTCCATATAAATAAAGTGTAAGATTTACGTCTAATTAATCAGTTTGCTACCTTGACGGTAGAATACCTAATTACCTTTTCGCCCAGAATAAATCCCGTCTGGAATTCTTCGACTACGACGTTTTCTCCGACGCAGTCGTCCTCAACGTGCATTACAGCGTTGTGAACTTCGGGATTAAATTTCTCGCCCAGGCTCGGAATCTTCTCTATCCCCAGCTTATCCATAATCTCCATAAACTGGTTCATCGTCATTTCTACGCCCTTATAAAATGCCTCGTCCGAGCAGGGCGCCGAAAGCGCGCGGGCAAGATTGTCGTATATCGGCAGAAGCTTGGAGACCGTCTCGCACTTAACATCTAGGAAAAGGGCCTCGCGCTCCTTCTGGCTGCGCTTGCGATAGTTATCGTACTCGGCAGCAAGGCGCAGATAACGGTCCTTTTCGGCTGCAAGCTCAGCGCGGAGCTCCTCGGCGGGGTCAGGCTGCTCGGAAGCCTGTTCCGCTTCTGATACCACTTCAGCGGTTACCTCACTGCGGTCGTCAATTATCTCTGGATTGTCCTTATCTTTCTTCTTTGGCATGTCATTTACTCCTTATTAATTATTCTTCCTTTTTTTCGCTCAGAACGGGAAGATTCGATTTGTTTCCGTCTGCAATCGCCTTAAGAGTGCTGGCTATATAGGAGAGGTTTGCCGCGACTTTTGCGTAGTCCATTCTGGTCGGTCCCACTACTCCCAGCAGACCTTCAAGGCCCCCTCCAAGGTCATATTTCGTAACAACAACGCTGGAGTCCTTCAGCTCCTCGGCCACGTTTTCGGGCCCTATTAAAATCTTCACATCGGAACTGTTGTCCGGCTCGGGCAGCTTCAGAACATTACCGCCGTCCGACAGGTAATTCATAAGTCTGTGGGCCCTATCCCAATCCCTGTACTCAGGATGCTCTAAAATATGCGTAGTGCCGGCTAAAAAGGCTTTCTTGGAGACCGTCTCGCTCAGAGTATGGATGGCAAAAGCTGCAACCGCAGAGACAAGTCCGTAAACATCGCCCGAGGCGCGCTCGACAGACGAAATGAGAGTGGAGTCCATCTCACATTCGGGCCTGTTTGTGAAGTTCGCGTTGAAAACGGCGCTGAGCTTCAGAAGAAAGCCCTCGTCAAGAGGAGTGGTGAGGTTCATTAGCTTATTCTTAACCGTATTGTCAGAAAGCATTACAACTGTGATAAGCGTCCTGTCGTCCACCGAAATAAAATCAAAGCGTCTTATCGTGACTGGCCGGGCAGCGGCCGCCAGCGCGTATGCCGGATAGTTTGTGAGGTCGGCAACCAGCCTGCCGGCGTCCGAAATGACCTTGTCAAGCTGTTTGACCTTGACCTTGAGGGCATTATTTATCTCGTCTGTTTCAGACATTGTCAGCCTGTGGTCCTGCATCAGCTCATTTACATATATTCGGTAGCCCAGCGGCGTGGGTACTCGCCCTGCCGAGGTGTGCGGCTGTTCGAGATAGCCCATGCTTGTCAGCTCCGCCATCTCGTTGCGTATGGTGGCTGAGGACAGCCCCAGCCCCAAGTTTTCGCTAATTGTCC
>JAAYOL010000052.1 GCA_012520395.1 Clostridiales bacterium
CAGCCCCGTTATGACCACTTCGATACCTCTCCGTATGGTGAACTCTTTTCACACTTTAATAAGATACAATAATCCGTCTTGTTTGTCAACTGACGAGCCATAATATTTTATATTCCGTGGAGCAATGGACAAGTTTAATTGCGCCGTTATAATGAGTAGCAATTGACGGATAAAACGCAAACGGCGGCACAAGAATCGACCATGCACTTTTTCGCACAGGACCCCCTCATTTCATGCTGGGCATATCCGCCCTGCTTACCTGCTCCACAAGGTATCCTCTTTTTCGAAAGCCCAACATCCCGGCAATCATGGACACCGGAAACATTCGGATTTCACGATTTAGCTTGCTCACACTGTCGTTATAAATCAGACGGCTGGTGCGCACCATGTTTTCAAAGGTTTGCACTGCATCCATGATTTTGACATATGTTCGGTTCGCCTTCAATTCGGGATATTGCTCCGTTATTATGGAAATCCTGCCTAGGGCTTTGGAAATAATTTCTTCCTGCCTTACCACATCATCCGGTGTGGATTTTGCCGTAATCACACTTCTTCCTGGTCTGATTGTTTCAATCAGCGTTTCGCTTTCATCTTTGGCATAGCCCTTTGTCAAATCCAACAGCGCAGTCAGAGCGTCAAAACGGCTTGATAACTGCACCCCAATCTGGCTCATGGCGCTGTTGATATTCTCATCCAGTATCACCAGTTTGCGCTGGGTGGAGATCGTCCATAACGCAACGGCCGCGACGACAACGGCAATTGCGATGAAGATTGGCAGCATAGTAACGTCCTCCATTTATTTTTGTAGTAGGCAAACAGTCCACGATTTTTTCGCCTGCCCATTTGTGGCTTGTATAACCGGCGGGAAAGCGAAGCTCTTTGCGTGAAGATTTTCGACATGAATCATGGTTTGATATGAAGAAGGGCCTTAGGCTGCTCTTACCCATATTTAGCTTTCCTAGCTTTGCAGACCACGCGTAGCACTCCTTGCCGCCCCATAGAACCTCGGAGTATCCGTATAAGTTTTGTTTCAGACGAAGATGCGTCACATCTTCAATATATCGGAAAAACCCCATAAAAACCGTTTGCTGCATGAAACATGATTTTTTTGTCATGAATCATATTGTCGGATTTTCAGTTTTTGTGGTAAACTTAGCTTTGAGAAGTAGAGGATTTGGGGAATGCTTATGCTACAAATCGCGATATGTGATGACAGTATTGACGAGCTGTCCAATATGGTACAGCTTATAGACCTGTACCGGACATCAAAACATCTAAGCTGCGAATACGCCGTCTTTCCAAACGGCTTTGAACTGGTTTCGGCCTTGGAAAAAGGAAGGCGGTTTGATATTTATTGTCTGGATATTATTATGCCGGGCTTTACGGGCATTGATGTCGCAAAGGACATCCGTGCTTTTGATAAAACCGCGCCGATTTTGTTCTTTACCTCAACGCCGGAGTTTGCTTTGGAAAGCTACTCGGTAAAAGCCATTAACTACATACTAAAGCCAATCTCAAAGGAAAAACTGTTTTTCGCCTTTGATGAGCTGCTGGAGCAGATTAAAACAGAAGAAAATGAAGATGCGATTATCGTAAAGAGCAATGCGGGAATACAAAGAATACTGATTTCCACCCTGGTTTTTGCCGAGGTCATTGGCAGAAACGTGTTCTATCACCTGCGCTCCGGAAAGGTAATCGAATGTACGGAGCCTTTTTCCACAGTCTGCGATAATCTTCTGAAATATGGGAGTTTTATCAAACCTCACCGCTCCTATCTTGTGAATATGCAGTATGTGGATACCATTGATAATCGCCAGATAACCTTACAGACCCTTTCCACTGTTCCGGTCGCGCAGGGCAAGGCAAGAGAAATCAAGCAACAGTATCTGGCCTATCAGATGGAGGGGGATAGTCAGATAGAGGGAGGCGCTTTAAAATGATCGTAAAAGTGATAGGACTCTTACGATTTGGATTCTCTCTGGTCTTTGGCACAGCAGTGTCGGTTCTCTTTGCGGGAATAGAGCCTACAAGGAAGAACAGACTCATCACCGGCCTGCTCTGTGTGCTTTTTCTTCTCGTTCAGACCGCCAGTTGGTGGTTCCTTGGCTTGGATTTGACATCAAAGCTATATCCGCTGATTATCCACCTGCCGCTAATAGTAGTATTCTCCTTATACTATAAACGACCGTGGCTTATATCCGCCGTCAGCGTGCTTTCCGGCTATCTTTGCTGTCAGGCGCCGCGCTGGGTCGGTTTCCTCGCCGGAGCTGCATTAGACAGCGCTCTTGCTGACCACATTTTTTATATTGCGGCTGTGTTTTTATTCTACTATCTTCTGAAAAGGTATGTAACTGGGTCCGTCCGACGGCTTATGGAGGCCTCCACAAAATCCTGCTTATTATTAGGCGGGGTGCCGCTTTTTTACTATCTGTTCGACTACACTACCACCATCTATACCGACGTCCTTTACCGCGGTACGAAATGGGCGGTGCAGTTTATGCCCTCAACAATCTCTGTTTTTTATTTTGTGTTTATTATCCTTTACTACGCTGAGACGCAAAAACAAGCAGCCCTCCAAAGAGAACGTGATGTGCTGGATGCGCAGTTTAAACTGGCGCGGGCAGAGTTTGCTTCTCTGCGTCAGCTACAACAGAATGCCGCGGCCTATCGGCATGATATGCGCCACCATCTATCTCTTTTGCAGGGTTTGGCCTCGAAGGGACAAATAGAGCAGATTAAAGAATATCTGCGGACCGCCCAGTCTGACATGGACGCCATCACACCCACACGCTTTTGCGAAAATGAAACCGTCAATTTGATTTTGTCCGCTTTCACCGCGAAGGCAAAACAATCCGAAATCCAGCTCACTATTGATGCAAGGCTGCCTGTCTCGCTCTCTTTCAGCGACACCGAACTATGCTCGTTATTGTCAAACGCTTTGGAAAACGCCATACAGGCCGCGAAAAATATACCTGAGCCCGATAAGCGCATCATCCGGCTGCGTATTTATTCCAAGAATACGAAGCTGTGCATTGACATTCGCAACAGCTATCAGCACGACCCCATTTTCCATCAGGGCCTGCCCGTATCAAAAGAACAGGGGCATGGCTTCGGCACAAAAAGCATGGCGGCGTATTCCAGTTTTCGGCCAAGGATGGCTGGTTTATTTTTCAGGCCACTGCATAAACGATTGTCATTTATCCACAGAAGCCATGTGATAGGCGTTTGTATTTTGCATAACGAAGTAAAAGAAAAAGCCGGGTGCTACCCCCTGCGGACAGCGCCCGGCTCCTTCTTCTCAGTATCGGGGGTTTAGTGCAAGCTCCTTTCCCGGCAAGTAGATTAGCTATACACCAGCCTAATCTCCGTCTGCACCTTTTGTCAATTTCACTGTTGAGTTTAGCTTTCGTACTGTCAACTAATTGGAATATATAACATAGTAATTGTTCTCTAAATTGACTTTTTCGATTTAGTATATATAATATTTAGAGACTATAATATTGGAGGCGCCACATGAACTCTTATCATATTAATATAGCCGGCGTAGAGCGGGAGCTTAAGCTGTGCAGAATATCGGACAATCTATACATAGCCGCTTTCATCATGTTCGGCGATGTTGAGCTAACCGAGGCCTGCGCAAAAAAGCTCCTTGAAATGGCTCCGGAATACGACTATATGCTCACTGCGGAAGCCAAGAGCATACCGCTAATATATGAAATGGCTAGGCAGGCGGGCAAAAACAAGTACTTCGTAGCCAGAAAAGGCCCAAAGCTATATATGCCCGACCCTATTGTAGCAGATGTTAAGTCCATAACAACCGAGAGGGAGCAGCGGCTATATCTCGGCAGGGACGACGCAGACCTCATGCGTGGCAAGCGTATTGTACTTGTAGACGATGTCATATCCACCGGCGAATCGCTCAAAGCCCTAGAAAAAATCGTGGAAGCGGCGGGTGGAATAGTAGTGGGGAAAATGGCGGTTTTGGCCGAGGGGGATGCCAAGGACCGGGACGACATAAAATTTATCGCCCCCCTCCCCCTTTTCAACTCTGAGGGCGAGCCTCTATAATACAAAAAAATTCAAGGACGCCGTTCGGCGTCCTTGAATTATGAAATAGGAGGTTAAATGAAAAGATTATCCACTGCTTAGTGCTAATTGTAAATACAGAATATTAAGTTATCTACATTTAAATATTACAGGAAGATTAAATATAGCGATTATTTAGATTTTTCTCTGATTTTTTTGAAAAAGTCCTTCAAAACAGCCGAACATTCATCCGCCAGCACACCTCCTACAAGCTGTGGATGATGTCCGAAATTCTCTTCAAAAAGGTTCATAACGCCGCCGCAGGCACCGAAGTTATAATCTCTTGCTCCGTAGAAAACCCTCTTGATTCTCGCATTTATTATCGCACCTGCACACATGGGGCAAGGCTCAAGCGTAACATAGAGATCGCAGTCAGAAAGCCTCCATCCGCCCAGCTTACAGCAGGCATCATTAATCGCCTCTATCTCCGCGTGTGCAAGTGCGTTATTATCGGCTTCACGCCGATTTCTGCCCTGACCGATTATTTGGCCGTTTAGCGTTATAACGCAGCCAACCGGGACTTCCCTGTTTTGGGCCGCTTCATCCGCGAGAATGAGCGCCCGGCGCATATATTCTTCGTGGTCCACTCTAAGTCCCCCCAATTTTCTATAATCTTATCATATTATTGCCGTATAAGCGATGGAGTGTAGGGGAACAATACCCATATGGAGGTGGCAAAATATGAAAGTAAACGAGCTTATGGCCAAAAACGTAGTATCAGTTTCCCCGGATGAGAGCACCTCGCTCGCCGCGAGGCTCCTGTACCGCCACAACATCGGCTCACTGCCAGTCTGTTCTACCGACGGAAAACTGCGCGGAATAGTAACAGACCGCGACATAGTTCTCAGATGCGTGGCGGCGGAAAGCGACCCCGAACGTACACCCGTGCGTGAGATAATGTCCCGCGCACCAATTAGCGCAAACCCCGAGGATGACGTGAGGCTGGCCGCAGAAATTATGGCGGCTCACCAGATACGACGTCTGCCTGTCACCGACAATGGCAAGCTGATTGGCATGTTATCTTTAGGTGACATCTCCAAGACACACTCCTATAATATGGAGGCCTCTAGGGCGCTGTCTGAAATTTCGCTGAACATAAAAAAGCGCTGAGCATCGGGGACGGCCGTCCCCGTACATAATAATCCGGATACCGGCTACTCCAACACTTAAAAAGGTGACTTCCGAATAAGTCGGAAGTCGCAGGTTTATTTTGAGGCCGTCTAAAGAGGGTTTGGACCCTCTTTTTTCCATCTCCCCCATAAGGCGTTTTACAGGCCTCAGTTATCAGTCTGCCATGGAATGTCCACAATAATAGGCTCGTGATTTATTGCCGGCAGCAGCTTTTCGAGGACATCGGAAGTGCGCAGCTTTAATGTTGTCGTGTTAGCGCAGGGGTGGCAGCGCATATAGTCAGCTTTTACTATATCGCTATCTATCACAAGCTGTACCCTTTTGTCAGTGTCCATTAAAAGCCCAAGAATGCTCACTGACCCGGGGTGCAAATCCAGTAATTCAAGCATATGCTCCTCGTCGGCGAAGGAAAGTCTTGACGATCCGATAAGCTTGGAAAAAATACTCGTCTTAAATGGCTTTTCTCCCGGCATCAGAAGCAGGTAAAACCTTGTTTTCTGCCTATTGCAGAGAAACAGGTTCTTACTTATACCGACTCCTATGACCTTTTCGACCTGCTTGCAATCCTCTATCGTGTTTGCGGGTGCGTGCTCTGCCCGCTGATAGGAAATTGACAATGAGTCGAGCAGGTCATAGCAGCGCATTTCCCGATTCTGACGGACATCTGCCGGTCTTCCGCAATAAAGTTTGTTTTCAACATAGAATTTATTCATTTTCCACCAATTATATGCATTATTATTTAAAGCAATTGACAAATATGTTAATTAGATGTATTATTTACCAAATAAATTTCGGAGGGATTTCATGCTGCCTATTAATGTCCTTGAAGAAATACGCAGGTACTTGATGGATTACGCCTGGGAGTGGCGTGCAATCTGCAAAATCATTAATCTTAAGCATGGATATAATTTTGAACCGGAGAATATGGAGAAAGTATATAGGGACAGCCTCAGCTGCATATTCGAAGGATCCCAAGAACCTGGG
>JAAYOL010000053.1 GCA_012520395.1 Clostridiales bacterium
AATACGGGAGCTGACCCGCTACCCCGCCGTTGAGAGGATAGACATGGTAGAGATAGACGAGCTTGTGGTCGAGGTCTGTAAAAAGTACCTGCCCCAGACGGCCAGCCGCTTCGATGACCCGCGCGTGAATCTCTACTTTGAGGACGGATTGAAGTTTGTCCGGCGAAAGAGCGAGGAATACGACCTGATTATCGTTGATTCCACAGACCCCTTCGGTCCCGGCGAAGGGCTTTTTACAAAGGAGTTTTACGGCAACTGCTTCAAGGCCCTCAAAAAGGACGGCATCATGGTAAATCAGCATGAGAGCCCCTTTTACGACAATGACCGTATTGCCATGCAGCGGGCGCACAAGCGTATAGTCGAAAGCTTCCCAATAAGCAGGGTTTATCAGGTGCACATACCGACCTATCCGTCCGGACACTGGCTTTTCGGCTTCGCATCTAAGGAATACCATCCCGTTGAGGACTTAAACGCCACCGCGTGGAACCTTCTCGGGCTTAAGACAAAGTACTACAATACGAAGCTGCATGTCGGAGCATTTGCTCTGCCGACCTATGTGGAGGAGATACTGAGAGATGTTGAATAAGAACATAGAGACCTTCTTGGGCTGCGATGCGGAGTACGAGGACGCGAAAATAGTCCTGTACGGCGCGCCCTTCGATTCCACGACCAGCAATAGACCCGGTGCGCGCTTCGGCCCGAGGGCGATAAGAGGCGAAAGCTACGGGCTGGAGAGCTACAGCCCTTATCAGGACCGCGATTTGTCCGAAATAGCGGTATTCGACAGCGGAGACCTTGAGCTCTGCTTTGGGGACGCGTCACTTGCGCTTATGGCCATTGAGGAGCGGGCAGCCGCTATACTGGAAGATAAAAAGCTACCACTGATGCTCGGCGGCGAGCATCTGGTCACGCTCGGCGCTGTCCGGGCGGCGGCCCAAAAGCACCCCGACCTGCACATTATACACTTTGACGCCCACGCCGACTTGAGGGAGGATTATATGGGCGTGAGTCTCTCGCACGCCTGTGTGATTCGGCGCTGCCACAACATTTTGGGTGACGGGCGAATATTTCAGTTTGGCATACGCTCGGGAGACAGGAGTGAGTTTCATTGGGCGAAGGAAGGTCATACGGAGCTTAGAAAATTCAATTTTGACGGACTGGGTGCAACACTCGGCAGGTTAAAGGGCAGGCCTGTATATCTGACAATAGACCTAGATGTGCTGGATCCCTCCTGCTTCCCCGGCACCGGAACCCCGGAGGCGGGCGGTGTCAGCTTTCTGGAGCTATTAGATGCTGTAACCGACGTTTGCCAAAATGCCAGCATAGTCGGCGCCGACATAAATGAGCTGGCCCCCTCACTCGATGCCAGCGGCGCATCCACCGCCCTCGCCTGCAAGCTGGTTAGGGAGCTTTTGCTGGCACTGTAAAACGATACTTACAATTTAAAGGAGATATAATATGGGAAAGGCTCTTATAATCGGCTGCGGCGGCGTCGGAAGCGTGGCTATCCACAAATGCTGCCAGAACAGCGAGGTTTTCACCGAAATCTGCATAGCCAGCCGCACAAAATCCAAGTGCGACGAGCTGAAAAAGAAGCTTGAGGGCACGACGAAGACGAAAATCACCACAGCTCAGGTGGATGCCGACGACGTAAACGCTCTCATCGAGCTTATAAACCGTGAGAAGCCGGGCGTGGTTTTGAATCTCGCCCTGCCGTATCAGGATTTGACAATCATGGACGCCTGCCTCGCCTGCAAGGTGCACTATGTCGACACCGCCAACTACGAGCCGGAGGACACCGCGAAGTTTGAGTACAAGTGGCAGTGGGCGTACAGGGAGAGGTTCGAGAAGGCCGGTATAACCGCCCTTCTGGGCAGCGGCTTTGACCCCGGTGTTACGGGTGTATTCTCGGCCTACGCCTTAAAGCACCACTTCGACGAGATTAACTATATAGACATTCTCGACTGCAACGCCGGCGACCACGGCTACCCCTTCGCTACGAACTTTAACCCCGAGATAAACATCCGTGAGGTAACTGCAAAGGGCAGCTATTGGGAAAACGGCGAGTGGATAGAGACAGAGCCCATGGAGATAAAAAGGGTCTACGACTTCCCCGAGATTGGCGAGAAAGATATGTACCTTCTTCATCACGAGGAGCTTGAGAGCCTTGCCCTCAACATCCCCGGAATAAAGCGCATCCGCTTCTTTATGACCTTCGGCCAGAGCTATCTGACGCATCTCAAATGCCTTGAAAACGTCGGCATGACCAGCATAGAGCCTATTGAGTTTGAGGGTAAGATGATAGTGCCCCTGCAATTTTTGAAGGCTGTCCTGCCCGACCCGTCGAGCCTTGGACCGCGCACAAAGGGCAAGACCAACATCGGCTGCATCTTCATAGGCAAAAAGGACGGCAGGGAGAAGCGCTACTACCTCTACAACGTCTGTGACCATGAGCAGTGCTACAAGGAGGTCGGAAGTCAGGCGGTTGCTTACACGACCGGCGTTCCCGCCATGATAGGCGCGGCTATGGTGCTGACCGGCACATGGAGCAAACCCGGCGTCTATAATATCGAGGAGTTTGACCCCGATCCCTTCATGGAAGAGCTTAATAGGTGGGGCCTGCCCTGGCAGGAGAGCTTCGACCCGAAGCTGGTTGACTGATGGGGGAGGTTGAGCTGAAAACCCCCTGCTATGTGGTTGACGAGGCGCTTATTGAGAGAAACCTTGAGATATTAAAGGATGTGCAGGACAGGACCGGCTGCAAAATACTACTCGCCCAGAAAGCCTTTTCAATGTTCGCCCTCTATCCGCTAATAGGCAGATACCTTGCCGGAACCGCGGCCAGCGGCCTTCATGAGGCAAGGCTTGGGAAGGAGAAAATGGGCGGCGAGACCCATGTGTTTTCCCCCGCCTACCGCGAGGATGAGTTCGACGAGATATTGAAGTATGCAGACCACATAGTGTTCAACAGCTTCAGTCAAGTGCTGAAATTCGCCCCTCGGGCCCGTGCTGCACGTAAGAGCGTGGGACTGCGCATAAACCCCGAGTGCTCAACTCAGGAGGGGCAGGCCATATATGACCCCTGCTCCCCGGGCAGCCGCCTCGGTGTGACAATTGAGAGCTTTCGGCCGGAGCTTGTCCATCTGCTTGACGGGCTGCACTTCCACACGCTCTGCGAGCAGGACTCTGACGCCCTTGAGATAACGCTTAGTGCGGTTGAGGAGAAGTTCGGAAAATGGCTTTCTCAAATGAAGTGGCTAAACTTCGGGGGCGGCCACCACATAACGAGGGAGGGCTACGACATAGCCCGTCTTGAGCGCTGCATTAAAAGGGTGAAGGAAAAATACGATGCCCAAGTCTATCTTGAGCCGGGCGAGGCCGTGGCGCTTAACGCGGGTTTTCTCATCACAACAGTACTCGACACACTGAAAAACGACATAGATATCGCGATACTGGACGCCTCAGCCGCCTGCCATATGCCCGATGTACTCGAAATGCCCTACCGCCCGCCGCTCCTCGGCTCCGGAAAGCCGGGGGAGAAGAAGTACACCTATCGCCTCGGCGGGCCTACCTGCCTTGCCGGTGATATAATAGGGGACTACTCATTTGATGAGCCGCTCTGCGAAGGAGTGCGCCTTTACTTCGGTGACATGGCCATTTACACCATGGTCAAGAACAACACGTTCAACGGAACGGCGCTGCCCGACATAGTTTTACGCGACAGGTCCGGAGACTGCCGCGTAATAAGAAGCTTCGGTTACGAAGATTTTCAGTCCAGACTCTCTTAGCTTAGAAGCAGGTTTACATTATACTCCCTCAGCCAGTACTCAAGCTGTATGAGCCAGGCGATAAGCTGCGGCTTGCTCATTAGCTGACCGAACCAGGTCCCGCTGTCCTGCTCAAGAAAAGCCCTGAACGAATCCATATCCAGAATAGTCTCAAGCCTTGAATCCCCGGAGCCGAGTATTTCGCTGAGCTTTTTTGTGACCAGCGCCTCGTACCGGGGATTGTGCGTCTTCGGATACGGACTCTTTTTGCGGTGGAGTATTTCTTCCGGAAGATAGGAAGCCATGGCGTTTCTCAGCAGGGCCTTCTCTACCCCGTTTTCAAATTTGATTTCCCAGGGCACGTTGTAGACATACTCGACTATTCTGTGGTCTGCGAAGGGTACGCGTATCTCAACGGAGCTTGCCATGCTCATGCGGTCTTTACGCTCAAGCAGGGAGGTCATGAAAAGACTCATAGAAAGCCAGGTGGCCTTCCTGCTCTGGAGCATAGTCTCGCTGTCGGTATCAAGCCTGGGAAACTTTTCCGCAAGCTCAATGTATTTCTCCGAAAGGGCCTCATAGCCATCCTCGGGCCTTACCACGGACTTTCTAAACAGCTCTGCTCTGAGCATCGGCTGGTGCACCCACGGGAAGAAGGACGAGTCCAGCATTTCTTTTCGGTAGAACCATGGATAGCCGCCAAAAACCTCATCGGCGCACTCGCCGGAAATGGCGACTGTGTGCCGCTTTTTTATCTGCTCACAGAAGTAGAGCAGGGAGGAGTCTATGTCCGACTGGCCGGGCATATCCCTCGCTATTGTGGCCTTGAGGAGATAGTCTGACACCCTTTCGGTCGGTGCTGTGAGTATCGTATGCTCTGAGCCGATATAGTCCGCCATGTACTGTGCGTATTCATCGTCGCCCTGCGGCTGAAAAAGTGAGGACTTGAAGCTCTCCTTATTGCCCTCGTACTCAAAGGAATAGGTGGAGAGAGTAAGACCGCGCCGTGCGTAATCCCGCGCAGCCACGGAGGATACGACAGACGAATCAATGCCGCCTGATAAAAGGGTGCAAAGGGGAACGTCGGATACAAGCTGGCGCTTGATAGCGTCCGTGACCAGCCACTTGGTTTTTTCTATTGCTGTCTCCCGCGAATCGGTAAACTGCTCGGCCTTGAGCTCCCAATACCGCTGGACTTGAAAGCCTGTTTTGCAGTAAGCGGCGCGGTAGCCGGGTCTCAGCTCGAATATATCCCTGAATATGCTGATTCCATTGAGCCTGACGGGGGAGAGGAAGATTAGCTGCCAAAGTCCGAACATATCGACATCCGGTCTTACGTCGGGGTGCCGGAGCAAAGCCTTAATCTCGGAGGCAAACAGCAGTGTCGTGCCGACAAAGGAAAAGAAAAGCGGCTTAACTCCCATCCGGTCCCGGGCGAGGAACACCATGTCCTTTTCCTTGTCGTAAACAGCGAAGGCAAATATTCCGTTGAGTCGTTCGACGCATTGGGGACCGTAAAATATATACGAATATAGCACTGTCTCCGTATCGCACTTAGTAGTGAACTCGGCCCCTTTGCCGCGAAGCTCCTCCGTAAGCTCGGGCGTGTTGTAAAGCTCTCCATTGTATATTATCGTATATTCCCGCCCCCAAGCCTGCGCGCCATTGGCTGCCTGCCGTTTTCGGGGTCTATTACAGACAGGCGGTTGTGCTGAAAGGCCACAGGGCCATCCGTAAACACCCCGCTCTGGTCAGGGCCGCGCCCGCTCATCACCGCACCCATTTCCTCAGCGATTTGGGGCGAGACATTATCGTTGTTAAAAAAGTCAACTATGCCGCAAATAGAACACATTTGGCTACCTCCACCAGACCATTTGCTGTATAAATATTATATTCAAAAAAGAAGGATAGCGTTCCCTTCGATTAAAAAGGGGTTTAACACAAATGAATATTTATCACAGATTAAAAGAATAATAGTAGTGTAGAGAGTCAGAAGGGATATAATTAAGAACAGAGGCTTCTGTTCAAAACGGGGGGCGCGGTAGTGCGCCCCCCAGATGTTTAATTCGCTTTAATAAACATTTGTGTCCAGTAGAAGGTGCCGTTTGCTGCTTTTGCGACACCTACACCAATTTGATTATAGGTGGCGCTTAGTATATTGCTGCGGTGACCCGGCGAATTCATCCATGCGTTCATCACCTCGGCCGGCGTTCTCTGACCGTAGGCTATATTCTCGCCTGCGGCTGAGAATTTGATGCCGAAGTTGTCCAGCATAACAAAGGGTGAGCCGTAAGTCGGGGACTGGTGAGCGAAATAGCGCTTGTCTATCATATCCTGCGACTTGTAGCGCGCGACCCTCGATACCTCCCAATTATGCTTGAGGGTGGAAAGTCCGCGCTTGGCACGCTCGGCGTTGACAAGCCTTACTACCTCCGCCTCCAGGGCCTTGACGTCGTCAATGCTGGGAATTGTAATTTTCTGTCCCGGGAATATTAGGTCGGGGTTTTTAATTTGCGGGTTGGCCTTTATAAGCTCGCTGATGCCTATCTGATATCTTACCGCAATCTTCCACATAGTATCGCCCCTGGCAACCGTATGGGTTCCGCTCTGTGCCAGAGCGAAGGAATGTGGAACCAGTGCTGCTGTAATAATTAGTGCTGATATAAATTTAATAAATTTTGATTTTGTTTTCACTGCTACAATCCTCCTCGCTGATATTTTGCGTAAATATGAGAGCAATAATGTTAGCAGAAGCCCGGTATTTTTTTCTGAGGCGGAAATCAAGCATACAGCCGCCGCGCCGGGTAAAACTAGCTAGGAGGAGATGGTAAACAGTGAACAAAAACGCACAGCTGCTGAATTTTATATATCAAAACTCGGGTATGGGTGTAATTACCACTGATCAGATTTTAGGCTCGGTAGACAATCGGCGTCTTAAAAGCCAGATTAAGGCCCAGCACAGGGAGTATTCCAGCATTAATAAAGAGGCGAAAAAGCTTCTGAACAAAAACGGATACGGCGCAAAGGGCGTAAGCCCTGTTCAGAAGCTGTCGGCCGGCATGATGATTAAAATGAAAACCTATAAGGATAACTCGCCCTCCCATATTGCCGAAATGATGATTCAAGGCAGTAACATGGGCATAATTGACGCAAATAAAAAGCTCCATGAGTACAAGGGTGCCGAAAGAGACGTGCGCGGTCTTATGTGCCGCCTGCTTCGCTTCGAGGAAAACAACGTACAGCGCCTGAAGGAGTTTCTCTAACGGAAACAGGGGTGCCCGCCTGAGGGCACCCCTTCTTATTTTAAATCCCGATAACTTATTATCACTCAAGCGCCGCACCTTAAGGCGGGCGGAAAATGGAAGGGGGCCTTCTATGTTTTAGCGCCCGCCCGCATCATTTGCCTTCAGCAGCTTTATTCTCTCTTTATAGTCCGGGAGCACGGAGGCTATAAGAGCGTAAAAATCCCTGCCGTGGTTTTTATGTACTATGTGGGCCAGCTCATGCACCACGACATAGTCTATGGCCCTTTCAGGGCAGAGCATGAGCCGGTACGAAAAGCAAAGCCCGTTTTTATAGCTGCAGCTTCCGTAGCGCTTCCTGGCCGAGGTTATTTTCACTGAGGAGGGCGAAAGACCCATAATAGCCCCGTAATATGCCACGCGGGCGGGGAGATGTACCCTCGCGCGGCGCTTCAACTCCTCGATCTGCTCAGAGGAGGGCTCCGACTGCTCTTCAAGAAGGGCTCTGCGTTTTTCAAGCTTTTCCGCTATCCACCTGCCGTGCTTTTCCACGAAGCGGTCAATCTCGCGTATTGGTACATGCCAGGGTGCGCGCACCAGGACCTCAAGTCCGCTTGTTATCTCAAGGGATAGGGTTTTTCTTTCGGAGCGATTCAGTCTGTATTCGTACATCAAACTGCGCTCTTGTACCAGCTTAAAAGTCCTCTGAGGTTATCCGGGGAGACGTAATCTTTATAGCTGTAAAGCGTATCCTTTGATTCCGGATTGCCATCTTTGCCGGCCATTGCCTTGACCGCCGCCTTCAAGATGATTTTGTTGAGCCCCCGGAGCCTCTGTATATCAACGCCACCCTGAAGGTAGAACGCAGGGGTGGCTCCGGTGTTGTTTTGCTCGATGAGTTGGCTAAGGGCCTCGGCATCCTGTCCGCGCAAACCTACACCTGCAACCGCCCTGATATTGAAATTTTTTGAGGCCTTGGCGTATCCCTTGATTTTTCCGGCGCAGAGCCACCCCAGATAGATGATGGAATCCCCGCCATTCACCTTGTTTTCCGAAAGGGAGTAGCAAGGCAAACCCGTCTGGGCAGAGAGCAGCTCGGCATATTTCTTTGTGAATCCCGTGTTGGATTCGTATACTATGGCACGAATCATCTTCATTCCTCCAATAAGTTAATAGCAGCCCGGTTTTTACCACCTGATTGTACCACGAATTTCAAAAAATAAATAATAACTTTAAAATATTTATAAATATTCATCGCTCTTCCCTCACGCACATTAATCCAGAATATGGGATTTAGCTGCCGTAGCGGAAGCTGAAAGTTGCAATAATTATCGTTATAGCTGTCAAGTTTGATATTATTACTAAAAAAGTGACGAAAAACTGCTGTGGTTTTTAATTCAAAATTCCAATTGAGTGTTGAAAAGAGTCGGCATTTGATGTATTATTAATTCATCATTTCAATTATTTTTCACCAAAACAGGAAAACTAAGGGGTGTCCGAAATAGAACTATTAAAGACCCGCATTTTGAAGGACGGTAAGGCGCTGCCGGGTAACATCCTGAAGGTGGACAGCTTTCTGAATCATCAGCTGGACGTTATGCTGCTCCATGAAATGGGCAAGGAGATCGCTGCCCGTTTTAAAGGGGACGGTGTGACAAAAATACTTACGATTGAAGCATCGGGCATTGCTGTCGCCAGCCTCTGCGGACTGGTCATGGAGGTGCCCGTGGTGTTTGCCAAGAAAAACCAGACCGCCAATCTCGGCGGGGACGTATATTCAGCGTCGGTAGAGTCCTTTACCCATAACCGTACCTATAATATTTGTGTTTCGAAAAAATATCTCAGCAGTGCAGACAGGATACTCCTTGTAGACGATTTTCTGGCAAACGGCCGCGCTCTTCTTGGGCTTTCGCAGATAGTTGAAGAAGCCGGGGCGGAGCTTGTCGGGGCCGCAATTGCCATTGAAAAGGGTTTTCAGGGCGGAGGAGATATGATCCGCCGAAAGGGAATAAGAGTCGAATCCCTTGCAATAATCGACAAAATGGACGACGAAGGGAATATCACATTCAGAGCTTGATTATTCGGCGCATAAAAATGCCTGATAATAAAACGAAATAGTATGGAGGATTCTAATGAAAAAGAGCATTGCGTTTCTTATGGTCGCGGCGCTGGTCATGACCCTGTTTCTCGGGGCATGCGGCACAAAGCCCGAACCCACTGCCAACCCATCAGCAGAGCCTACAGCAAGCCAGGAGGCTTTCAAGGTGGGAGTTATCCACATAGGAAACCCCGCCGACGGGGCCGGCTACTCCTATGCCCATGATCAGGGCATAATCGCCATGCAGAACAATCTCGGCCTTAGGGATGACCAGATTGTTCGCAAGCTGAACATCGGCGATACGGACAACGCGGCCACCAGAACAGCCATTGAGGAGTGCATTGAGGCAGGCTGCACGCTCATCTTCGCCACCAGCTACGGTTATATGGATACAATGGAGGCTCTGGCGGAAGAGTACCCCAACGTATTGTTCTCCCACGGCACCGGCTACAAGTCTAACGACGTAAACTTTAACAACTACTTTGGACGCATATATCAGGCTCGCTATCTCTCCGGTATTGCTGCCGGCCTTAGAACCGAGACCAACAAAATCGGCTATGTTGCAGCCCAGCCCATCTCCAACTCCGAGGTTACCGGCGGCATTGACGCCTTTGCCAAGGGTGTGGCGGCTGTAAATCCCGACGCTCAGGTTTTTGTTAAGGTTACAAACACCTGGTTTGACCTCGCCCTTGAGGGCAGCACAGCGGAAGCCCTGCTTGACCTTGGCTGTGACGTGATTGCCCAGCACTGTGATACCACAGCTCCCCAGATCGCGGCAGAGAACGCGGGCGTATGGGGCTGCGGCTACAACTCCGATATGACCGAGGCTGCCCCCAACGCGCACCTCACCGCTCCCATATGGAACTGGGGCGTCTACTACACCACGGCTGCACAGGTTGCCATGGAAGGCAAATGGGCCGAGTTCGGCAACTACTTTGGCGGCCTGAAGGAAGGCTTTGTTGACATCTCCCCGCTCACTGACAACTGCGTTCCGGGAACACAGGAGATTATCGACCAGGTCAAGGCTCTTATGATAAGCGGCGATTTCGGGGTATTTGACGGCAAACAGGTCGCAGTTGACGAAGCCGGCAAGGTTTCCCTCGTTGACGAGGCCCTTGTGGACAATGAGGGCAACGTGATTGTCGAAGCCGGCAAACCCAGTCTCGACGACGCCACCATCCAGGGCGGCATCAACTGGTACTACGAGAACGTAGTTCTTCAGTAATATCCGACTAACAATTCGCAACTTGCGGATTATTTATGCCGCCGGAGCACAGGCTCCGGCGGCAGCCACAGGAGATGCCGGATACCCGTGCATTTCCTGTGGCTGAGACATCGATTATCCAACCAGGCTTTATTGAGTAGAAAAGTTCTTTTTATGTTCAATAAAGTTTGGTTGAGCACGCATTATACAAAGGAAGGGCGACTGACAGCTTATGACGGAGACAGTCAATGGAAAGAGCTCTGAGCCGAAGGCCGCGATAGAGCTTAGGGGAATAACAAAAAAATTCGGCGCGGTTGTTGCCAACAACAACATTGACCTGTCCGTCAGACGGGGCGAAATTCTCGCGCTCCTGGGCGAGAACGGTTCAGGAAAAACAACACTGATGAACATGCTGTCAGGGATTTACCACCCCGACAGCGGCTCTGTTTTTATAGACGGAAACCGCGTGGTCATTAATTCGCCGGAAGATGCGAAAAAGCTGGGAATTGGAATGATTCACCAGCATTTTAAGCTTGTCGAGGTACTCACTGCGGCTGACAACATTGCGATGGGAGCAGATGAGCGCAGCCTTTTCCTCACGCGGAAAAGGTTTGAGAAGACAAGTGAAATCTGCAAAAAATACGGGCTGAACGTTGATATGGAAAAGTATGTTTACAACATGTCAGTCAGCGAAAAGCAGTCCCTTGAAATTGCCAAGGTGCTCTATTACGGGGCCAGAATACTCATTCTCGACGAGCCGACAGCGGTTTTGACTCCCCAGGAAACAAAGCATCTCTTTGAAATTTTGCGCTCAATGCGCGATCAGGGCTGTGCGATAATTATAATTACGCACAAGCTTAACGAGGTGCTTGAAATAAGTGACAGGGTGACGATTCTCAGAAAGGGCGAGAGTGTAGCTACGGTCGAGACTAAGAACACGAACGCAACCGAGCTTACCGAGCTGATGGTCGGCAGAAAGGTCAGTCTGGAGATAGAGCGTCCCAAAGTGAAGGTCGGCGCAAACCTTCTCCACGTTCACCACCTCACCATTGAAAGCTGCGACGGGGTGGAGGTAATCAGCAATGTGTCCTTCGATTTGAGCGAGGGGGAGATTCTCGGCGTTGCCGGTATTGCCGGCAGCGGGCAGAAGGAGCTTTGCGAAGCCATCGCCGGGCTTCATCCGATAAAAAAGGGCGCAATCCTCTATAAAGACGAAAATATCGAGCGCAAGACCCCGCGTGAGCTGATACAGCTTGGCATTAGCATGAGCTTTATCCCCGAGGACAGGTTGGGGATGGGGCTTGCCGCTTCTCTGGATATAACGGATAATATGATGCTCAAAAACTACTCGCAAAATGGCAGGACGCCCTTTGTTGACAGGAAGACGGCTGCCGATACAGCCGGGCGGGTCGTTGACTCACTTGAAATTGTTACCCCCTCGATAAACACTCCCGTCAGACGTCTGTCGGGGGGAAATGTGCAGAAGGTACTCCTCGGGCGCGAGATTGAGGCGAACCCGAAGGTTTTGATAACGGCCTATCCCGTGCGCGGGCTGGATATAAATTCCTCGTATACGATTTACAACCAGCTCAACAAACAGAAGCAAAACGGGGCCGGAATACTGTTTATAGGTGAGGACCTTGACGTCATGCTGGAGCTGTGTGACCGCATAATGGTCCTCTGTCAGGGCCGGGTTTCGGGAATCGTCAAGGCCTCGGAGACAACCAAGGAGCAGCTTGGACTTATGATGACTCAGGTAAGTGAAAGTGAGGTGGAGAAAAATGCCGGATAACCCAAACGGCGGCGCTTTCGTCCCGATTAAGGCGAAGGAACCTCCTTTCAGAGTTGTAAAGCGTGCTGAGCTCCCGCTCAACAGGCTGATGGTCTTTTACGCGATATCCATTCTTGTGGCGGTTATTATAGGCGGCCTTTTCATAACCATCAACGGTGTCAATCCCTTTTCTTATTTTAAAGAGGTTTTTTCCGGCTGCTTTCGCTCCGGCGTGGCCTTCCGGGGTCTGGTGCGAATAATTGTTCCCCTCCTCATGGTCTCGCTGGGTGTGGCCGTAGCGTTTAAAATGCGCTACTGGAACATTGGCGCAGAGGGCCAGCTCATCATGGGTGCTGTTTTTGCGACCTGGGCTTCGAGACTGCTTCCGAATCTACCGGCTCCCGCTATCCTGCTCATCATGGCTGTTGCCGGTATTATCGGCGGAGGGCTGTGGGGCTTACTTACGGCTTTTTTCAAATGCCGTTTTAACACAAACGAAACGCTTTTCACACTGATGCTAAACTATGTGGCCTTCTATATAGTCGATTACCTGCGAAATGGCCCATGGCAGGCAGATCCGGGTTTTCCGGGCATCGGGCGGCTCGCCGCCAACTCGAGGCTGCCCCAGCTTTTCAGGCTCGATATAAGCTGGATTGTCGCGATAGTCTTGGTATTTGTTATATACGTTTACTTTCAGTACACCAAGCAGGGCTACGAAATATCCGTGGTAGGCGACAGTATAAGCACTGCGAGATATGCGGGGATGAACGTCAATAGGATTATCATGCGCACAATGTTTATGAGCGCAGGGATTTGTGGTCTTGCCGGAATGCTCAAGGTTTCGGGAGTTGTTAGCAACTACACGCTTGATACCGGAATCGCCAGCGGCGTCGGCTTCACAGCCATCTCAGTAGCCTGGCTTGCAAAGCTCAACCCCTTCGGCATTTTTGTCGTCGCCTTTCTTTTCGGTGTGCTTGAAAAGGGCTGCAGCGTGGCGGAGAGCACCTTCCAGCTTTCGGCCGCCATAACCCAGATTCTTCAGGGTCTGATACTCTTTACCATACTCGGCTCAGACTTTTTTATAAGATATAGGCTGCAAAGAACAGGGAAGAGGGGAGAAGTTAAATGAGTACAATAATCAATTTCCTCTTTGCCGCAGTCAAAAGCGGCGCGCCGCTCCTCCTCGGAACCACGGGCGAGATAATAACCGAAAAATCCGGCAGCCTCAACCTCGGAGTTGAGGGCATTATGGCGCTGGGCGCCTTCGCCGGCTATTATGCCGGTTACAAGTCCGGCAGCCTTGTTCTCGCAATTTTCTCCGCCTTCCTGATGGGTGCCCTCGCGGGGCTGATTTTTGCCGTACTCACTGTTACGCTTCAGGCAAACCAGAATGTTACCGGCCTGACACTTACCATTTTCGGCAGCGGAGTTGCACTGTTTTTTGGCGAAATACTCATCAAGCAAAGACCCAAGCTCTCAGGCGCCATGAACGCCATGCTCTCCGGCACCGAGATTCCGCTCTTATCCAAGATACCCGCGATAGGCAGGATTCTGTTCTCTCAGAACATACTTGTGTATCTATCTATAATAATTGCCGTGCTCTGCGGCATCTATCTGAAATACACGCGGGCGGGACTCAAGGTTAGGGCCGTCGGTGAGAACCCGGCTGCCGCCGACGCCTCCGGAATTAATGTCACACTCACAAAGTATATCAATATAATGCTCGGGGGCGGAATCTGTGGCATAGGCGGTGCTTATCTTGCGCTCATCAACGGACGCGGTGACTGGGACAACAACGCAGTCAGCGGTCAGGGCTGGATTTCCGTTGCGCTTGTTATATTTGCGCGCTGGAGTCCCTTCGGCGCTATTCTGGGCTCATTGGTTTTCGGTGCGTTTTATGTTTTCCAGATACGGGTAAACGACATTGTGGCGGCCTTCCCCTTCCTTGGCTTCCTGTCAAAGATACCCAACGCCTTCTATTCCATGCTCCCCTTTGTTATCACGGCTCTGGTGCTGGTCATATCATCGGTACAGAAGAAAAAAATAGGCGTGCAGCCAAGCTCCTGCGGAATAAATTATTACCGCGAGGACCGCTAAGCCTATCAAAATGCACCGGAGGCTCCCCAAATCGGGGAGCCTCCGGCGCATGAGAAGGATATGAAGGATGAATTATTCATAGTAATTTGTGGTAATGATAACATAGGAGCAATAAAAAAGCAACCAAAAATTAATTTTATTAGGAATATTATTAGGAATGTGTGCGGGGCGGGCATCAAACAGCCGCAATTTGATATGTCCTCCGAAGCCTATTGCCCGGCGGAGGAATAGTGTCGCCTCCCCGGTTTTCGTCTGAGCCAAATGCCCGATACAACGCCCATAGCTGCAAAAAGCGTAAGCACAGATGAGCCCCCGTAGCTGAAAAAGGGTAGCGTAAGTCCGATTACCGGGGTCAGTCCCACGCACATGCCGATGTTTTCAAAGGTCTGGAACATGAGCATGCCGGCAAAGCCCATACAGACGAGCATTCCCATTGAGTCGTTGCACTTCACGCCTACATATATGCAGCGCACAATAACGGCTGTAAGCAAAAGGATGATGGCAAGGCAGCCTATCATGCCCAGCTCCTCACCCGCGACGGCGAAGATGAAATCGGTGTGCTTGGAGGGCAGTGCGCTAGACTGAGACTGGACACCGTTATATAGGCCTTCGCCCCTTAGACCACCCGATGCAAGTGCAATTTTACTCTGGTTTGGCTGCCAGGTCACACCCAGACCGGAGGGGTCTATGGTTTCGGGGAAATACGGGGCGAGGATGCGCTGCTTCTGGTAATCTCCGAGCATATTCCACATTATGGGAGAGGCTATCGCCACGAGCAGCAGGCCAAGCCCGAACCAACGGAGCTTTACCCCTGCGGTAAAAAGCATCACGATGAAAATTATAAGATAAACAAGCGCTGAGCCGAGATCATCCGACACAAGTATAATCAGCCCGAACATGATGATAAAATGGGCGACGAGCTGCGCGAGGGATATGGGCGCGTTGAGATCGTGGGAGTTCAGAAAGCATATTTGCTTAGCGAGCAAAATGGTAAAGGTGATTTTTACAACCTCAGCCGGCTGTATGCCTATGGGACCGAAACGAAGCCAGCCGCGGTTTCCCGTGCCGCCCTCGACTCCCCAAATCAGCAGAGTGAGGAAAAACAGGATGTTGAAGGCGAAAATCCACTTCCATTTGTCCGTAATTATGTCGAGGTCAAGCAGAGACATGACGACGAAGGCTACTATTCCAAGAATGAGCGCCCCTGTCTGAATATATACATACTGGTTTGTATGAAAGCTGTGCGTTGCGCTTGAAATTATAACTATTCCGAAAATCGAACAGACAATGCACAGGGACAGAAGCAGCATGTCCGACTTTTTGACATATTCCTTTACCATTTTCAGGTATTTTCTCACACTCATGCCCCTTTCAATCCGGAGAAGCGCGCTGTCGCGCCAATCCCCATGATACTCAAGTATTTTAACATTAACGTGAGATATAGTAAACATGAATTTGTTAAATTCATGGCCTTCCTCGCTCTGTGGCCCTCGCCTCGAAGAAGCAGGGGCGATACGGCTTGCCTTTGCGCACCTTGCACTGATGCGCGAGAGGATATCAATTAGAAATTTTTACTTTTATAACAAGATAAAAAGTGGTATGATAGAAAAAATATGTTTACGGTGAAGAAATGACGATTTATACGAAAAGTGAGCGTGAAACCCAAGAGCTGGGTAGAAAACTGGCGAAATATGTGCGCCCCGGTATGGTGCTTGCTCTCTACGGAGGGCTCGGCGCGGGCAAGACTGCCTTTGTGCGTGGGCTTGCCTCCGGAATGGGTCTGACCACGAGGGTGACAAGCCCGACCTTTACAATAGTTAACGAATATCAGGGCGAGGTGCCGCTCTACCATTTCGATATGTACAGGCTCTCGGGCAGTGACGAGCTGTTTGAAATAGGCTGGGAGGACTATCTTTCCGGCGGCGGAGTCCTGGCTGTCGAATGGAGTGAGAACGTCGAGGACGCTTTTGATGGGAGCGTAGTCCGTATCCGTATAGAACGCGGCGAGAGCGAGTCTGAAAGGCGTATTGATATAGAAAATCTACCGGGCTTCGGGGGTGTGGAAAATTAAGATATTGGCAATAGAATCCTCGGCCAAGGCTGTTTCTGCCGCAGTCTGCGAGGGTGGAAAAATTATCGCCCAGTCCTATCAAAACAACGGACTGACCCACAGCAGGACGCTGCTGCCCATCATAGAGGACATGTTGAAAAACGCTGAAATAGAGCTTTCGGATATCGGACTTATAGCAGTGGCAAGAGGGCCGGGCTCCTTTACGGGTATCCGCATCGGAGTAGCGGCCGCAAAGGGACTTTCCTGGGCTTCGGAAATACCCGCAACAGGGGTTTCAACTCTGGAGGCCATGGCCTGGCAGCTCACATTTGCAGACGGCATAATCTGCCCCGTTATGGACGCGCGCAGGTCTGAGGTTTACAACGCGCTTTTCGAGATGCGCGGCGGTGAGCTGATTCGTCTTTGTGAGGACAGGGCAATCTCCCTGAACGATTTATCAGAGGAGATGAAAAAAATCGGGAAAACGTATTTTTTAGTTGGAGACGGTGCAGAGTTATGTTATAATTACCTACTGGACAAGGATATCCCGGCCATTCTTGCGCCGGAGCATTTGAGATATCAGAGCGCTTATGGCGTAGCCATGGCCGCGGGCAGGGAGGGCTGCGATTCACAGGCCCTGAAGCCCGTCTATCTTCGCCTTTCACAGGCGGAGCGTGAGCTGAAAGAGAAAGGGAGTAAAAAATAATGGCCGAATTACATGTACTAAACCACCCGCTGCTCCAGCATAAGCTGTCTATAATCAGGTGTAAGGACACCACGGTAAAGGAATTTCGTGAGATAGTCTCTGAAATTGCCACCCTCATGAGCTATGAGGCGACGCGTGACCTGCCTATGGAAGAGGTGGAGATTGAGACGCCTGTTGCCACCTCGAAGTTCAAGCGTCTGGCGGGTAAGAAGCTAGCCATAGTTCCTATACTTCGCGCGGGTCTCGGCATGGTTGACGGAATACTTCAGCTAATACCCTCGGCAAAGGTCGGGCATATCGGGCTTTACAGGGACCCCGAAACGCTTGAGCCGGTTGAGTACTATTGCAAGCTACCCAAGGATATTGCAGAGAGGGATATACTATTGGTCGACCCCATGCTCGCGACGGGCGGCAGCGCCACGGCGGCCATAAAATTCCTGAAGAGCCACGGCGGCACGCATATCAAGCTTATGTGCATCCTGGCGGCACCCGAGGGCATAGAAAGAGTGAAAAACGACCATCCGGATGTGGATATTTACGTGGCAGCCGTTGATGAAAGACTAAATGAACATGGCTATATTGTACCGGGTCTCGGCGACGCCGGGGACAGGATATTCGGAACGAAATGACAGTCGGGTGCGGCCTGTGCCGCACCTCCTTTTTTAAAACTGATCTGGAGATGGAAAATGGCAGACATATCGTTACAGGGGCTGGTAAAAGCCTTTGAACAGGACAAAAACATACTTGACGGGCTCAGCTTTGAGGTGCTTGAGGGTGAGCGCGTAGGGATACTGGGCAAAAACGGTGCGGGCAAGACGACGGTCTTTAAGCTGATTAACGGTGAGCTTGAGCCCGACGAGGGTATCATATCAATAAGCTCGGGTAAGCGTGTCGGCCTAATTTCGCAGATACCTGTTTATCCCAAGGATTATACGACCGAGGACGTGCTGCGCTGCGCGCATTTAAGACTCGATGAGATAAGCGCGCGCATGAAGGAGCTGGAGAAGGAAATGGCCGGCGGGGCTGATGATAAGCTCCTTGCCGAATATGATTCGCTTATGGCGAGCTTTGAGGCTTATGGCGGTTATGATGCCGACACGGACATAAACAAGGTCGCCGCGGGGCTTGAAATATCCGATGAGATGCGCGCCCAGCTTTTCGACAGCCTTTCAGGCGGGGAAAAGACGAGGGTAAACCTCGCCAGACTCATACTTGAGAAAACGGACATACTTCTGCTCGACGAGCCGACAAACCACCTTGACCTCCGGGCGACAGAATGGCTTGAGGAGTACCTGCTGCGCTTCAAGGGTACGGTACTGGTCATCTCGCACGACCGCTTTTTCCTTGACCGAACGGTAAACCGCGTAATCGAGATAGTAAACGGCAGGGCCGAATTTTACAGCGGCAACTACAGCTTCTATGTGGTTGAAAAGCAGCGCCGCTTTGACGAGCAGCTCAAAAGGTACGAGCAGGAGCAAAAGGAGATAAAGCGCCTGACCGAAGCGGCCAACAGGCTTCAGCAGTGGGGCACCGGCAATGAGCGGCTGATGAAAAAATCCTTTGCCATCCGCTCACGCATCGAGAGAATGGATAAGACCGAGCGCCCGGATATGGAGCGCGGGCTGAAGGCCCGCTTCGTTGAAAAGAGGTTTCAGGGCGACGAGGTGCTTGTCATAAAGGGGCTTTCTAAGGGCTACGGAGATAGGGAACTTTTTGCGGGCGTCGACCTGCTTGTGCAGGGGGGAGAGCGAATAGCGCTTATAGGCGACAACGGTACGGGGAAATCCACCTTTCTGAAGCTGATTATGGGCGAGGAGGAGCCGGACAAGGGCTATATTAAAAGAGGCCCGTCGGTCAGGGCTGCCTATCTGCCACAGGTGATAAAGTTCAGAAACCCGGCACTCAGTATGCTCGACCTGCTGATATATGAGGACAATCTCACGCCTCAGTCGGCCCGAAACAGGCTCGGTGCGTTTAAATTCACGGGCGAGGACGTTTTCAAGCCCGTTTGCGCGCTCTCAGGCGGCGAGCAGAGCCGTCTGCGCCTTTGCTCACTCATGAAGGACGACATCAACCTGCTGATTCTCGACGAGCCGACAAACCACCTCGATATTTTGTCGAGGGAGTGGATAGAGGAGGCGCTTGAGGACTATGAGGGCGCGCTCCTGTTCGTCTCACATGACAGATACTTTATAAACCGCTTCGCGAGCCGTGTATGGGAGCTGCGCGACGGACAGATATTTGATTACAAGGGAAGCTTTGAGGAGTACAAGCAATTTAAGGCAAACACGGCGCGCTTTACCGAGATAAAAAGGAAGGCCGCTCAGAAAGAGGAGAAGCCGAAAAGGAAGCCCAAGCCGCGGGACACTGGTAAGCTGCTTGCAAGGCTTGAGCGTGAGATAGAGGAGCTGGAAAAGAAGCTGAAGGACTATGACTCGGAGGTTGAGAAGTATTCCACGGACTACGAAAAGCTCCTGGAAATTGGCGCTGCCCGCGAAAGGGCCGAGGCAGAGCTCAATGCCCTCTATGAAAAATGGGGGGAGCTTTCCGGGTGACGGTGTTTTTACGAAGGACCATGATGGTACTGGCGGGGCTCTGCTTTGCAACAGCATTCTTTTTTAAAACCGCAGTCCCGGGCTACACCATGACGGCAGTTGTGTTTCTGGCGGCCGGACTATTAATACTGGCATTTTACGCTCTCGGATTACTGGCGCAAGAGCAGGAGAAAAGAGCGAGGACACTGCGCGTCATACTTATTGCCGTACTGGCAGCAGGACTTATGTACTTTGCTGTGGTGGAGTGGATAGTGATAAAAAACTCCGTCTCGGACGAGGGGAGCGCGGAATATATAATCGTGCTCGGCGCGGGCGTGGATGGCACCGTTCCCTCGGTATCCCTCCGGGACAGGCTGGAAGCGGCGCTTGAGTACTTGAGCGCCAATCCCGATACGGTGGCGGTGGTCAGCGGCGGGCAGGGAGAATACGAGGATATAACGGAAGCCGAATGCATGTTCCGCTGGCTTACCGACAGGGGAATTGAGCCTCGGCGCATCATCAGGGAGGACAGAGCCCTCAGCACTTCCCAGAACATTGCCTATTCATTGGAACTCATATCGGCAGATTCCCGCAAGGATTCTCCTGTAATTGCCGTGCTGACTGCGGAGTACCACCTATACCGCGCAAAAGAGATGGCGAGGCGCGAGGGGATTTCCAATCCCCTTGGCATTGCAGCCAAAACCAGCATCCCGCTCCTAAAGATCAACTACTTTATCCGCGAGGCCTTTGCAGTCACTGCGATGTGGCTTGGCTTATAAGTAAAATACATGGCGGCATCGCACGATGCCGCCATGTGTTTGTATTTGGCCTATTTAAAAATATCTGAGAAATTGATTTCATCTAGCTCTTTGGTAGGTACTATTTCAGCCTCGTCTCTCCACTGCTGGGCAAGGCTCTCGAAGGACGCGTAGGCCGCCGTATAGCGAAGCGGATAAGGCGTGTTGAAGATTAAGCTGTCCGGGTCTACCGGCAGGCGCAGAATAATGTGGTAGCCGTAGTTCGTTTCGACTATCTCACTAAGCTCGCCCTCATCAAGTGCCATGGTAGCCGCGAAGAACTCGGCGACCATATCGCCCTCTCTGAAAAGATAACCGCCCGGATAGCTCATAAGTCCGCCGGCGTCCTCGCTTCTGGCATTCATAAGCTCGTCGAACTTCGTAAACAGAGCCTCTCCGCCCCCGGCGGCCTTCAGCTCGGAGAGTATGGCCTCCATATCGGCCTTGACCTCATTGTTTTCAGTTTCGTCCTCCTTGGAGAGCAGGAGGATATGCTTCGCCATCATATATCCGTTTTCGTTTGCATAGGAAATTGCGTCTGAGTCGGAGTACTTCTCGGCGGATTCGCCGCAGAGCTCAACAAACAGCTTGTAATAGAGGGTAGAGATTTTGAGCAAGTATCGATACAGCTCCTGTGTGAGCTGACTTGAGCCAAGTTCTTCGTTGAAGGCCTCCTCGCCTCCCGCAAGCGCTTTTGCGCTCTCAAATTCGCTTTCGATTTCATCCATGTCCTGCTCGCTGAGAGAAACACCCATTTCCGCGGCCTTGACCTCTACTGTCCTGTAAAGGGATACGGCATCGACAGAGGCATCCATAATGAAGTCCTGTATGGTATCGGTTTCGTTATATACCGTACTCCAGTCAAGCTGGTATCCACGGGTCATGGCAATTACATGTGAGCATATCCAGTAAAGAAGCTCCGGCCAGTAGACCTCGGAGTCACCCACCTTAAACATCAGGGTGTCCTCAGAATAAAGAGTGGAGTTTATCTCCGTAATCTCCTTGTATGTGTCCGTGGGCTCGGGTGTAGGCTCGGGAGTCGTCGCCGGCTCTGCGGGTGCGCAGCCGAACAAAGTTGACGCCAGCATTACTGCTGCAAGCGCCGTGCATAGTGCTCTTTTCATAATTTTACCATTCCTTTCAAGGCGCAAAACGAATTAGTGTCCATTCGTTTTGCACGCGTGGGTATCCGGAGTATAATACACGGCTACGAAGGGCCGTTATCCGATTCAGTCTCCTCACCGGACGACGCTTCCCTGTAAGCGTGCACAAGTGCAAGCGCCTCGCCCAACACATCGCCGGAATTTTTAATTTTAAGGCTGATTTGAGGCTCGTTTCCGGCCTCAATCCTGATTCTGCCTTTGAAGGCCGGGCTCTGATACAGTGCCGAAACCTGCTGCATATCGAAGTCTGTGAGTTTAAAATGTATCCTGCCGGCCTTTTGGGAGATTTCGCATATGCCCGCCCGGGCAGCCTCGCCTCGCAGGAGGGCTACATGGATGAGGGTGTTGACGCTCCTCGGCGGGTCACCGAAGCGGTCTATCAGCTCATCTGTGAGGTCGTCGGCGTCCTCCTCTGTCCTTATCTGGGCAATGCGCCGGTAAAGGTCCATCCTCTGCTCGCCGGAGGTGACATATCTCTCGGGAATGTTGGCGGAAACCGCGAGGTCAGCGGAACACTCTACGCGCTTAGGCGGCTTCTCACCCCTCTCCTCAAGTATCGCTTCTTCAAGGAGCTTAAGGTACATATCATAGCCCACCGAGAGCATATGGCCCGACTGCTCCGCCCCGAGCAGGTTTCCCGCACCCCGTATCTCGAGGTCTCGCATGGCTATCTTGAAGCCGGAGTTGAACTCGGCAAATTCGCGTATTGCGGCAAGGCGCTTGCTCGCCACCTCTGTGAGTATCTTACCCTGCCTGAATGTCAGGTAGGCAAAGGCGTGGCGAAAACTCCTCCCCACGCGGCCGCGTATCTGATGGAGCTGGCCGAGCCCGAGCTTGTCGGCGTCCTCGATTATGAGTGTGTTGACGTTTGGTATGTCTATGCCTGTCTCGATAATTGTCGTGCACACCAGCACCTGTATTTCGTTTGATACCATGCGCTCCATAATACCCGAAAGGCTGTCCTCGTCCATCTGCCCGTGCGCGACCGCTATGGTAACGCCCTCGAGCATTTTCGAGAGCCTTGAGGCCGTGCGCTCTATTGTGTCGACGCGGTTATGCAGATAGTAGACCTGCCCGCCGCGAGCCACCTCGCGCCTTATGGCGTCGGCCACAACGCCCCAGTCATGCTCAAGCACATAGGTCTGGACAGGATGCCTGTCCTGCGGAGGCTCCTCTATGGTCGACATATCGCGTATGCCCGAAAGGGCCATGTTGAGTGTCCTGGGTATGGGAGTCGCCGAGAGAGTCAAAACGTCTACGAGCTTTGACATCTCCTTGAGGCGTTCCTTATGTGAAACACCAAAGCGCTGCTCCTCATCCACTATTAGAAGACCGAGATCCTTAAACTCAATGTCCTTTTGCAGGAGCCTGTGAGTACCTATGATTATATCGATGGAGCCGCCCTTGATGTTCTTTATGGCCTGCTTTATCTCCGCGGCTGTCCGGAAACGGCTGAGAACCTCCACTTTGACAGGGTAATTTGCAAACCTTTTCATCACCGTAACGTAATGCTGCTGGGCCAGAACCGTGGTGGGAACAAGTATTGCCGCCTGCTTCCCGTCGAGAACGCACTTCATGACCGCCCGCAGGGCAACCTCCGTCTTTCCGTAGCCTACGTCGCCGCAAAGAAGTCTGTCCATCGGGACGGGCTTTTCCATGTCAGCCTTAATCTCAGCTGCGGCCTTTAGCTGGTCCTCTGTTTCGGTATAGCCGAAGCTGTCCTCAAACTCCTTCTGCCAGCTCGAATCGGGAGAAAACGCAAACCCCGGCGTCCTACTCCTTGCGGCATAGAGCTCAATAAGCCCCTTGGCAAGCTCCTTGGCCATGCCTTTGGCACGGGTTTTTGTCCTATGCCACTCTGTCCCCCCGAGCTTTGAGAGCCTGACGGGTCTATCCTCGCCGCCGGAGCCGATATACTTTGATACAAGATCAAGCTGTGTGGCGGGAACATAAAGGCTGTCTGTGCCGGAATAGGCAATCTTTATATAGTCCTTCTCCACCCCGTCCACGGGCATCTGGAAAATGCCCACAAACCGCCCTATGCCGTGATGCTCGTGCACGACAAGGTCGCCAGGTGAAAGGTCGGCATAGCTCTGAAGCTTCTGGCGGTTCTTAGAAGCCTTCTTTTTCGCGGTAAAACGCTTAACAGGGCCGGTAAGCTGTCCCTCGGTAATTACCGCGATTTTTGAATTGGGGTATTCCATCCCGGCGGAGAGGGAGCCTACGCCGATAAAGCAATTGCCGCGCTCAGGAATTCTGGTAAGGCTAAAATCGAGGGCCGAGGGAATCCCGTGCTTATCAAGATATTCCTTGAGCTTCTTCGCCCTGTCCTCGTCGGAGGCGAGCAGAATAGTGCTGTATCCGTTTTTGAGGTAGTATACAAGGTCTCCCGCCGCGGTCTCCATGCTGCCCCCATAGGCCGGCAGCTGCTTTGCGGTCATGCTCAGAATCGCCCTCGGCTGGGTCGGGTAAGAGGAGCCGGTAAAGCTGTCGAGCATAATGAACGCGTGCTCAGCAAGCTTTTCGCAAACCTCCGGCCAGCTCTTGAAAAACTCGGTGAGGGAGCCCTCAAGTATACCGGATTCCAGTAAGGTGTCGATATCCTGCGACATCTGCCAGACGTAGTTTTTGGCCCTGTCCTGCGCCCTGACGGGCTCTATGAGTATCACAATCGCATCGTCGGATATATAATCGGCCGCGGTTTCAAATTCCGGATATAACAGCGCCATATACCTGTCGGCGGCAGGGAAGCTACGCTTGTTCTGAAGGCGCTCAATATCGGAGGAAACGGTGTCTAAAAGCTCTTTCTTTGCTGTCTTACGGCGCGCAATCTTCCGCGCAAGCTCAATAAGCTCGTCCGTGAAGCCCTCCTCGCCCCCGTCGTAAAGCCCTGCAAGGCTTTCCGCAGCAGGAAGTATATCCGCGGAGGGGATGTTCTCAATCCTTCTCTGGGTCGATATATCGAAAAGACCCATTGAATCTATTTCGTCGCCGAACAATTCGCAGCGCACGGGGTTTGAAAAGGCGGGGGAGAAGAAGTCGAGTATTCCGCCGTGTATGGCAAACTGTCCCACGCCCTCAACCTGCTCAGAGCGCCTGTAACCGGCGGCAATGAGCCTCTCCGCCGCCTCACTGAGCTTAATTTCCGTTCCAATCTTAAGTGTCAGCCGAGCGGACTTAAGCCTCGTTCTGGGGATGGAGCGCTGCATAAGCGCGTCGGGCGTCGTGACCACAACACCGGCTGTGCCTGCTGCCATATCGCAGAGAGTTTTTATGCGTTCCTGCTCGGCACTCCGAGAGACCCCCTCGGCATTATAAAACGTAAACTCGCGTGCAGAGAGCGCAAGACACTCCTCCTCGGTCAGCGAGCGCAAATCCTTTGCCATGCGGCTCATTTCTATCTCATCGGGGCAGATTACCACGACCTGCTTTCCGAGCAGACGCCGCAGCGCGGCTGAGACATGAGCTTTGTGTATATTTTCAAGTCCGCTCAGGACAAGGGGGCAGGACCCCGCGTCAATCCTGGCGATAAGCTGTTCAAATTCAGGCTCTCTTCGAAAAGCCTCCGACAAGGCCAGCAAGAATCCCACCTACTTTCTACTAAAATCTGGAAGGAGCTAAGTGCAGCTATGGCTTTTTTTACTCCATTCCTTTGATATTACAACTTTCCGAATAAGTTTTCAAGGGTAAAGCAATAAATAATGCCGGGAGTGGTGTTTCGGACGCAGACCTCCAGGGCTACAAGGGGCTATCGCAGAATTATATTTTAAGACAGAGTGGTCTTCTAGATATGGATACCCTGAGGCTTGTAATAACTACGAAATCATAATATAATATGCTGATGGGGTGGTTTGGTGGCCGAAAACTATCAAAAAATGCTTGAAGATACCATAAACGCGCTCGGAGACAGAACACCGAGTCTGCTGCTGCATGCCTGCTGCGCCCCCTGTGCGAGCTATGTTCTCGAATATTTAGCAGAGCATTTTTCGGTCACGGTTCTTTACTATAATCCTAACACCCATCCCACCGCGGAGTATGAAAAGCGCCTTTGTGAGCTGAAAAAACTCCTCTCGCTGCTCAAAACCAAAAACCCTGTGAATCTGCTTTGCGGCGAGTACAATCCCGGTGCGTTTTACAAGCTTGTCAGCGGCCTTGAGGCTGAGCCTGAAGGGGGAGGACGCTGCCGCTTATGCTTTGACCTTCGTTTGGAGGAAACTGCAAGGCTCGCCAAAGAAGGTAGATTTGATTACTTTACAACCACTTTGACTGTGAGCCCGTACAAAAGTGCCGCTGTGATAAACACCGTCGGCAGGAATATGAGCGAAAAGTATAGAGTTCCCTACCTTTACTCGGACTTTAAAAAGCGCGACGGCTACAAACGCTCGATAGAGCTGTCAGACAAATATGGACTGTACCGACAGAACTACTGCGGCTGCGAATTCTCAAAGCGGGGGTAAACGGGTATAATTATATTAGCAAATCAATCACGACAGGTGCCATAACCCTGTCGAGGGGCAAGGCGGGATTGTCATCTCCGATTTGCCCGAGAATAAAAAAATGGAGTGAAAAATTTGAAAAATCTTACCGTCCGTAAGCTGACCTTTATCGCGGTCATTGGTGCCTTGTACACCGCACTCACCGTGGCCCTTGCGCCCATCTCCTATGGCCCGGTCCAGTTTCGTATCTCAGAGGTCCTGTGCATCCTGCCGTTTTTCTACCCGTCAACAATGTGGGGACTGTTTGTCGGCTGCGCCCTTTCCAACCTGTTTGGCGGCTACGGACCCCTCGACATTGTTTTCGGCTCGCTGGCAACGCTAGCAGCCGGGTTTTGCACCTCAAAGATACGTTTTCGCCCGCTAGCCCTTTTGCCGGTGGTCCTGTTCAATGCTGTGGTCGTGGGAGCGGTCATTGCCTGGTCATCAACTCCCGGGGCGTTCTGGGCAGGCTTTACCGTAAACGCCTTTCAGATAGGTCTCGCCGAGTTCGGCGTCATGTATATTATCGGACTGCCCCTGCTCTATATATTACCGAGATACAAATTTTTTAATAAGCTTAGAGATGCCCTTGCATAAACAGGGGCTTTGCGTGAACAATCTATGCCAATCTTAATGGCGTGCCGCTCGCCGCGGCAGAATGGAGGTTTCTTATGAAAGTCAGAAAAGCCGTCATCCCCGCCGCGGGCATCGGTAGCCGTATGCTGCCCGCCACAAAATCTATCCCAAAGGAAATGCTGCCTCTAGTGGACAGGCCTGTTATTCAATACATTATTGAAGAGGCAGTCGCCTCGGGCATTGAGGAGATACTCGTTATCACCAACCGGGGCAAGGGTCCAATGGAGGACTACTTCGACTATTATCCGGAGCTTGAGGCCCGCCTTGAGGCCGATAAAAAGTATTCCTATCTCGAAGCCGTGAGGAAGCCCGCGGACTTTGCGAACATTTTTTTCCTGCGTCAGAAGGAAACACGCGGCCTCGGCCACGCGGTGGGCAGGGCCCGGGCCTTTGTAGGGGACGAGCCCTTTGCCGTCTTGCTCGGCGATGATATAATGAAATCCAAAGTCCCCGTCACAAAGCAGCTCATAGATGCCGCGGAGAAGTACGGGGCTTCGGCGGTCGGCACGCAGGCGGTGTCGGACGAGGCGCTTTCCCGCTATTCCTCGCTCAAGGTAGAAGCTCTTGAACCTAAGATTTTCCGCGTCACAGACATGGTGGAAAAGCCAAAGCCCTCGGAGCGCTTTTCAAACTACGCAATACTGGGCCGCTACGTCCTGACCCCCGATGTTTTCGACATTCTCGACAATCTTGCCCCCGGCTTCGGCGGCGAGATACAGCTTACCGACGGGCTCAAAAAGCTCTGTGCCGTTTCCCCGATGGTGGCGGTTGATTTTGAGGGAGTGCGCTATGATACGGGAAACCTCAAGGGCTTCCTCGAGGCCACAATAGATTTTGCCCTCGACAACGAGGAGACCGGCGACTGGCTTCGCGAATTCATTAAAAGCAAGTCACAGTGCCTTTAATAGCCCGAATGGTGTAAAAATAGTTGACAAACCCGGCAATATGTGTATAATTAATTGGTCTAGGAGTATACCGCCTTGCGGTCTACCATATTCAATCCTTGCCCGCGCCAGACGCGGGCCATATGTCCAGAAGGAGGTGCAAAAGAAATGGCTAAGGTTTCGGCCAACTACGAGGTAATGTATATCATTGACGTCACATTGAGTGAAGAGGATATCGCCGCCATCGTAGAAAAGTTCAAAGCGCTCGTCGAGGCTAACGGCACACTCAACGAGATAGAGCTGATAGGCAAGCGTCGTCTTGCTTATCCCATAAACGACAAGCCGGACGGTTACTATGTCCTTATGAAGTTTACTTCAACTCCAGATTTCCCCGCAGAGCTTAAGCGCGTGCTCGGGATTACTGAAGGCGTTATGCGCTCACTCGTAACCGTTATTGAGGACTAGGAGGTAGCTAAGAAATGCTTAATCAGATTGTCCTAATGGGCAGACTCACGAGAGACCCTGAGCTCCGCCGCACTCAGAACGGCACAGCGGTCGCAAGATTCTCGCTCGCAGTCGAAAGGGATTTTGCCTCCCGCGACAGCGGCGAAAAGCAGACCGATTTTATCTACATCGTGGCGTGGAGTAATACGGCGGAGTTTGTTTCAAAGTATTTTTTCAAGGGCCAGATGGCTGCGGTAACCGGCCGGTTACAGATTCGTGACTGGACGGACAAGGAGGGCGGCAAGCGCAGAAGCGCCGAGGTCGTCGCCGACAACGTCTATTTTGCCGACAGCAAGAGATCGAGAGAGGACGGCGGCAGCTATGGCCCGAGCTCCGATCATTCATCCTTCGGAGGCTCATTTCCCGCCTCTGAACCCACCGGATTTGGCGCCTCTGAATTTGCCGAGCTCGATGGGGACGACGGCGATCTTCCATTTTAATTTTAACGGGTTCGCCCGATTACATCACTCAATGATTGGAGGTTATAGCAATGGCAACGGAAAGAGATAACAGACCCCAACGCGGCCGCAGGCGCAGGAAGGTATGTGCGTTTTGCGCCGAGAAGTCGCAGCACATTGACTACAAGGATACGGCCAAGCTTCGCCGCTTCCTCTCCGAGCGTAGCAAGATTCTGCCCCGCAGAGCTACCGGCGCTTGTGCCAGGCATCAGCGTGAGCTGACCGAGGCAATAAAGAGAGCAAGGCAGATAGCCCTGCTCCCGTATGTGACTGAATAATATAGTAATCTAAGCGGAGCGGCGATTGCCGCTCCGCTTTGTCATTTATAATGCTTACACACGAAGGCGCTCTAGCTCAGTTCATGGACCTCGTTTTCAAGCATTGTGAGCGGCCGGTCCTGAAAGACTCGCTTTTGCGAGGGGATAAAGCCCCTGACGTTTGTCGCCGGGTATATCCATGTGTACTGTCCTATGTGTGTGCCGGGCTGCGTAACTGAGTTTGCACCTATTCTGGAATTATCGCCGATTACGCAGCCGAAAAACCCGGTGCCGAGGTCTATCCTGCCGTTGCCGGCTTTAACGGTAACATTCGACTGGTCAAACTTCCGGTTTGCGGTGATTGCGCCCGAACCGATGCGTGCAGATTTCCCTATAACGCAGTCGCCTGCGAAGGATGTGCTCTGAATCTTCGCCCCGTTGAAGACTACGCAGTGCTTAACCTCGCTGCAGTGCCCCAAAACACAGTTGTCGCCCAGTATGGTGCTCGGCCTAATGATTGCGCCCGGCATAATCTCACAGTTTTTGCCTATATAGACCGGGCCGATTATGGTTACTCCGTTGTAAATAACTGTGCCCTCGCCAATAAAATAATTGCCGTAAAAATCGCACTGACCGAGGCACTCTCCATTGTTTTCTTTAATATCCGGCTTTACAAGAAACTCGTCCAGGAACTTGTTCACCTTTGTAAGCGGCTCCCAGGGGTGCTTCATACCCTCGAAAAAACCGGCTATCGGAAATTTATCAAAATTCGAAAAGTAATAGCCTATTTCCGTGACCATTTTGTTGCCTCCCAATAAATATCAGATTGAGCTTTCTGGTATATTATAATTAATAACGGCCCCTAAAGCAAACAAAAATAAAAAATATTATTTCGCTGGAACAAATGTTTGCAGTGCAAAATATTATATGTTATACTTTAACAAACCTTTGACACACTTAAGCTACGACGGGAGGGTACGTTATGAGTCGGCTTACCCCAAAACAGAAAGAGATCTTCGATTTTATCGTGGATACCGTTGCCGGGCAGGGATACCCCCCCTCCGTCAGGGAAATTTGTAAGGCCGTGGGGCTCAAATCACCCTCCACGGTGCACGCCCACCTGACCGCTCTTGAACGCTCGGGTCTTATTACCCGGGACGCCGGGAAAACCCGGGCAATAACGCTAACGGCAGGCGCTGCTGTGGGCGGCGTTCCGATTCTGGGGACAGTAGCGGCCGGCCAGCCCATATTGGCGGTTGAGGACGCCTTGGGTTACCTGCCCTTCGACCCCGGTAAGAGCGGGGAGTACTTTTCCCTGCGCATTAGCGGCGACTCGATGATAAACGCCGGTATTCTTGAGGGGGACATGGTGGTTGTCCGGAGACAGCCCAGGGCGGAAAACGGCGAGATAGTGGTCGCCCTCATCGGCGAAGAGGCAACCTGTAAAACGCTCCGACGCAGAAACGGAGAGGTCTGGCTCCTGCCAGAAAATGATGATTATGAACCGATTGACGGCTCTGAAGCCACAATACTCGGCAAGGTGACTGCCGTTATCAGGACATATTAACCCGGAGGTCATATGTTTAAGGAACTGAGAGACACATTAAACGCATACAAGGCGCGTGATCCGGCGGCACGTTCAAGCCTTGAGATTTTTTTGCTGTACCCCGGAGTGAGGGCGATAAGAAGGCACAGATGCGCGAACTGGTTTTATCGCCGCAATCTTAAGTTTATCGCACGCTGGATTTCAAACGGTACGAGACGGCGCACGGGCATTGAAATACATCCCGGAGCGAAAATAGGCAAAAGGCTTGTCATAGACCACGGTATGGGCATTGTTATTGGCGAGACAACCGAAATAGGCGATGACGTTCTGATATACCAGGGAGTGACCCTGGGCGGAACAGGGAAGGATAAGGGCAAGCGCCACCCGACTATCGGTAGCAATGTGATGATAGGCTCAGGGGCAAAGGTGCTCGGCCCGTTTAAGGTCGGCGACGGGGCACGCATTGCCGCCAATGCCGTTGTTCTGGAGGAAATACCGCCCGGCAGCACGGCCGTCGGCGTACCTGCAAGGGTGGTGCGTATTAAGGGTGAAAAGGTCGACTATGTATCCGAGGTCGATCAGATAAGCGTTACCGACCCCATTGCCACAGAGCTCATCGCCCTGAGGCAGGAAGTTAAGAGACTTGCGAAATTACTGGAGGCACAAAAGGATGAAGCTGTATAACTCGATAACAAGAGAAAAGGAAGATTTTATACCGATAGAGCCGGGAAAGGTGAGAATGTACGCCTGCGGCCCTACGGTTTACAACTATATACATGTCGGCAACGCAAGACCCATAATTATGTTCGACGTTCTGCGCCGCTACTTTGAGTATCGCGGTCTGGAAGTGACCTTTGTTCAGAATTTTACCGATGTGGATGACAAGATAATAGGCAGGGCGGCAGAGGAGGGCATTTCCTCCTCTGAGCTGGCCGAAAAGTATATAAACGAATACTTTCACGACGCGCGCGCCCTCGGTGTCAGGGATGCCACCGTGCATCCTAAAGCAACGGAGAATATAGCTGAGATAATCGATATGGTAAGCACTCTTATTGATAAGGGCTTCGCTTATGAAGCCGAGGGTGACGTGTATTTCCGCACCTCTGAATTTAAGGGTTACGGACAGCTTTCAAATCAGCCGATGGATGAACTTATGGCCGGGGCCAGAATCGATGTAACGGACGTAAAGGAGTCTCCCATGGACTTTGTGCTCTGGAAGGCAGCCAAGCCCGGAGAGCCCGCTTGGGATTCACCCTGGGGCAAGGGGCGGCCCGGTTGGCACATTGAGTGCTCGGCCATGTCTGTGCGCTATCTGGGTAAGACGATAGACATTCACTGTGGTGGACAAGACCTGACTTTTCCGCATCATGAGAACGAAATTGCGCAATCTGAAGCAGCTAACGGCTGCAAGTTTGTCAACTACTGGGTTCATAATGGCTTCATAAGCGTCGACAACCGCAAGATGTCCAAGTCGCTCGGAAACTTCTTTACCGTGCGTGAGGCTGCCGCCGCCTACGGCTATGAAACTATAAGAATGTTCATGCTCATGTCGCATTACAGGAGTCCGCTTAACTATTCCGGTGAGGCGTTGATGCATGCAAAGTCAGCGCTGGAGCGCCTGAAAACAGCGGCGGATAACCTGAAATTCCTGTCGCAAAACGCTCATGACGGTGCATTAAAAGAATCAGAGAGCGATTTGATTAAGAAATTTCCCGAGTACCGTGACCGCTTTATTCAGGCCATGGACGATGATTTTAACACCGCAGACGCCATATCCGTCATATTTGAGTTGGTGCGTGAGCTGAATACTGCGACTTCTGCCGATATGAACCCCTCCAGAGAGCTTGCGGCGGCTTCGCTAAAGGCTCTAATGGAGCTTGTTGATGTCCTCGGACTGATATATGGTCAGGAGGATGGTGAGGACCTTGATGCCGAGATTGAGGCGCTGATAGAAGCCAGGCAAAATGCCAGAAAAGCAAGGAACTTTGCCGAGGCCGACAGTATCCGGGATAAATTGAAAAGCATGGGCATAGTGCTTGAAGACACGCCACAGGGAGTTAAATGGAGGCGTAATTGAGGCCTTATACTTTTTAATCTGCAAAGCCGCCGTATAATTATCACAAAATTATACGGCGGCTTTTTGCAAGATGGCTTGACAAATATTGCAGAACTTGATATTATCTCTGATATTGACTTTTACTAATCCTACACTATTTTTCCCGAAGGGGGATAAACTATGCCCAGAATTGAAGAGGTTCAAAACTTTATTATCAGGGAGGAGATGATATCTTCCTCCAAAAAATTTGTAGGGGGTTTATGTGAGGAGTTCAAGAAGAACAACTACATAGATCCGGCTTATTATCAGAAAAACGGTGTCAAGCGTGGGCTCAGAAATCCTGACGGTACAGGCGTTATGGCCGGTGTGACACTTATTGGAAATGTGCAGGGCTATATAGTCCGCGACGGGGACATAGTCCCGCAGGATGGCAACCTAATATATCGAGGTATAGATGTCAAGGACCTGATAAACGGCTTTGTCTCTGAAAACCGCTTCGGCTACGAGGAGACTGTATATCTGCTCCTGTTCGGGGCGCTTCCCACAGCCTCGCAGCTGACCGAGTTTAAGCATCTGCTCTGCGAGTGGAGCGCGCTGCCGTTCGACTTTACCGAGGACATGATAATAAAGGCGCCCAGCCGTAACGTCATGAACAAGCTCGCCAGGTCCATACTTGCTCTCTATTCGTATGACTCAGAACCTGAGCCCACCGATTTGGAGACCGAGCTTTTTCAGGCGCTGCGTATGATTGCCCGCTGTCCGACGATAGTCGCGCATGCCTATGCGGTCAAGCGGCACTATTTTGACAACGAGAGCCTGTATCTTCACAGACCGAGACAGGATATGAGTATAGCGGAGAACTTTCTTTATTCCATCCGCCGGGATAACCACTTCACCGAAGATGAGGCAAAGCTGCTCGACCTCTGTCTTGTTCTGCATGCCGAGCACGGCGGCGGAAACAACTCCGCCTTCGCCTGCCGCGTCCTTTCTTCATCGGGTACGGATATATATTCGGCCCTCTCTGCCGCAGTCGGCTCACTGAAGGGTCCGAAGCACGGCGGCGCCAATCAAAAGGTCAACGATATGCTCTGCGACATACAGAGGAATGTGAAAAACTGGAGGGACGAGGGCGAGGTAAAAAGCTATCTTGCGAAGATAGTCCGCAAGGAGGCATACGACAGATCCGGCCTCATCTACGGTATGGGTCACGCCGTGTATACGATTTCTGACCCGAGAGCGATTATCCTCAAGGAGTTTTCGCGCAAGCTCGCAGAGCGGAAGAACATGGTCGATGAGCTCGACCTCATTGAGTCCGTCGAGAGACTTGCTCCCGTGGTGTTTGCAGAGGAAAAGGATAACGATAAGTCCATATGCGCAAACGTAGACCTGTATTCCGGCTTTGTCTACAAGATGCTAGAGATTCCGGAGGAGCTGTTCACACCGATTTTTGCCGTCTCTCGCATGGCGGGCTGGTGTGCCCATCGCATTGAGGAGGTTTACAACTCCGAAAACAGGATTATCCGCCCGGCATATAAGGCTGTATCAAAAAGGAAGCAGTACATTCCTCTTAAGGAAAGGTTACAATAAAGAATGACCGCTCCGGCCGGAGCGGTCATTCTTTATATCAAAAGAAGTCTGTCTATTCTTAAACTAGGCCTGAGACTGGGCTTCCTGCGTATCAGTATTATTTTTGAGCGTCTTGGGCAGTCTGCTGTCAAACATAAACATCACAAGAGAGCGCATCTGCTCCCCGGTTTCCGGATCGTCGAAAAAATCATCATGCAGGAACAGCTCGGAGTTTTCCTTCCATATGCCGAAGTCTTTTTCCTTAATAGCTTTCAGCCATGACTTGTAGCATTTCCTCGTCCCGGAGCTTTTTTCACCGCAGACGGAGTAGGAGTACTGCATGGGCAGCTCTCTTTCGCATACGAAATCGTATCTTAAAGCAAAAAGCGGCTTAGATTCTCTTAGCTTGTCCACTGCCCGTTCTACAATACTGTCGAAGAGCTTCATACTTTGGTTATCGAAAATATCAAACTCCGTAAACTGGCTGACTACCATTATGCGCACACCACGCCCGGCTTCGTCGGTCATGTTAGTCTCCCGAACCTTTTTTATTTCCGGCATAGGAGAGAGCTTGAATTGAAGAAGGCTGATATAGGGCTCCAGCGCCTTCATGAAGAAGACTATGCCGATGGTAACGAGCACTGTAATAATGAGATCCTTAATAAGAAAATATGCCAATACAATCAGCGCGAGTGTTAGTACAGAGACAATCATGACAACTCTCCTCGTGATTTGATGGTGTTTTGCTTGTACGACATTGTATCACAGTGTTCTGCAAACTTCAACATTCCGATTTCTGCAGGAACAACTCAATGGAATTTCAAAAACCACCGGTTGATTGATTCTCAATGAGCACCTCTCTCAGCCGGCGGTTTGATTGTATATTGACTGCCTGCCGAATCAGGTCAGCGTGTTTTTAAGGAAGTTGACCCACAGGTCGTAGCAGTAGGGAACAAGATGTACTCCATCATAGGAATAGGAGGCAGGCATATAGCCGTTTTGGTCTGCAAAGAAGGAGTATGTGTCCACAAGCACGCAATTGTGCTCCGTGGCAATCCTTTTCAACTCGTTATTGAAGGCGACAATCCTTTCAATGCTGAAGGTTCCCCCGACCTTTGATTCGGTAATCGGCAGTATTGTTTGTATATAAATTGTAGCACCCGGCTGAATTTTCTTCATCTCAAGTATCATCGCCGAATACTCTGCGTAAAACTGTGTCGGCTTATAGCCAAGCTCGTTTACTCCCAGCTGAATCAGAATTTTCTTGTAACTCTTTTTCGAGAGCGCGTCCATGAGCGTAATGTTTTTGCCGTCATATGGGAAGCACTCGTAATTTGAGACCTGGAACACAGATATGCCGTTTTTGTAGATGTAATCGGGTGTATCAAGGCTGCTGAAGGACATAATTCCTCCCACCAGCGAGTTGCCGAAAATAACGGCGTCCGAGAACCAGTCGTCCGTCACCGGATTTGGGTTTTCCACAGGCTGAGCATCCGACCAGAAGTTGACAGGCAGCCTCGTAGCGGGATAGATAAGTCGCATCAATACCGTCGCGCCCTGGGCGCGCGTAAGCGATTGCGAGCCGTTAAAATACTGACTTTCATCGCCCTGCAAAAGTCCCGAAGCATAGGATGCGCGAACATAGGTTAAATACTTCTCAGGAATTTTGTCGTAGTCCAAAATGTAATCCTCCAATCCCTCGGCAGGCGTATGTTCTATGCCGAAAATATTCTTCTGAAGATTATAAAGAATTATGCTCATCTGATAGCGCGTTATAAGAGCGTCAATGTGTTCAATCGGGAACTCGTCACGCTTTATCATACCCTTGAACAGCGCTGCATAATAGTAGGGGGCTGCCCAATGGTCAGCGGGAAAGGAATAGTCCGTATCATAGTAAATTCTTCCTTCCTTGACCTCGGGAATGTCGCGAGGATACATGGCCACGGCGACGAGTTTTAGAAACTGGCCTATGGTCAGTGTCCCGTCAGGTTGAAAGGAGCCGTCGGGAAAGCCGTTTATGATACTTAGATTTGACAGCGTCATAACTGCGTCGTAGTACCAGAGGCCCGCGCTAACATCAGTAAAGCTTGCAGCTTCGATGGGCGTAGCTTGCACAATAATCAGCACTATAATAATCAGCACGGCTGCTATTCTGATTCTGCGTTTCATTAACTGACCTCCAAAAAAAGGAGAGTATCTTTTTGTTTTAGCAAGTATATCACTAAGGGAAAGCCTGTTCAAGTCTAAAATAATAAGCAAAAAGCAATTTATGTAAACCATATAACTGTTGGGACAAAGAATGCTTAGATTTATTTTAATATTTTTCGGTACTGTGTTATTATGGTATAATAATCGCAAAGCAATTATTATACGTGACACATCGGCTGGTTCCGCCTCCGGCGGGAGGCTGACGGCCTTATGTCACGACCGCCTCGCCCCTTTCGGGGCAACCGGCGGCGATACATGGTAATATATCCGCACGGTGGATTTTATGTAAAACGGAGAGGAGGTAGCCTATGTCCTTCGTGCATCTGCATGTCCACAGTGAGTACAGTCTCTTGGATGGCGCCTGCCGTATCAGGGAGCTTATAGAGAAAACCAAAGAGCTGGGGCAGAGCGCCATTGCAATAACCGACCACGGCGTAATGTACGGCGTAATAGACTTCTACAAGGCGGCAAAAAAGCAGGGTATTAAGCCCATAATCGGCTGTGAGGTCTATGTCGCCCCGCGCAGAAGGCAGGACATGGAGCACGGTCTTGACAGCTCGTCCTATCACCTTGTGCTTCTTTGTAAAAATGAGACTGGTTATCGCAATCTCTGCTTTATGGTAAGCGCCGCCTTTACTGAGGGTTTTTACATAAAGCCCCGTATTGATATGGAGCTTTTGCGCGAGCACTCCGAAGGACTCATTGGACTCTCTGCCTGTCTGGCCGGGGAGATACCCCAGCGCCTAATGGACGGGAATTTCGAGCAGGCGAAGAGCAAGGCTCTTGAGCTGCGCGACATATTTGAGAAGGACAGCTTCTATCTCGAGCTGCAGGACCACGGGATTGCTGAGCAGAGGACAGTCAATCAGGGACTTCTGCAACTGAGTGCCGAAACAGGCATACCCCTTGTGGCGACTAATGACGTTCACTACCTAACTAAAGCGGGCGCATATAATCATGATGTTTTACTCTGCATACAGACCGGTAAGACTGTCGAGGACACTGACCGCATGAAGTTCGAGACTGAGGAATTCTATCTCAAATCCGAAAGCGAGATGCGCGCGCTTTTTCCGAATAACCCCGAGGCTATCGACAATACCGTGAAAATCGCGGAAATGTGTAACCTTGAATTTGAGTTCAACAGGTACCATCTCCCCCAGTTTGAGGTCCCTGAGGGGCGCGAGGCCTATGAATATCTTAAGGAGCTATGCCTGAAGGGGCTTGCAAAGCGCTATGGGGAAGGCCGGGAGGACATCGAGAAGCAGCTTTTCTACGAGCTTGAAATGATAAACAAGATGGGATTTACCGACTACTTCCTAATCGTCAGTGATTTTATCGCCTTTGCAAAGGGGAGGGGTATCCCCGTCGGACCCGGAAGGGGCTCGGCGGCCGGCAGCGTTGCCTCCTACTGCCTTGAAATCACAGATGTGGACCCGATTAAGTATAATCTCTTTTTTGAACGGTTTTTAAATCCTGAACGGATAAGTATGCCCGATATAGATATTGACTTCTGCATAAACCGCCGCTCGGAGGTTATAGATTACGTCAAGGAAAAATATGGGGCCGACCATGTCGCGCAAATTATAACCTTCGGCAAGATGAAGGCCAAGCAGGCCGTAAGATCCGTGGCCAAGGCCCTGTCCTTCACCTTCGCTGAGGAAAACGAGATAGCGAAAATGATTCCCGATGAGCTTGGGATGAGCCTTGAAAGGGCGGTGTGCCTGCCCCCCTTAAAGGAAAGGTATGAGCAGGATGCCCGGGTAAGACAACTTATAGACACCGCCATGGCGCTTGAGCAGATGCCTAAGGATAGCTCGACCCATGCCGCGGGTGTGGTCATAACAAAAAAGCCCGTGCATGAATATGTACCCCTAGCGCTTTCCAAAAAGGACAATTCAATAGCTACCCAGTATACTATGACGACTCTCGAGGAGCTGGGTCTGCTAAAAATGGACTTTCTGGGGCTTAGAAACCTCACGGTTATAGACATGGCGGAGAAGGAAATAAGAAAATCTCTGCCGGACTTTTCGGTCAAAGACATACCCGAGGACGACCCGGAGGTATACGAGATGCTCTCGGCGGGCAGGACCTCGGGAGTATTCCAGATGGAGAGCGCGGGCATTACGGCGGTTTGCATGGGCATAAAGCCGAAGAGCATTGAAGATCTAACGGCGATAATCGCCCTCTACCGCCCAGGGCCGATGGATTCAATCCCCAGATTCATTGAATCAAAGCACAATCCGCAGAAGATATTCTACAAGCACCCTCTGCTGCGCGACATCCTGGATGTCACCTATGGCTGTATCGTCTATCAGGAGCAGGTCATAGAGATTTTCAGGCGGCTGGCCGGCTATTCGCTGGGCCAGGCCGACATGATACGCAGGGCCATGTCCAAGAAAAAACACGATGAAATTGAGAGGGAGCGCAAGACCTTTATCTACGGCGATGAGAGCCGGGGCATCGCGGGGGCCGCCTCTGCGGGCGTGCCGGAGAGCGTGGCGTCCAGCATTTATGACGAGATTCTGGACTTTGCCAACTACGCCTTCAACAAGGCACATGCGGTCGCCTATGCTGTAATCTCATATCAGACTGCCTATCTCAAATGCCGCTTCCCGCGGGAGTATATGGCGGCGCTGATGAGCTCGGTTCTGGCAGATTCGGCCAAGATTGCCGAATACACCGCCGAATGCCGGGAAAACGGAATAAAGCTTCTGCCGCCTGACGTGAACGAATCCGACGACAGCTTTACCGTCAGCGGTGAAAACATCAGGTACGGGCTCGCCGCGGTCAAGAATATCGGCGCGGGCTTTATAAAGGCGGTTATGGAGGAGCGGACGAGGGGCGGGGCTTTCAAGACCTTCGATGAGTTCTGTGAGCGGATGTACGGCATCGACATAAATAAAAGGGCGGTTGAGAGCCTGATTAAGGCCGGGGCCTTCGACAGCATGGGTTATAAGCGCAGCCAGCTTCTGCGTGTATGTGCGGCGGTTATAGACGATATAGCTGAGTCAAGGCGTAAAAATGTCGAGGGACAGATAGACCTTTTCGGGGGCGGCGAAATAAAGACCAAGTCACCGAAGCTGGAGCTGCCGGATATTCCTGAATTTTCATCCTATGAGCTGATGAGCATGTAAAAGGAGGTTACAGGCCTCTACCTGACGGGCCACCCCATGGACGACTATGCCAACAGCGCAAAGAGGGAGGGGGCTGTGCCGATAGGGCGCATAATGGAGGACTTCACAAGTGAGGGGAGAAACAGCCACTTCCGCGACGATCAGGTTGTCACACTTGCGGGCGTTATTGTCAGCTATAAGACCAAGACGACCAGGAACAACAGCCTGATGGCCTATATTGGCCTTGAGGACAGCACCGGTTCGATGGAGCTTCTCGTCTTCCAGCGGGTGCTCACGGAGTGCGGGGGCTATATCAAGACCAATTCGCCCGTGCTCGTGACAGGGCGCATTTCCGCCCGGGACGACAAGGCGCCGCAGCTGCTTTGTGACAACATTAGACCGTTAAATGCTTCAACGGGAGATGTGCTCAAAACCCCGGAGCCGGAGCAGAAGAAGCTCTATCTCAAGCTGGCAGGCGAGCACTGCGATGAGCTGGTAAAGATTAAGCGCGTGCTGAACATGTTTGTCGGAGAGACTCCGGTGGTGCTCTACTTTGCGGACACGAAAAAGAGAAGGGGTACGGCCTGTCTTTTGCACGAGGCGCTGATTAATGAGCTGAAGAGTATCTTGGGAGAGAAAAACGTGGTTATAAAATAATATGACAAAGCGGAGGGCGAAGGCCCTCCGCTAATTTATTTCCTCAAGCTCGGCCATGATTTCGGCCAATAGCTTTTTATCCTGCTTTGTAGTGAACTCCAGCTTTTCAAACATATCCGGGCGGCGCTGCATAGTCCTAATTATAGACTGCTTCCTGCGCCACTTTGCAATATTCGCGTGGTGACCGGAGAGCAGGACCTCGGGTACGCGCCTGCCGTTCCAGACTTCGGGCCGGGAGTAATGCGGATGCTCCAGAAGTCCGTCCCAATGACTTTCCTCGGTAAAGCATTCCTCGTCGGGCAAAACGCCGGGAACCAGACGGCAGACGGCATCTGCTACCACCATCGCGGGTATCTCGCCGCCGGTCAGTACGAAATCGCCTATGGAAATCTCCTCATCGACGCATTCCTCTATAAATCGCTCGTCTATGCCCTCATAGTGCCCGCAGACCAGGATTAGCCTTTTATAATCGTTTTTCAGCCTTTTTGCGTCAGCCTGCGTAAATATTTTGCCCTGAGGTGACATGTAAATAGTGTGGACACGCTCTCCGGCCTCGTTGCAGATATGCTCCCAGCAGGCGTGAAGTGGCTGTGCCTGCATGATGCAGCCGCGCCCTCCGCCGTAAGGGTAGTCATCGACCTGCTTTTGCTTATTTGTGGTGTAGTCGCGTATCTGATGGCACTCAATCCGTATAAAGCCCCGCTCCTGCGCCCTGCCGAGTATGCTCTCGCAGAGCATATCTCCAACAGTGTCGGGGAACAGTGTCATTATATCGATGCGCAATACGTCACATCCCTTCAATAAGACGTACGGTTATGCGCCCGCCCCCGACATCTACCTTCTTGATAAATTCGGGCACGTCGGGAATAAGACGCTCAGTTTCGCCTTTGACGACAAAGACTCTTGAAGCGGGGTATTCAAGCACGTCCGAAAGAGTGCCAATCTCAGCGCCGCTTGCCTCGTCAAAAACGGGCAGGCCGATGATATCGGCGAGAAAATAGGCACCTTCCTCAAGCTCAACATCCCCGCGGTCAATGCAGACTATCGAGTTTTTCAGAGCCATGGCCATGCCGACGGAGCTAACCTCCTCGAAAAGTGCTATTACCATGCCCTTATGGACACGGGCAGACAGAAGCTTAAAAGGTGTCTCATTTATATAAAGGCGGTCAAAGCCGCACAAAAACTCGGGGCTGTCGCTCCAGGGCTGGATTTTGACCTCACCCCTGAGCCCGTGCGTATTTACAATCTTCCCCGCCTCGAGAAATCTACTCTTCTCCATAGTATGACCTCGCTGTTCACTCGTATTATCAAAAGGGAAAAGTGCCCCGCACTCCTGCGGGGCACCGAAATCAATCCACGATTTCGACGGAGACTCTTTTTCCGCTTTTCATGGCGACGGATTTAATAAGCGTCCGGATTTCCTTTGCTATTCTGCCTTGGCGGCCTATGACCTTACCCATATCGCCTTCAGCGACACGGAGTTCCAAAACAGTTTCGTTTTCTCCCTCAATCTGGGTCACGTTAACCGCGTCAGGATCGTCGACAAGGTTTTTTGCGATGTAAAGTAAAAGGTCTTTCATTTTGGTTCTCCTTAAAGCACGCCGGCTTTTTTAAGCAGGGCTTTTACAGTATCAGTGGGCTGTGCTCCTGTCTTAATCCATTCCAGCGCGCGCTCCCCGTTTACCTTTATTTCGGAAGGGTTTGTGAGGGGGTTATATGTGCCGATTTCCTCAATGAATCTTCCGTCACGGGGGAAGCGGGAATCGGCCACAACTATTCTATAAAAGGGATTCTTTTTAGCACCCATTCTGCGGAGTCTTATTTTGACCATTATATTCACCTCCAAAAAGTAAGATTATATATAGCTACAATCTGCGTGGGCACGTTAAATGCGCCCCGGAGCGGCGCTCAGCCGCCGCCGCAAATCAGAACCCGAAGGGATTTTTACCTTTGCCGAAGCCTTTGCCGCGCTTTCCGCCCGACAGCTGCTTGACCATTACCTGCATTGTCTCAAACTGCTTCAGAAGGCGGTTGACGTCGACAACCGTGGTGCCGCTGCCGGCGGCTATGCGTTTTTTACGGCTGCTATTGAGCACCGAGGGGTTTTCGCGCTCATAGGGCGTCATGGACTGTATTATAGCCTCGGTGCGGGTAATCGCTTTTTCGTCTATGGTAGCTCCGCTCAGCGCCTTGGAGTTCATACCCGGAATCATCCCCGCAATATCTGACATAGAGCCCATGGACTTAAAGGAAATGAGCTGATCATAAAAATCCGTAAGAGTAAATTTGTTGGCCTTGAGTCTGGCCGCCATCTCCTCGGCCTTCTTTTGGTCAAAGCTTTGCTCGGCCTTCTCAATAAGGGTCAAAACGTCGCCCATGCCGAGTATTCTGGAGGCCATACGGTCGGGATGGAAGAGCTCCACCGCGTCGAGCTTTTCGCCCACTCCGACGAACTTGATGGGCTTGCCCGTAACCGCCCGAACCGACAAAGCGGCTCCGCCTCTCGCGTCACCGTCCAGCTTAGTCAGGAAGACGCCGCTTATTCCAAGCGCTTCGTCGAAGGCGGAGGCGGCATTCACCGCGTCCTGACCCGTCATCGCGTCGACGACAAGCAGAATTTCAGTGGGGCTCACGGCTGATTTTATATTGCGCAGCTCATCCATGAGCGTATCGTCAATATGGAGGCGGCCCGCGGTGTCCAGAAACACCATGTCATTACCGTGGCGTTTTGCATGCTCTATGGCGGCCTTGGCAATGTTCACAGGATTTGTTTTACCCATCTCGAAGACCGGTACGTCCACCTGCTTACCGACCGTCATCAACTGGTCTATTGCGGCGGGGCGGTAGATATCGCAGGCCACGAGCAGGGGACGCCTGCCGCCCTTTTTCATGAGTGCTGCGAGCTTGGCGCCGTTTGTGGTCTTGCCCGCGCCCTGAAGGCCGACAAGCATGACGACAGTGGGGGGCTTTGATGCTATCGCGAGCTTTGAGTTTTCGCTGCCCATGAGCGCGACAAGCTCTTCGTTAACTATTTTAATGACCATCTGCGCCGGGGTGAGGCTTTCAAGAACGTCGGCCCCGACTGCCCGCTCACTGACCTTGGCTACAAAGTCCTTAACAACCTTGAAGCTGACGTCCGCTTCGAGAAGGGCAAGCCTTACCTCGCGCATGGCCTCTTTAATATCCGCACTCGTTAGTCTGCCCTTGCTGCGCAGCTTTTTAAACGAAGCGGATAATTTTTCAGATAGGCTTTCAAATGCCATGTCTTCCTCCAATCAGCTCTTCAGCAGCTGGAGCCTTTCATAAATGTTGTTGGAAAGCTCCTGCAGCCTGCCGTTTTTGAATCTCGATTGGTTTAAAACGGAGATTTCACGGATATAACCCTCAATGACGGCTATATCGCCCTGCATCTCGGTATATCGTTTGACAATGCCGGTCTTGCTCTCTGTATTAAGCAAAATTGACTCGGCGCGTACTATTATGTCCCGCACGCCCTGACGACTGATGCCCTCGTTTTCCGCAATTTCGGAGAGTGAGAGGTTTTCGTTGTAATAGAGGTCAAAGTACTCCCTCTGCTTCTTGGTGAGGAGTTCGCCGAAAAAGTCGAAAAGCATCGTCATATGCAATGTTTTGTCCATTTGGGCACCTCCATCGTAATATCAAACGAAAAATGTAAAGTAAAACAGCCTTACACGCGGTTATTTTACTCTAAAAAACCGTGCCTGTCAATAGGCAGCTCAAAAAAACTGACAGGTCAAAATACTTCACAGCGGGGAAGGGGTTGGGCTTAAGATAAGCTGCATATTTAACCCCTTGTGGGGAAAAATAACTATTAAATTAATTTTTGGAGACTTAAGATGACAAAGAAGAATCCGACGTTTTTTATAAGTGACGATAAGCTAGGGCATTTTGCTGAGAATTCGGCAAAATTGCTTGAGGTATCAAGATTTCCAGGCGCTAGAATGTTGGGAAGCCGGATTGTCGGCAACCTGAGGGACATACGGTCTGCCGTGTGCATGTGGGAGCAGCATGCCGCCCAGGGTGAGAGGATGCCGAAGCCCGCCGAGTGGCTTACTGACAACTGGTACATCGCCGAACGTGAGGGCAAGGGCGCGATTCACGACCTGAAGTCAATAAAGGGCACCCGGGCTGTGGACAGTAAAGGTAAAGCGCTTGTCATATACGCGGCAGAGGAGCTTGTCCGCTCCGGGGCGGGCAAAGTGAATGCAGAGCGCATGTCCATATTTCTGGAAAGCTTTCAGAACGAAATCGTCCTCCGGGAAAAGGAGCTTTCGCTCTTTGTCCCGGCGCTGAAAGCGGCGCTGGTCGCGGAGCTTGCCAAAATCGCCGTGGAGACCGAGGCGCTTTTAAAGCCAAAAATGGACGCCCGAGGCAAATACCAGTGCGAGCATGAGCTGGCTGCGCGCGCCGATAAGGTGATAAGCTCCCTGCGCCTCATGTCCAGCATAGACGTATCAAAAATACTTGAAAGGGTAAACAGAACAGAGCAGATTCTTAAGCAGGACCCCTCCGGAGTTTACCCGGAAATGGACGACAAAACGAGGCTTTACTACCGAAGGCAGATTTCAAGACTCAGCAAAAAAACGTCGGTCGAAGAGCACAAAATTGCTCAGATTCTCGTGGAGCTTGCAGAAAACGAAGAGGGCAAAAGAAGACATGTAGGATACTATATTTTTGACAATCCGCTTGGAAAGCCCCGAAGGAAGAGGACCGGAGGTGGTTATATTGCGACAATAGTGCTGGCCTCCGTTTTCCTGGCGCTGCTTCTGGGATTCTTACTGGAAAGCCCTGTGATAGCGATAATTTTGCTGCTTCCGATTTCGGAAATTGTTAAGAATCTCACGGACTTTCTCATCATAAAGTTCACGCGGCCGCGGCTGGTCCCGAAGCTGGAGCTGAAGGGAGGGGTGCCGGAGGAGGGCAGGACAATCTGCGTAATATCGGCGCTTTTGACCTCTGTTAAGGCCTGTCCGCAATACGTCAGCCTCCTGGAGGAATACAGGCTGTCAAACCGCGACAGCGGAGATAATCTAATCTTCGGTATTCTGGCGGATTTGCCCGAGGCCCGGGAAAAGCATGTTGACGGAGACTTAGAAAAGCTGGCCGTACTCGAGGAGAGGATAAACGCCCTCAATGAAAAGTATGGCGGCGGCTTTTATCTTCTTGCGCGTGAGCGCGTTTATTCGGAGGCTAACGGCCGCTATATGGGCTGGGAGCGCAAAAGGGGTGCCATCCTTGAGCTTGTGCGCCTGCTCAGTGGAAAGGAGTCCGGCGTCAGAGTTTTGGCGGGGGACAGGCGGCGGCTTGAAAACATACGCTATATAATTACGCTGGACAGCGATACAAGACTCGGGGTCGCAACCGCCCGTGAGCTTATCGGGGCAATGCTCCACCCCCTCAACAGGGCTGAAACGGACACAAAAAGAGGCATAGTCACAGGTGGGCACGCCATACTTCAGCCGAGGGTATCTGTCAGCCTTGAAGCGGCGAACCGCACCGATTTTACAAGACTTTTTGCCGGACAGGGCGGAATCGACCCCTATGGCAACACGGCCGGTGATGTGTATCAGGATCTTTTTGAGGAGGGCAGCTTCACCGGCAAGGGCATAATAGACGTAAGCGCCTATTACAGCTGTCTCGATCGGCGCTTTCCGAAAAACTTGGTGCTCTCGCACGACCTGCTTGAGGGTGCCTATCTCCGTGCGGGCTTTGCCGGGGACGTGGAGTTCACCGATGGATACCCCCACAAGGTGCTGTCATTCTTTGAGCGTCAGCACCGTTGGACCAGGGGCGACTGGCAGTCTCTATACTGGCTTTTCGATACGGTCACAAATGAGAGCGGAGAGCGTGTCAAAAACCCGCTGAGCCAGATTAACCGCTGGAAGATTTTTGATAATCTAAGGCGGAGCGCCGTTCCCATATTCACCTTTGCAGCTGTGTATATAGGCATGCTTTCAACGGGGCTTAACTTTGTTACGGCAGCTGTGGTCGCCGTGCTCTCGGCAGCTTCGACCCTGCTGATTTCATCGGCCGAGCTTGTGTTCAGAAGGGATATAAACGCCAAGGCGCGCTATCATTCCACGATTATCTCAGGCTTTGCAGCCGTGCTGACGCAGACCCTTATACAGCTGCTGCTTCTCCCTTATGAGGCGTATGTCAGTCTTCACGCGATATTGACGGCCCTGTACCGTATGCTGATATCAAAGAAAAACCTCCTTTCATGGGTCACCGCGGCCGACAGCGAAAGACGCAATAGGGAGGATTTCTTCTGGTATTGCCGCAAGATGTTCGCACCGATGGTGCTCGGCGCTCTGGGAGCGCTGCTCTCAAATTGGATAGCGGGCGTGGCAGTCGGGGCCATATGGTTCTTCACGCCCGTTTACGCAATGAGCCTCAGCCGGGAGAGGAAGAAGGCACATGCAATTACTGAGGAAGACCGGCTGTTTCTTATCAGGGCCGGCAACGATATATGGCGCTACTTCAACGAGTTATGCCGCCCATCGAACAACTTTCTGCCCCCGGATAACTTTCAGGAGCAGCCCTATGTCGGCGCTGCGGAGCGCACATCCCCGACAAATATAGGCCTCGCCCTGCTCTCAGCGCTCGCGGCTATGGACATGTCGCTGAGCGGCTCGGAGAATGCGCCGACTCTCATAGCCAACATGATAACAACTATGGAAAAAATGCCAAAATGGAACGGGCATCTCTATAACTGGTACGATACGAGAACGCTCCGGGTTTTGGAGCCGGCCTATGTATCCACCGTGGATAGCGGAAACCTTGCAGGGGCGCTGATAGCCCTGCGGGAGGGGCTGCTGGAAAAGGGCAGCGATTTCCAAAGCCTTGCCGAACGCGCGGGGAGACTTGCCGATGCAATGGACTTTAGCTTTCTTTTTGACGAGGAAAGGCAGCTTTTCTATATTGGTAGGGAAGGCGATGAGAAACCCACCGAGGGCTGGTATGACCTCATGGCCAGTGAAGCGAGGCAGACGAGCTATATCGCCATAGCCAGAGGACAGGTTATGAAAAAGCACTGGCGCAGGCTCGGGCGTGTGCTGGTCTCCAAGGACAACTTCAGCGGAATGGTTTCATGGACGGGTACGATGTTTGAGTACCTGATGCCAAACCTTTTGCTGCCGTGCTATAAAAACTCCCTGCTCTATGAAAGCATGAAGTTCTGCGTCTATGTCCAAAAGCGTGCGCACACCCCCTGGGGCGTTTCCGAAAGCGCATTTTACGCCTTCGACCCAAATCTCAACTATCGCTATAAGGCACATGGGGTGGGGAGACTTGCACTGAAGCGCGGTCAGGACAAGGAGTGCGTCATTTCGCCCTACTCCAGCTTCCTCGCCCTGCAAATGGCGCCCAAAAGCGCCGTAAAAAACCTAAAGCGCCTTGCGCAGATGGGGATGGAGGGGCGCTATGGCTATTACGAGGCGGCGGACTTCACTCCCATGCGCCAGTTGGGGAAAAAATTCGAGATAGTTAAATGCTTCATGGCCCACCATATCGGGATGAGCCTTGTAGCAATAGACAACGCTGTCAACGACGGAGTTATGCAAAAGCGCTTCATGCGTGACCGCGAGATGGCAGCTTTTTCCGAGCTTTTACAGGAAAAGGTACCTGTGGGGCAGATTGTGCTCAAAAAGCCGACGCGTGAGGTTCCGGACAAGCCGAGGCTATGGGCATGGCAAAACTGGCAGAGCTCCGGCGAGGGCGTGAGCTTTGAAAACCCCGCCTGCACGCTTATATCCAACGGGTCCTATGCCGTTGCCCTTTCGGAGACCGGCGCGAGCCGGAGCACATGGAGAGATATAAAAGTCATAAGATTTGAGGATGCCCCCTTCGGCGCCCTTCAGGGCATGAACTTCTTTTTGAAAATCGGGGAAGAGCTCTATTCATTGCTGCCCGCGCCCGACTACGATAAAAGAAGCAGCTTCGCCTTCAAATTCACGGCGATGTCGGGAAAAATATTTGCCCAAAACGACAATTTCACCTCATGGGTGGACACAAAGGTCGCGCCGGAGCATTACGGTGAGCTTAGAACTGTCTGCATAAAAAATAATCAAAACAAGAATATGGAGGCAGAGCTCGTCTGCTACTTCGAGCCGGTGCTGGCGAGGAAGCAGGATTACTTTGCGCATCCCGCCTTCTTGAAGCTCTCAATTGAAACAGAGCTCAGGGACGGGGTTTTGGTCATAAAACGGCGCTCAAGCGGGAGAAATAAGAGCGTTTTCGCCGGCTTTGCCTGTGATGCGGAGATGAGCTTCGATACTATGAAGGAGAATGCTCTGGGTCGCGGCGGGGAGAAAAACCTAATTAAGGCCCTCGGGGCACAGGCCGGCAACACCCAGGGCGCGGTTTTGAACCCCTGCCTGCTTTCCAGAGTCAAGCTTGACATAAAGCCCTCTGAGGAGATTCAGGTTCGCTTCTCACTCTGCGTTGACGATAGCGCCGAGGATGCTATCGTCTCTGCCGGGGAGATACTAAAGCTCTCCCCGCTCAGTGGCGCCTGCCGGGTCGAGGAGACCGCCAAAAGTCTCGGAGCAGAGGCTCCGGAGATTGAAGCTGCAATGGAAATACTGCGCGCTGTCACCTTCAAGCGCAGCAGGGGCAGGTCTAAGGATTTCACGCAAGCCACCGGCTCGAAGGAAGCCCTGTGGAAGCTCGGAATTTCCGGCGATATACCGATAATTACGGCTATTGCTGATGATGAGGAGTGCACGGAAAACGCAAAAAGATTGCTAAAAAGCCACTGGATACTCAGGCAGTGCGGAATAAAGTGTGACTTTGTGTTCCTTACGAGCGACGGCGGTGATTACCGCAGGCCGGTCCAGTCCGCCCTTATGGGCATTCTGGGGGAGCTTGGCCTTGAAAACGGCATCGGTAACGGTATATTTATTGCCGGCATGGAGAATCTGCTGGAGCTCTCACGCTCCTCCTCAATGGTCGTCAGCTGCAATGAAAAGCTACAGTCGGACGGGCGGGTAACGGACAAGCTTCCCGGGGAGGCCTACTGGAAAGAGGGGGCCATGCCCTTTGGGGACCTCAGATACTATTACGATTCTGATCTGAGCTTCTTCATTGAAACGGGCGCCTCTCTGCCCCTGCTCGCCTGGAGCAATATTCTCAGCAACGGCGCTCTTGGCTATATTGCCACCGATTGTGGAACGGGCCATATGTGGTATAAAAACGCGAGAGAAAACAAGGTCAATGTTTGGCTGAACGACCCGTTGGAAACCGAAGGCAGCGAGCAGATAAGGGTGACAATTGATGGAAAAAAATATTCTGTATTTGCCGACGCCGACGGCTGCGCCTGCAAAATCCGCTTCGGCTTCGGCTTTGCGCAGTGGGAGAAGGAGATAGGCGAGGTCAAAATTATCACGACAGCCTTTATTCCTCCCGACCTGGATGTCAGAGTCATTATAGTGAAAGTCGAAAACGGTCGGAATGTGGACAGGTTAAACTACTTTACAGATATTGTTCTGGGTGCGGATACGGAGCAAAACGGAGTGCGTATTAAGCAGCGGCACAATACGATAGTCGCTGAAAACAGCGGAAATCCTCTTTTTCCGGACCAGCGCTTTGTAACTGCTTTTTCGGGAAAAATCCTGCGTTTCTCGGATTCCGACATCCGCGCGCGTTCAATTAACTGCATTTCAGCCGATTATGCCCTCTCCGATACGGCCGTGCTGCTCTCCGGCTTTATTGAGGAGGAGCAAGTTGTTGAGCTTTTAAATATTAAGAGGGCTGAGCAGGCCCTTGAGCAGACCAAGAGATACTGGAGGGAAAAGGTCTGCCCGATTGTGATAAAAACACCAGAATATGCACTCGACAGCTATATAAACGGTTGGGCACTGTATCAGATTATCTCCTCCCGAATTCTGGGCAGAACGTCTATTTATCAAAACGGAGGGGCCTATGGCTTCCGTGACCAGCTTCAGGACGTGTCCTGCATAGTACAGCACCATCCGAGCTATGCCCGCGAGCAGATAAAAAGGGCCTGCGAGCATCAGTACCTTGAGGGGGACGTCCAGCACTGGTGGCATCCGACGGACAACTGTTCGTGTGACAGGGGGGTACGCACGCGTTGTAGCGACGACCTGCTGTGGCTACCCTACTCGCTCTGCCGTTACTGCGAGGTGACGGGCCACTATGATTTTTGTGCCGAAGGCGCGGAGTATATCGACTCCCCTGTATTAAAGGAGGGCGAGCACGAGAGATATGAGCTGCCGAAGAAAAGCGGGGTGCTCGGCAGCATATTCGAGCATGCAAAAAAGGCGCTTGATTATTCGATAGAGCGGGGTGTGGGCGAGCATGGTCTGGCTCTGATAGGCACCGGGGACTGGAACGACGGCTTTGACAAAATCGGAATAGGCGGCAGGGGTGAGAGTGTCTGGCTTACTTGGTTTGTGGCCCATGTCTGCGAGCGCTTTTCATGGCTTTGCTCAGAGCTGGGAGAGGACGACACAGCAGCGAAGTACAGGGGCATAGCCCAGCAGTACGCCGGAGCGGCCAACAGCGCCTGGGACAAAAGATGGTTTTTGAGGGCCTATTTCGACAGCGGTGCCCCCATCGGAAGGGAGGGCAGCCACGAATGTGCCATTGACTCTATCGCCCAGAGCTTTTCGACATGGACGGTCTATTCTGATGCCGGAAAATCTCTTACAGGAATAAAAAGTGCCGTAGCTTGTCTTTTTGACAAGAAAAATGGTATAATTAAACTGTTCGATCCCCCGTTCTCCGGGGATGGCAGCGATCCGGGCTATATACGCGGTTATGTACCGGGTGTCCGGGAAAACGGAGGGCAATATACCCATGCCGCAGTCTGGCTTGCCTTGGGCTGCTTAAATTCGGGCATGATAGAGGAGGCCTGGGAGATGCTCAGGGCAATCCTGCCGCTCAATCATGACCTGACCATTTATAAGGCGGAGCCCTGCGTGCTTGCCGCAGACGTCTATTACAATCCCCAGCATACGGGACGCGCCGGCTGGAACTGGTACACGGGTGCCGCCTCCTGGTACTTCCGTGTAGTTGAAGAGGAGCTGCTGGGTATAAAGCTGCGCGCAGGTCTGCTGAGGATAGAACCGAAGCTACCCGAAAAATGGGAGGGTTTTTCCGCACTGTGGCGCTTAGACGATAGAGAATTCAATATTACCGTGCGCAGGACGGGCGTTTCAAGGCTGAGCGTGGACAATTCACCCGTGCCTGATAAAGTGTTAGATTTGTCAAAGTATTGTGGAAAACATAATATATTAGTTGAGCTAAAATAACGACAAATTGAAATCTATTACAAAAAATCATATAAATTATCCCTTTTTTAGTATTTTGATGTATAGTATAATAAAAAGGGGGAATTCCGTGGGAGGAAATATTTCCTATGGTTTCTGTTAGCCGAAAAGAGATAATGCCTCTTGTCTACCTGACGACCGAGAGGACAGATAAGTTCAAGACCGGTTGCATCAGCATTACCCTCTGCCTCCAGCTAAGCCGCAAAAATGCGGCGAGAAACGCCCTTCTGCCCAAGGTCCTCCTTCGCGGCTGCGGACGATATCCGGATATGCAGAGCCTGTCCGCCGCTCTTGATGAGCTGTATGGCGCGAGACTGGAGCCGATAGTCAGGAAAAAGGGCGAGGTGCACTGCATCGGTCTCTATGCGGATTTTGTTGACGATGCCTTTGTATCCGAAGGCGAAAGGGTGCTGGAGCGTGTTGCGGAGCTTATGGGGCAGGTTTTGCTTTGCCCGGCGACGCGGGCAGGACTTTTCAACTCCGATTATGTCAAAAGCGAGAGAGAGAACCTTGCCGACCGCATACGGGCCAGGATAAACGACAAGCAGCAGTATGCAGTAAGTCGCCTGAAGGAGCTTATGTGCGCAGGTGAGCCTTACTCTGTGGATACCCTCGGCGAAAAACCCGAGGACGCGCTGAAGCTCTCACCGATAACTCTTACAAAGCACTACCGTGAGATAATTGAAACGGCAAGGATAGAGGTTTTCTACTGCGGAAGTGCGGAAACCGCCCGCGTGGAGATAGCCATCAAGAACGCGCTGGAGGCCCTTCCGAGGGCGAATGGCGAACTAGAGCAGCCCTTCACCGATGTCAAAATGTCAACTGCCGAGGCCCGCTATTTCAGCGAAAGCCTGGACGTGACTCAGGGCAAGCTCGCGGTGGGATTTCGCCTCGGCGAGATTATGAAAAAGCCGGATTTGGCGGCCCTCTTGGTGTTCAACGCTCTTTACGGCGGCAGCGTCACCTCTAAGCTTTTCCTCAACGTCAGGGAAAGGCTCTCCCTCTGTTACTATGCAAGCTCCCAGATCGAGCGGCACAAGGGACTTATGATTGTGTCCTCGGGCATTGAAGTGGAAAAGTATGACGAAGCACTCGCTGAGATACTGCGGCAGCTTGATTTAATTAGGCAGGGCGAAATAAGCGATGATGAGCTTGAAAACTCCCGAAAGAGCATTATGACGGACTTGAGATCCGTCATGGACAGTCAGATACAGCTTGAAAACTTTTATCTGGGGCAGGCGATAGACTCCCTCACATATGCACCCGATGTTCTGGCAGAGCTTGTCCGGGACATTACCAAGGAAGATATTCTGGCCGTTGCAGACAGCATTAGGCTCGACAGCGTTTATTTTCTTAAGAACGCAGAAGGGAGCCGGTGATTATGCAACTTCATGAATATAAAAACATCAAAGAACAATTATGGTTTGACACACTCGGCAACGGACTTTCCGTTTATGTAGTGCCGAAAAAGGGTTACTTCAAAAGCACCGCGGTTTTTGCGACAAAATACGGCGGTTCGGACAGGCGCTTTAAGCTGGCAGGGAAGTGGCACAATACGCCTGCGGGAGTTGCACATTTTCTTGAGCACAAAATGTTCGATAAAAAGGACGTAAGCGTGATGCAGCAGTTCTCGGCAAACGGCGCCTCACCGAATGCCTTCACCAGCTCCGGAATGACCGCCTACTACTTTGAGAGCATCGAGAACTTTGAAGAAAGCCTTAAAATCCTCCTCGAATTTGTGACCGAGCCGTATTTTACAGAGGAGAGCGTTGCCAAGGAGCAGGGAATAATTGCTCAGGAGATACGGATGATTGAGGATAACCCGCAGTTTGTCGTGTATCGCAACATGATGCAGGCCCTCTATGCGGAAAACCCCATCAGAGACTCGGTCGCCGGCTCGGTTGAGAGCATAGCGGAGATCACCGCGCAGACGCTTTATTACTGCCACGAGGCCTTTTATAATCCTTCAAACATGGTTCTGTGCGCCGCGGGTGACCTTGACCCGGAGCGTATCAGGGATATAGCGGAAAAACTTCTTCCGAAAGAGAGGAAGGAGACCGCAGAGCGTGATTACGGACAGGGGGAATCCCCCCTGCCTCTGGAAGAGCGCAAGGAGGCCAAAATGGAGGTCGCAGTTCCGCTTTTTATGGCCGGAGCAAAGCTTGAAGGAGGCCTCACGGGAACTGAGCGCCAGAGGCAGGAGCTCATAGGAGATTTCGCAATGAGCCTGTTTTTGGGCAAGTCCTCACCGCTTTATTCAAGGCTCTATTCGCAGGGGCTTATCAACAGCTCGTTTTACGGCGGCACAAGCTATTTCCCCGACGGCGCGGTCAGTGTCTTCGGCGGTGAAAGCCGGGACCCGGACGCAGTTTTTTCGGCGGTAACAGAGGAAGCTGCGAGATTTGCGGCCGACGGGCCCGATAAGGATTATTTTGAACGTCTTAAAAAGTCGGTGCTAGGAGAGGAAATAAGAGGCCTCAACTCAATGTATGGTATTTGCACAAGGCAGCTTACAGGGCATTTTGAAGGCTTTGACCCCCTCAGGAGTATAGAAATACTTGATGAGATAACGATCAAGGACGTAGTGAGCTTCATAGCGGAAAATCTTGAGCCGCAAAGACTTGCAATTTCTCTCGTACGTCCGTTTAACTGACGGAAAGGAGGCCCGGGATGCCTGAAGCGACGATTACTTTCCCCATACTGGGCGAGAATTTCAGCATCAACCCCAGCAGCACCTATACGATTTTTGGCCGTGAGCTTAACTGGTACGGCGCAATAATAGCCTTTGGCTTCCTGCTTGCGGCCCTCTATGTGACAAGACGCTCGAAGGTCTTCGGCCTGACGGCCGACAACATAATGGATATGCTGATTATTTCGGTGCCCATAGCAGTTATATCGGCCAGGCTCTATTATGTTGTGTTTAACTTTTCACAATACAGCGACAACCCCTTAGACATCATAAAGATTTGGGAGGGCGGTCTAGCCGTATACGGAGGCGTGATTGGCGGTGTGCTCGGCGTATTTATATACAGCCGCATCAAAAAGATTCCCATGGCGCCGGTTTTGGATATAGGCGCCTTCGGGCTCTTAATCGGTCAGGCCATTGGACGATGGGGCAACCTGATAAATCGAGAGGCCTTCGGCGTAATGACCGACGTGCCCTGGAAGATGGGCCTGGAAACGGCCGCTGGAACCTATTATTTTCACCCTGCCTTCCTGTACGAATCGCTCTGGAACCTGATAGGCTTCGTCCTGCTTCACTTCTATTCGAAAAGGCGCAGATACGATGGCCAGATGTTTTTGCTTTATGTCGCCTGGTACGGACTCGGAAGATTCTGGATTGAAGGGCTTCGCGTTGACAGCCTTTACCTTTTCGGAACAGGCATACGCGTATCCCAGCTCCTCGCAGGACTGTCGCTTTTGGCGGCGCTCACAATCCTCATACGCAACCGTGTGAAGAAAAGCCACAATCCGGAGGACATGTATGTGTTCTCCGCAGCCCGGAATAAAGAGCTTAGTGGCGAAGAGCAGGAGCATGCAGAGGACAGAGAATAGTGGACAAACCGCTCCTCGCCTGCCCGGGAGACAACTTATTACGGCGCAAATCACATTTTTATAGAAGCGCAAAACCAAATTTTATATAAAGGAGAAATCAGAATGCTTGATCCAAGAGTATACAAAGATTGGCAGATTGCAGAAGAAGCCGAAAAGACACTGCCAAGCGTGGACGAGTTCCGCGAGATGATGGGACTTCTCCCTGACGAGATCATTCCATACGGCAAGACTCCGAAGCTTGATTTTATTAAAATTATGGACCGTCTCAAGGATAAGCCCGACGGCAAATTTATCGAAGTTACGGCCATCACCCCGACCCCCCTCGGAGAGGGAAAGTCCACCACCTCCCTCGGCCTGATTCAGGGTCTTGGTAAGCTCGGCAAAAATGTCGGCGGCTGCCTGCGCCAGCCCTCCGGCGGTCCGACCATGAACGTAAAGGGTAGTGCTGCCGGCGGTGGAAACGCTCTGCTGATACCCATGACTGAATTCTCTCTCGGTCTCACTGGCGACATAAACGACATTATGAATGCCCACAACCTCGCGATGGTAGCACTCAATGCCCGCATGCAGCACGAGCGCAACTATACAGATGAGCAGCTGGCGAAGCGCGGCCTTAAGAGGCTCGACATAGATCCCGAGCGTGTCGAGATGGGCTGGGTAATCGACTTCTGCGCCCAGGGTCTGCGCAACATCCGCATCGGCATGGGCGAGGGCGACAAGAACGGCTTCGAAATGGACTCCAAGTTCGGCATCGCAGTCGGTTCTGAGCTGATGGCCATACTGGCCGTTGCCACCGACCTTAAAGATCTGCGCGAGCGCATAGGCAACATCATTGTCGCCTATGACAAGAAGGGCAACCCCGTTACAACAAAGGATCTGGAAGTTGACG
>JAAYOL010000054.1 GCA_012520395.1 Clostridiales bacterium
ACTGTAGTCACATTTGAAAAGGATTTTGGCGACGGCTCTTACTATAAAATCGTCTGCTCAAATGATGAAACCGGGAGCACCTACATCAACGGTAGCTATTTTGTGCGGTGGTCGACAGGCGAGGCAAATATTGCGGGAGCAAAACTTGTATTCTCCGCTGATGGAACGTCGTTCAGCGCCTCCATGCGTGATCACAACGATAAAGAGTGGGGCGCGATGACCTGTCAAAGGTAAAAACTGCCCCAAACGCAAGCTATGACGGCCAACATAGAGAATACAGCGCACAGTAATCGGATCTTTCCGTACACCCCAGTGCACTTTTTTGCGAGAAGTACGGCATAGCTCTGCGAAGCAAATAAAATGCACAATTGACTGCTCGGACAAGGATAACGCGACCTGAGCGGGTGTAGGTTATTTAGGCAGAATGCGAACGCACAGTTAAAAAGAACACGAATAAGGAAATGAGATTGTTCGCGGGTTATAGTTCAGTGTTAAAGACACCCACAGCTTTGCAGAGAGCTGTGGGTGTATTCATTTTACAAAATAGATATTATTTCGTACTAACCTTATATCCTAACTCTATAAGTCGATTTCTGCAGAGGTCACGCTGCCGGTCAGGCGGCGTAGAACTCTCACTTACAAAGCGTTTTTCGCATTACTCAGGGCGTCGTTGCAGTCCTCAAACAGCTTAATTGCGGCGTCCCATTCATCCGATGAGCTGTTGGCGCCCAGGGTAGGAACAATCCTGCTTAGCTCCTCGATGATAAGGCGGGCGGCTTCCAAATGCTCGCTGACTTTCTTCAGATCCGTCCTGTTTTTTACATAGTCGATGGCTTCCATAATGGGTTCGGATATACGTGGTAGCATAACATTAACAGTATAAAGCGGCCTGCCGTAGTTAGGGGATGGATCGTTTTTGGCCATTTTGCAGTTCCCCGTCGCATTACGGGAAGACATGTAAGCCAGATGAATTTTACCGGAAACCTCGAAGTCCCCGAATCCTAAGCCAGCCTGCAGATAAAATGACTCTCGCAAACCCGGATCGACAATGCGGGCAACGATAACCGCAGCCTCCTCCCTTAAAAGCGGGTCGGAGGGATAAAAATGTCCGTCCTCGGTCTTTCCGATTATAACCCCGGCACGATAGAGCTTGTAGACGCTGGTATACGGCGCATCCAGTGAGACATCAGGAATTACTCCCGTTTCAATGCTGTTAATCTCTGGAAAGGCCTCGTCCTGCAGGGCGGCGGCCATCAGCTCGGCAAATTGTAGACGAGTGACCATAGACTCATAGTTTTCAAACTGCCGGGCGGAGATGATACCGTTCTCAACGGCATAGTCCACATATGCCTGATACCATGGCTCCGTGTCGGAAAAACTTCCACCGCTGCTGTTATAAATGCTGTGCAGCCGGGCAGCCAGGGTCACCGCCTCGGAAAGCTTCATATTCGTGCCGATACCGAAGCTATCGTCGGAAACGCCCTTGACCAAGCCATAGGCACTGGCCACGTAGACACCGCTTTCATACCATGCGCCAGAGGCCACATCAGAAAATTGACCAAACCCATTTGTTATTTCAGAATTTTCTATGTCGTTTACGGCAAGGACAGGAACCGCAAGAAAGGAGGCCAGCAGGGCGAGGCAGAGAACGGATGTAAAAAAACGTTTCATATTTAATCCCCAATCCAATCTAATTTAATTAATAAATTTTACCATGTATATTATGGAAAATCAATTAGAGCCGATATACGGTATGCTCTTTGAGGAAACTTTTTTCAAAAGAAAATGGAGCAAGATCACCGGGAGAGCGACGGGCCATGGGGAAACAGAGAAAGCAACGAAAGAATTCCAAGAAAATGACTATTTCTCGCTAATCTCCACCAAAAAGCAAAATCCGGACCTTTTTCCAAGAGAAAGGTTCGGATTCGGCTTTTATCAGCAATTGCCCACAAAGACATTCTTCAAGTGCCGTTTCGCAACCCTGGCCAACCCGTAAACCCTGTCAACGGGTGTGGGCGGCCTGTCCGTCATTTTCCAGGCGGGGAAAAACCGTGTCACGTGCAATGTTATGTCCTTATCCACACCAGCCAGCCATGATGCTATCTCTTCAATCTCCTCGTCTGTGTCGTTTTCACCGGGTATTATGAGTGTAGTCACTTCGACGTGGCAGCGCTTTGCTGCATTTTTAATTGTATTTCGCACGGTGTCAAGGTCACCGCCCATGCGCCTGTAAAAGTCATGCCTGAACGACTTAAGGTCGATGTTCATCGCATGGAAGTACGGCAGTATTTCGAGGAGGGGCTGCTCGTTGATGCACCCGTTCGTCACCGCCACGTTAGAAAGTCCGCGTTCGCGGATGAGCCTTGCGCAGTCCATAACAAACTCGTAGCCTATAAAAGGCTCGTTGTAAGTGTATGCAAGCCCGACGTTTCCGTGCGGCGTAAGCTCTACCGCGCGCCCCACAAGTTCCTCAGGAGTTATTTCGTTCCATCGCACCATGCCGCCATTTTCGCCCGGGTCCGCCATGGATATTTCACAGTTCTGGCAGTTGAGGCAGCGCATGTTGCAGCCATAGCTTCCGACGGAAAGTATCTTGCTGCCGGGCCTAAACCTGTATAACGGCTTCTTTTCTATGGGGTCAAGGGCGAGCGACGTTATGCGGCCGTAGTTTTCGCATATTATTTGGCCGTCCCTGTTCCGCCTTGCCCGGCAAACCCCAAGCTGTCCCTCGGCAAGGTTGCAATTATGGTGGCAAATCCCGCACCTAACCTTCATTTATGACGCACCACCTCGAAGCGCTCAATTTTCACGTCGTCATCGTCAAAGTGTATCCCGGCTTTTTGTTTTGCGATTCTCAGCTGGGTTTCCACGTCGTTTACCCCGTCCAAGTTCGGAAGCAGCAGCCCGCGCCTGAACCCCTTCGATACGATGACGCCGTAGCGCATCACATCCAGTTCCGAAATTGATTGCACTGGTTCGGGTTTCATCAGGACGTCCACGCTGTATACAAGGTCGTCAAGTTCTGACTCCCTTACGCTGTCAAATCTCGGGTCCTCCGTTCCGGAGCTTATCGCATTGCGCACAATCTCCTCCGCCACGCAGTTTGTTGCAGGCTCAATCGTCCCTATGCAGCCGCGCAGCTGCCCATGCTTGTATATTGAGACGAAAGCGCCCGCCCTGCTCACAAGCATCTCTTCAGGCAGGTCCTCGGGAAGCTTTGCCCGCCTTCCGGTACGGACATATGTCTCCAGGGACAGACGCGCCAGTCGGACATACGGGTCCTCTTCGGTCTTACGCTTTTTTGCCTCTCGCCTTTCGTTTTCAAGATAAATTCGCTCAAAGTCTCGCTCCGGATCGGTTCCCGTTATTTCGAAAGAACATATGCCGTAACCCACTCCGAACGGGCCCTCATAAGAATACCTCTTGGGCTTTACCGCAAGCCCGTCTAGGACCCCTGCCATGACAATAAAGGAGCGCAGTCCGCACTCGCCAGCGGAGTCGCAGAATGCCGGCGTGAAGTCGAACATCTTTATGAAATCTCCGCTACTTAGGGTGTCCATTATCCTCCTGTCAAATTCGGGCCCGTCCTCGGCAAAACCGTAAGGCCCGTCCTCCTTGAGCTTGTGGGACAGGTCTCCGCTCGC
>JAAYOL010000055.1 GCA_012520395.1 Clostridiales bacterium
CCGTATATCTTGAATTCAACCTCATGAGCTCTGCGCATAGTCCTACCTCCCTCAAAATCGCCTGTGGCGCTCTGGCAATAGCATAATAATCATTGATTATAATATTTGACCATGTGGCACGTGTCTCACGTCGCAGCTTTGTAACCTTTAGCGCGCGCCCACTCCGGGGGGCGCTACGCAAGATATGGTATCCCATGGGATATTATATCATTTTGCCATTAATTATCAATTATTTTTTAATAAAAAGGAGGGTATCTCAAAAAAGTGAGATACCCTCCGTGGGTTTGGGTCGCTTGCATAAACCGTTTTAGTTCTTCTCGACTTTGCCAAGCTCTTCGGGTCATGTTCCGTTTATTCCCAGAATGTCCTTTATAGCTTCGCCGGCGAGCATCAGTCCTGCCGCCCCCGGCACCCAGGATACGCTCCCCGGTATGCTTCTCCTGCCGGGAGGCGGCTGTTCCATAGGCAGGGGTTTGAGTGCCGGCTCCGAACTGTATATCACCTTGTGGTGCAGAATGCCGCGGTCTCTCAGCTCCTTGCGGATTACCCTGGCGAGTGGACAGCTCTGCGTTTTCGAGATGTCTGTAACACAAAGCTGGCCCGGGTCGAGTTTATTCCCGACTCCCAATGCTGAGATTATGGGGATGTTTCTTTCCTTTGCCGATATGATGAGGTCGAGCTTGCAGGATACAAGGTCTATCGCATCTACGATGTAATCGTATGAAGCGTTGAAAAAGCTCTCGCGGTTATCCGCACTGTAGAGTAAAACCCTCGGGTGAACTATGACATGGGGATTGATGTCCAGTGCCCTTGCCGCCGCCGCCTCGGCCTTAAACTGTCCCAGCGTGGAATGAAGGGCAGCTATCTGGCGGTTAAGATTGCTCCTGCTTATTTTGTCATTGTCAACTATGGTTATCTCCCCGACACCGGCGCGCACAAGGGCCTCAACGCTAAAGCCGCCGACTCCGCCGACGCCCACCACTGCCACATGAGCACTTCTCAGCTTTTCCATGGCCTCACTGCCTAAAAGCATTTCCGATCGTATAAACTGTTCCATAAATCAGCCTTCCTATAAACTTTGGGGAACACAATGTGTTCCCCAAAATCTCAGTTCATTATCCTGCAAATCTCATCGAAAACTTTTTGCTTATCTCGTAGTTTTGCTTTTGCTCCTCAAGCCACTGGCTGTAATTCTCGCTCTCCATTGCGCTTCTCGCAACTAGAAGACGATAAGGCTTGCTCTCTCCGGAGAAGTACATGATATGGTAACCGTACTGGGTTTTCACGATTCCGGTGTCGCCGGGCTTGCGGCCTTTGGCAAAGCACCAGTCCTCAAACTCCTTGACCATCTGGCCGAGGCGTACTTTTTCATACAGTCCGCCATTGCTCGCCGAACCGTCGGATGAATTGGCCTTTGCAAGTTCGGCAAACGAATCCTCCGTTGCGTCGCCGCTCTGCCACACCTTGTAGAGCATCTCGGCCTTTTCTTTGGCCATCTCCTCGGAGGTCTCATCCGAGGTATCTTCAATCGGTATAAGGATATGGCGGACGTTGACGGTATTATATGAGTTGTCGTTGCGGCTTAAGAAGCAGAGCACATAGTAGCCGGAGGATGATTCAATTACCGTGACATCGCCCTCGGCCCTATCGTCTTCAAGAAGCCATTTCGCGTGATCCTCAATAATACTTGAAGGCGACTGGTTGCTGTATATGGTACCCGCGCCGTCCGCGTATGTCTCCTTCTTATCCTCGGGAGCATACTGATATACCAGGTCATTGAACTCCTGCTCATTCTTCGCCGCGCCTATGGCCTCGGCTATTTCCTTTGCGGCGGCCATGGCAGCCTCGCTGTCTATGCCATTTTCCTCGTCCGCAAGACCGCTCACATAATATCTGCGGTAGGTGAGCAGGTCATACTGATCCCTATGCTCGTTATAGTACTCGCTCAGCTCGGCATCGGTGTATTCCATATTCTCAATCAAGTTCTTAACATATAGGTTTGCAAGGTGGTCGTTTTCAAGGTTCTTGCGGTAATTCTTCTCGTTTACGCCCCTGCCGTAAACACCGGCGAAAAAGCCGGACAGTGAGGAATAGCCATAGGAGGAGTAATTGTTTTTTATGTCCTCCATGCTCTGGTCGATGCTGTCGATGTCCTCCTGCTTAAGAGTTAGGCCCGCTTTTTCCGCAGCGTCGCAAAGCAGGGTGACCTCCCGCATATTGCTGAGTGCTACCTCTTCAAAGTAATCGGCCCAGCTGCGGGTTTCATCATACATCTGGTCCTTAAGCGGCCTTCTGCTGTCAAGCAACTGACTTATGCTCTCGCCGTAATACTGATAGAGGCTGCTATACATATTGTGATAAGTCGAATAATAGTAGTAGTTAAAGTCAGCCACCGTATATTGCTTGTCCCCGATTGTCAGTGCAGTTAGCCCGGTATAGAAAAGATTTGAGTTAATCAGAATTACCGCTATCAGGACAACGGCAACGATGGAGCCGACAATCGTATTGTTTCTCCTTGAACGTCTTTTCTCCTTCTCTAATTTCTCATTTCTCTCCTGACGCCTATCGATGCCGGAGGACTTCATTTCCTGACGTTTCTTTTTTTCTTGTGATGCGCCCATATTCAATACATCCTTCTCAAGTATTGGCGGAGTGTCCGCGGATAGTTCGGATGATACCGACCTGCAGCCGAACTCCGTGCCATTATAACCGAATCCACCATTTCTTTCAAGTAAAAAAAACGGCATTTTCGCAATTGTTAAGTAAAGTTTAAGATTTGTTAACGGCTTTACCAAGTATAACCTTAAACATCCGGCACCGCCGGGATTAATCATATTCTAAAAAATAAAAAGAAGGGGACTGAAGAAGCCCCCTTCAAATTTTGTTCAGACCCCCGCCGTGCCGTGTAAGCCCGATTATAACCTGCACATATATGCAGGTGGGTCGCCTCTTCCCCGCTTCTCTGCTTCCAACGTCCAAGGCACCTCCAGAGTGCCCCGGGAGGCCTGCAATCCACGGAGAAATATGGCATCCCTTATAAGTGATGTGGGTTTAATGGGCCTATCACGAACAAAGCAGGGCATATATCTATCATGTTGGCCCTATCTCTCACCCGGCACCAAACCGAGCAAGCTGTTAGTTTGTGTCCTCGTCATCGAGGTCGTCGAAGAGCTGCTGCATAAACTTTTCATAGACCGCATTAAGCTCTTCGTCGCTGTCAAGCGTGGAGAGGAACTCCTCGCCATCTTCCTCAACGACCTTGAGTATTATCATTTCGGCGTTTTCATCTTCTTCATTGAGGTCGGCCGGAAGGAAGGACATATAAATATCATCGTTATATTCCAATGTGTCCAGAAGCTCCAGCTCGAATTCATTTCCCTCATCGTCCACTATCGTGATAAAATCACTTCCGAATTCCTCGCTCACGAAAACGCCCCCTGTTATGTGTCGCCTTGACGACAATCGTTCCCCATATGGGGTGAGGCTATTATACATTATTGACGCTGATTAATCAACCCCAAAAGTTAGGAACCAAGATCCTCCAAAATTTCGCGTAGGGCTTCCTCGCCGTCTACCCTAATGCCCTCCGAAAGCATTTCCCTGTCACCTGAGGGAAGTGACAGAACGACTATGTCCGTCACATACTTTGGATTATCAGTGTCGGACTCCAAGAATACGCCCACCAGCCCGTCTATTTCAAGCAGCACATAGCTGTCGGAAGCGGCAAGTGCGCCCGTTGACAGGAGCAGCAGGACAGATACAAGGGCAAGAATTTTTTTCAAGTTGACCATCTCCCTCAAAAGTCTATAATGTTTAATTAGAAGCTGGTTTCTCGCCCCTGCAGGGCAACCGGCGGTGACGACACATTACATAAAGCCGAAGCGCGGCTGGCGGTTTCGTATGATAAGATTATTCCCCTCAAATCAAAAAATATTGCAAAATTTACAGTTTGGTGATGACAAGTTGCCACTGTGTGCTATAATAGTTTAATATCCGGAAATACCCGGCTAAAGCATTATGTTTTACCCCTTACGGAGGTGTATTCCTTGGCCAATAAGAAAGGCAGGCCCGCAGAGGGCAGCGCTAAGCCCGCCCGCCGTTTCGGCGCCGCGCTCTTAAAGATAATAGGCACGATTCTGCTAATAATGTTGACTACCGGCATGATGTTCGCCTGTATATTTGCCGTATACGTAAAAAAGAACCTCTCGCCTGAGCTTGACGTCTCTCCGGAAAACTTTTCGATGAATCTTTCCAGTATAATATATTATAAGGATAAGCAATCCGGTGAGTATAAAGAACTCTCTCTCATGTACAGCGACGAAAACCGCACATGGGTTGATTA